>NC_010681.1:1276439-1595548 GCF_000020125.1 Paraburkholderia phytofirmans PsJN
CGCGCCGAGACCGATGCCGGTCGCGACGGCCGCGTTGCTGGTGACTTTCGCCGCGAGCGCGGCGCCTGCGATACCGGCGCCGGCGGTGGCGCCTTCCGAATAGAGCGAGCTACAGCCGCTCAGCGCCGACGAGATCGCCACAGCAAGAGCAACGAGCGCCGTTGCATTGGGACGTCCACGCCCGGCTGTTCGTTTTGCCCATACGGCCCACACCATACTTTTTTGCATTTCCCTGTCTCTGCTCCTGCAAGTGCCTTTCGTTCGTGCTCGAATAACCGCTGCGCGAACGAGTAACACGCGTTCCCCACCTAGCAATGCGTGTGCCGCATTTTGCAGGATGCTATTTGTAATTGGCAGAGGGAAAATGCAAGCAATTGCAAAAGATGGTGCGAGACAAAGGGGTTTCTGTTTGGGCGCAGCCTATTTTGATTGGCGGTGCGAACGGATTCTGTTCGGGGTTCAAGGCGCAGGAAGCAGGCTTTTTGCAGCGGCAGCTTACCCACAGAAGCCCGCATGCGCCCGATCATTTAGGCACGCGAGGCAAGCACTCACGCCGCTCCACTCCACACCACGCGTGGCACGGCATGAGTTTATTGCTCGGGTTCGTCTTCGGCGCTTTCGTCGCCGTAAGCGCTCAAGCGGTTGTACAAGGTTTTGAGACTCACGCCGAGTGCTTTGGCCGCGCGCCGTTTGTCGCCGCCGCAATATTTGAGCGTGCCGAGAATGATCTGCTTTTGCGCGTCGGCGAGCGGCGTGCCGATCCATACGCTCATCGCATCGCCCTGTGTCATCGGTTTTTTCACGCGCGACGCGAGATGCGGATGCGGCAGTTCCACGATCTTCTCCGCGAGAATGAACGCGCGATAGACCGCGTTCTTCAACTCGCGTACGTTGCCCGGCCATGACCATGTGCGCAGCGTTTCGATCGAGCGCTTGCTGAAACTTTTGCTCGTGCCTTCCTGCTGATTCAGCAGCGCGAGGAAGTGTTGCGCAAGCAGTTCGCGGTCGTTCTCGCGCTCGCGCAGCGGCGGCGCCCGCAGCGGAAAAACCGCAAGGCGGTACATGAGGTCTTCACGCAGGCCGTTTTCCTTGACCGCGATTGCGGGGTCGCGATTGGTGGCGGCGATCACGCGCACGTTGCCGCTAATCAGGTCATTGCCGCCGACCCGGTAGAACGTGCCGGTTTCCAGCGCGCGCAGCAGCTTGACCTGGCGCACCGGCGCCATCTCGGTAATTTCGTCGAGGAACAGCGTGCCGCCGTTCGCATGTTCGAAGTAGCCGACGCGGCCTTGGACCGCGCCCGTGAAGCTGCCTTTCTCGTGGCCGAACAGTTCGGCTTCGATGAGTTCGTCGGGAATCGCGCCGCAATTCACGGCGACGAATGGTGCTTCCTTGCGGTTGCTTTGATCGTGAATCGTGCGGGCAATCAACTCCTTGCCCGTGCCGGATTCGCCGATGATCAGCGCGGTCGCGTCAGTACCCGCGAAGCGCTCGATCTGTTGATACAAATCCAGCATCACCGGCGACGAGCCATACAGCAAGCCGTACGATTTGAGTCCCACGATGCCGTCCGCGACGCGCTGCTTCGCCATTGCCGAAGCATTGCCTCCGCCGGAGACGGTGGGCGAGGCGAGGTCGATTGACGCCATAAACGGGGGTCCTGTGCAAATGAGTTTGTTGTTACGGCGCGCAGGCCTGGAACGAGATTAACCAGCGAGCTCGCTATCTCTCAAAGATTGATTTAACCACTTTGGCACCGTTTTCGGCAAACGATCTGAGGGTTGAAAAAACACATTAGTGCACGTTCGGTCGAAAGTGCCTGGCTTGGTGTTTGCTTGCGGCGTCGAAGGCAAATTTACCGGGCACGGCGTTTGCAACTTCCATCCGACACGCGTGTGCTTTTTCTCGCGATTGCATAGCATATGTTGCGCTTGGGCAGCGATCGCCGCTCGCCAATTTGCAGCGTTATGCGCACTCGCCGGAACGCACGCGCAACGCCGAACTCAGACCAGGAGTGAATGATGACTGACACCACGCAACAGCTTGCACTCGGCGGCCAGAAGATTGTCGAGGATCTGCGGGTGCTGCTGAAGGACTCGGAAGAAATGTTGCGGCTGGTCGCCAATGTGCCCGGCGAGGGCGTCGGCGTGCTGCGCGACAAACTCGGCACGCATGTCGAAACCCTGCAGTCGGCGCTTGGCGATGCGCAGGAGAACGCGCAGCGGCGTTATCGGGCCGCCACCGTCAATACCGAACGCTACGTGCGGCAGAACCCGTGGCGTTCGATCGGCATCGCCGCGGGCGTCGGCTTTGTACTCGGCGTGCTGACCACGCGCTGAGCCGCATCCCGGTCTCAATCCGCTTCATGACGACAAGGAGTTCACGATGGCACGACCCAAAATCGGCATCTTCGGCGCGCTGATGGCGCTCGGCGGCTTTCTGGCAGTGCGCTACGTACAGCGGCGCAACCGCGCCGCGCAAATCCCCGTGGCGCGCGAGTTGGGCCGTTGGGAAAACGAGGGCGGCGCGGTCGCGGCGCCGCCTGCGCCGACCGCCAATCAGGCGACCACGGCCGGCGACATGGGTCCGAGCGCGCATGGCGCCAACGGCTCCGCTTACCCGAATGGCAACGGCGGCGCATGGCCGTTCCCGCGTAGTTGAGCAGTTTGTCCGCACTGCATCGCCGGCTCGCCGCAGTGACGGGCGGCGCCCGGTATGCCTTGCAAATTTGTCTCCGTAAAGCCTTATAATAGGTAAATAAACAACAATGACGGTTGGGGCGGGTGGGTTTGCCCTCATATTGTTGCAAGATTGAATCAAGTCGTCGGCTTGGCGCGTTGGGTCAGAGTTGGTGGGTGCTCACATTAGAGCCCGCGGCAACGGCGAAGCGCAGGTCGACGGCACGCATTTCAACATGCGCGTTTGCATGTTTTCCCATACCCACGCTTGCAGGCTTTCGAGACGCGATGCCACATGTACTGATTGTCGATGACGATGCCGGTACCCGCGAGGCACTTTCCGCCATCATCGGGGAAGATGGCCTGACCACCGCCACCGCGGGCGATTTGCGCGAAGCGCGCATTCAACTGGTCCGGCAGATGCCGGACGTCGTTTTTACGGACCTGAAGCTGCCGGACGGCAGCGGGGTCGACCTGTTCGAAGATCTCGATCCGCGCTCCGGCGTGGAGGTGATCGTGATTACCGGCCATGCCACGGTGGAGTCGGCCGTCAACGCGCTGAAGATGGGCGCCACCGACTACCTGGTGAAGCCGATCAACATGCAGCGCGTGAAGGCGATCCTCTCGCGCCTGCCGCGCGCCGGCGACCTGAAGGCGGAAATCGGCACGTTGCGCGGCGAGTTGCGCCGCATGGGCCGCTTCGGCCTGATGCTCGGCAATTCGCCGGCCATGCAGGAGGTCTACGACCAGATCGGTCGCGTTGCACCTACGGCGGCCTCGGTCATGCTGGTGGGCGAGTCGGGCACCGGCAAGGAAGTCGCCGCGCAGACGCTGCACCAGCTCAGCTTGCGTCGCAAGCACGCGTTTCTCGCGGTGAATTGCGGCGCGATTTCGCCGAATCTGATCGAATCCGAAATGTTCGGCCACGAGCGCGGTTCGTTTACCGGCGCGGACCGTCAGCACAAGGGCTATTTCGAGCGCGCGAACGGCGGCACGCTGTTCCTCGACGAAATCACCGAGATGCCGATCGAGTTGCAGGTCAAGCTGTTGCGCGTGCTGGAAACCGGCATGTTCATGCGGGTTGGCACGACCAAGGAAATTGAAACGGACGTGCGTCTGATCGCGGCGACCAACCGCGATCCCGAGCAGGCCGTGCTGGAAGGCAAGCTGCGGCTCGACTTGTACCACCGCTTGAACGTGTTCCCGATTAGCCTGCCGCCGTTGCGCGAGCGGGGCAAGGATGTGGAGCTGCTGGCCCAGGCGTTCCTCGACGAACTTAATGAGCGCCACAGCACGAAGAAGCATTTCCCCGCGGCCGTGAAGGACATGCTGATGTCCTACCCGTGGCCGGGCAATGTGCGCGAATTGAAGAACTACGTGCAGCGCGCGCACATCATGTCGGGTGCGGATTCGGACAGCACGGCAACGGTGCCGCTGCAGATCACGCTGTCGAAGCCCGCGGCCGGCACGGCGATTACGATTCCATTCGGCACGTCGCTCGCCGAAGCGGACCGTCAGTTGATTCTCGCCACGCTCGAGCAGTGCGGCGGCGTGAAGACGCGAGCCGCCGAGATTCTCGGCATCAGCCTGAAGACGCTGTATAACCGCCTCGTCGAGTACGGCAACGACGCGCGTGAAGACGGCGACGCCGCCGACGAATCGCGCGCACTGGGCGGCGCGGACGCTTAACGCGCCCACACCGCTCACAAGATAGACGCCATCCAGCCGGGGGCGCATCCGTAACGGCACAGGCCTTGCTGCGATTCAATGAAACGCAAACGAGGATAACAATATGCCGGACTACGCTGCCGCTCCCGCGCTTTCCCTGCCGATCCACGCTCACCGTCCCGAGCCGATCGAGCCGCCGTCACCGCCTCCGATTGCGCCGCCGAGTCCCGGTGAGCCCGACACTATTCCCGTTCCAGGTCCGAGTCCCGATCCGAGTCCGCAGCCGATCGAACCTATCGAGCCGGTCGCTCCGCCCATCGGCGATCCGCCGCCGCAGCCCACGCAAACGCCGCAAGCCGATCAGCGCCAGTCGTTCCGGACGCTACAAATCTAACTCTGACGCTCGCTGGGCGTTGCACCACAGTGCGGCGCAGTGATTTTATGTACTTGTTACAAAGCCGGCGCATCTTTTACCGGCAATTTACGGTGGCGACCCCTAGACTGTATGAGTGCCGCGAACCGGCGGCGGGCTTCCCCTGGAGGCGTGGATCATGAGACATCCAGCACTGCGACGTTCAGCGCGCCATTCGAAGCGCGATTCCCGGCCGGGCGGCAGCAAAGACAGCCCGCCGGAGCAGCACGACCCGGCGGGCCAGAACCGCATCGCGCCCGATGCCCCGCCAGACGGCGAGCACAACCAGGGCGGCGTGCGCCAGGAAGGCCTGGAATACCAGCGCGATCTCGGCTCGGAACAGGATGCTTGAGCCGATATGACGGCCGGCATGAGGCCTTCCGGTTTTGTCATACAAAGCAGAAAAAACTTCTTCGCGGTGAGGTGGCGCCGCGTGTTTCTGCTCGTTCGTCACATTTACATACATTTTTATTTCCGGCATCTCTAAAAACGGCACGCGACTTGCATGCATCTTTTCGACACATAGCCGTATGCAACGAAACAACTGAACTAGGTGGAGCACCAATGAGCAGACTGATCGTGGTATCGAATCGTGTCGCGCCGACGCAGGAAGGCCGTCCCGCAGCGGGCGGCCTCGCCATCGGCGTGCTGGACGCGCTGAAGGAAAGCGGCGGGGTGTGGTTCGGCTGGAGCGGCGAGACGGTGAGCGAGCCGAGCGCTCCGGTGATAGAAAAACAAGGCAACGTGACGTACGCGACGGTGGGCCTCACCAAGCGCGATTACGACCAGTACTACCGCGGATTTTCCAATGCGACGCTGTGGCCGACGTTCCACTATCGCAACGACCTGTCGCGCTACGACCGGCAGGAATACGCGGGCTATCAGCGCGTCAACGCAACGCTGGCGAAGCAGCTCAAGGCGCTGCTCAAGCCCGACGACATCATCTGGGTTCACGATTATCACCTGCTGCCGTTCGCACGCTGCCTGCGCGAACTGGGCGTGAAAAATCCGATCGGTTTCTTCCTGCACATTCCGTTTCCGGTGCCGGAAGTGCTGCGCACGATTCCGCCGCACGAAGAACTGGTCAAGGCCATGTGCAGCTATGACGTGATCGGCTTCCAGACTGATGCGGATCGCCAGTCGTTCGTCGACTTTATCGAGCGCGGCCAGCACGGCACCTCGAGCGAAGACGGCATGGTGCACGCGTATAACCGCTTCCTGAAAGTGGGCGCGTATCCGATCGGGATCTATCCGGACGCGATCGCCAAAGCCGCCGAGCAGTTCACCGACCGCAAGCCAGTGCGTAGCCTGCGCGACGGCATGCGCGGACGCAAGCTGATCATGAGCGTGGACCGCCTCGACTATTCGAAGGGTCTGGTGGAGCGCTTCCAGGCGTTCGAGCGGCTGCTGCTGAACGCGCCGGGTTGGCACGGGCGCGTGTCGCTGGTGCAGATCGCGCCGCCGACGCGCGCGGACGTGTCGACCTACCAGAGGATTCGTCAGACGCTCGAGGGCGAAGCGGGCCGCATCAACGGCCGGTTCGCGCAACTCGACTGGACGCCGATCCAGTACCTGAACCGCAAATACGAGCGCAATCTGCTGATGGCGCTGTTCCGTCAATCGCAGGTCGGCTATGTGACGCCGCTGCGCGACGGCATGAATCTCGTCGCGAAGGAATATGTCGCTTCGCAGGATCCGGCTGATCCGGGCGTGCTGGTGCTGTCGCAATTCGCCGGCGCCGCCGAGCAACTGCCCGGCGCGCTGGTCGTCAATCCGTTCGATCTGTCGCAGATGGCTGAGGCGCTGGAACGCGCACTGTCGATGCCGCTAGCCGAGCGTCAGGCGCGCCATGCCGACATGATGGCGCCGATGCGCGAGAACAATCTGTCCGTCTGGCGCGATACCTTCCTCGCGGATCTGCGCAACGTCGCGACGGCATCTTCGGTGACGGCCAAAGCGGTAAAGCTCGCTGACGTGACCGCGTCGTCGTTGCGGGATTGACGGTCGAGCGGCTGGCTTTGCAGCCGCGCGTGCTGGTCACGTCGTCTGATTGGCGGTTGTGGAAATTAGGAGAGAAGGGCGTGGCTCGCACGACGCGAGCCACGCCCTTTTTGTGTCGGCATATTGGAGCGGCGGAAAAAATCTCTTGCGGGAACTCAGGCCGGTTGCACGTTGGCTCGTTGCGTGACGCGCATCGTGCTGATCACCGCGGCGAGCGCCGAAAAGCACGCGGCCACGTAAAGCGCGACGGTCGGTCCATGTTGCGGCGCGATTCCGAAGATCAGCGCGACCAGCGCCGCGCCGAGCGTCTGGCCCGTCAGGCGCGCGGTGCCCAGCATGCCGCTTGCGCCGCCGCTGCGCTCGCGCGGCGCCGCGGACAGCATGGTGCGATTGTTCGGCGACTGAAAGATGCCGAAGCCGGCGCCGCACAAGGCCATTCGCCACGCGATCTGCATGGCGTCCGGATGCGCGCCGAGCGTGGCGAGCAGCAACAACCCGGCCGTCATCGCGGCAAGACCGACGCCGCCCAGCCATCCCGACGACACCTTGTCCGACAGCACGCCGGCAATCGGCGCCGCGATGATGATGACGGCAGGCCAGGGCGTCATGAGTAGCCCGGTCTCTACCTGCGATAAGCCGAGTGTGTCTTGCAACAGAAAGGGCAGCGACACGAAAGCGAGCATCTGCGCGCAGAACGAGCAGACCGAGGTGCCGATCGAGAGCGCAAAGATGGGAATCCTGAGCAAATCGATCGGCAGCAACGGAGCGGGCTGCGTCAACTGGCGGCGCACGAAGAAATAGCCGATCACGAGCGCGCCGAGCGCTTCCAGCGCGACGTAGCCGAATCCTTCGCCGTGGCCGAGGCCGTCGACGGCAAAGATCAGCAGGCCGAACACGAACGCGTTCATCACCGCGCTCGGATAGTCGTAGGGCGATTCGTGGCCGGGGTTCATCGGTAGCGCCTTGAAGCCGCCGACGATAGCCGCGATGCCGATCGGCACGTTGATGGCGAACAGCCATGGCCACGAGGCGACCGCGAGCACGCCGGAAGCGACAGTCGGCCCGACCGCCGACGACACCGCGACCACCATCGCGTTGATCGAGACGCCGCGCCCGAGCTGCGCGGGCGGATAGATCATGCGTACCAGCGCCGTATTCACGCTCATGATGCCTGCTGCGCCGAACCCCTGAATCACGCGAGCCAGCGCGAGGGTTGGCAGCGAAGTCGACAACGCGCAACCGAACGACGCCACCGTGAACAGAATCAGCCCCGCCAGATAGATACGCCGGTAGCCGATGCGGTCGCCGAGCGAGGCGAGCGGCAACAGCGAGATGGTGATCGCCAGCTGATAGGCGTTGACGACCCAGATCGAGCCGGCCGCGCTCGCGTGCAGGTTGCGCGCGATAGTGGGCAGCGCCACGTTGGCAATCGCGCTGTCGAGTACCGCGAGCGTGAGGGATAGCGCGATAACCAGCATCGCCCAGTAGCGCTGCGGAATCGGCAGGCCTTGTTCGGTGTCGTCGCGCAGCGATGGATCGGGGGCGAGTGTGTCGGCCGCTTCGGCGGCGATGGTGCCGTCGGCGCGGTTCTTGCGCGGTGGTTGTGCGTGCATCGATTGTTCGAGTTGTAGTGGGGCGGTTCGCCGCTCGCGCGCGTCGCGTGCCGTCGTCGAGGAGCTGGCCGGCGCCGTCTGAGCGCGCCGGCCAGCGCGTCTTCCGCGTTATTTGAGTTCGTACAGGCCGGTGTGAGTGGTCGAGTCGAGTTCGTTCAGATGCGTCATGAAGCGCGCCACCGCGTTGGTGGTGTCCGCGTTGATCGGCAGACTCGGCACCCGCAACGCATGCAGACGGAAGATGTAGCGATGCGCCTTGTCGCCGCGCGGCGGCGCGGTGCCGCCGAAGCCGACCGTGCCGTAGTCGTTGCGCACTTGCAGCGCGCCTTGCGGCAGCAGCGAGCCGTCCGCCTTGCCGGCGTTGCGCGGCAGCGAGCGGGCGTCACCCGGAATGTTCACCACGACCCAGTGCCAGAAGCCGCTGCCGGTGGGCGCGTCGGGATCGTGAACGGTGAGCGCGAAGCTTTGCGTGTCGGGTGGCGGCGCTTCCCACTGCAACGCGGGAGAGATGTTCTCGCCGTCTACGCCGAAGGCCTTGTCGTGATATTCGTGGGCTTTCGGCATGAAGCCGTTGGTGGGAAATTCGTCGGACCAGAGACGGAAATCTGCCATGATGTGCCTCCCTTCTTGAGTGGTTCTGGGATGGTCGGGGCGTGCGGTTTTGCAACCGGTTTGCAGGGCAGGGCGCCGTGCGGAAGTACCCCGAGTTAGCCAATCGAGTGTATCACCAGCGGCCTTCGAATTCGTGGGAGCCGGGCGCACTACAGGCGGCTTTCAGCCGCGTTCCTCGAAGCTTGGCGCGTCGCTCTTCAACCACTCGACGAGCCGCTGCAAGACACCTTCGATATCGCGGTTGGCGCCACGCAATGCGCATTCCCATACCACCGCGACGCGCCAGCCGCCGGCGAGCAACGCCGCGCAAACCTTGTCGTCGTTGCTGCGATTGCGGCCGATCTTGTCGCGCCAGAATTCCGGCCGCGTTTGCGGCCATTTGAAAAGACGACAGTCGTGGCCGTGCCAGAAGCAGCCGTGCACCAGCACCACGGCGCGGTAGCGCGGCAAGACGATATCCGGGCGTCCGGGCAGATCGCGCGCATCCAGCCGGAAGCGAAAGCCCTGTCGATGCAGCAGGCTGCGGATCAGAATTTCCGGCTTGGTGTTGCGGCCGCGAATGCCGGACATCATCCGGCTGCGGGTTGCGCTATCGACGATATCGACCATCTCTTCTAGCGCTCAAACGATGGGTTGTTGCGCCGGCTATCCACGCCGACCGGCCGCTTACGCGTAGAGCGAGAGCGTTTGCTTCGAACCATGGCGAGTCTCCTCTGCGAGCAGGGCTTGCACATGCGGCAGCATGATGCGCGCCACTTCGCGCATCACCGGCATCACGACGCTGTTGCCGAACTGCCGGTAGGCCTGCGTGTCGCTCACCGGGATTCGGAAGGTATCGGGAAAGCCCATCAGGCGCGCGCATTCACGCGGCGTGAGGCGGCGTGGACGCAGTGACTCGCCCTGATAGACCAGAATCTCGGAGCCGTCCTTGTGATAACGCGCCGACAGCGTGCGCGTCACGCTGGTCGGATAAGCCATGCCGAAGCCGAAGCCGTTGCCCGCCGCGCGATGTTTCTCCGCGTAGTTCTGCAGGTAAGTCCAGAGATTCGGCGTGAGTGTGTACTTGGGCTGCACGCGTCGGCCGGCGTGATCGAAGAAACGGTCGTGGTCCCACGGCAGCACCGGCTCGCTGCCGTCCGTGCGATGCAGGATCGAGCCGAGACGCGGGCCGTCTTGCGGCAGGCGCAGGTCGTCCCACGAGAACGCAGTCTTGCCGCGAAAGCCGACGATGATGATCCGCTCCCGATGCTGCGGCGTGAAATGCTGGCCGTCGACCACGCGATAGTGCACTTCGTAACCGAGTTCGTCGCGCAAGGTTTGCAGGATCACGTCGAAGGTGCGGCCCTTGTCGTGCGAGAGCAGGTTCTTCACGTTCTCCAACAGGAACGCGGCGGGGCGTTTAGCGGCAATGATTCGCGCGACGTCGAAAAAGAGCGTGCCTTGGGTCGTGCATTCGAACCCGTGCGGCCGGCCCAGCGCATTTTTCTTGCTCACGCCGGCGATCGAAAACGGCTGGCACGGAAAGCCGCCCAGCAGAACGTCGTGGCTCGGCACGTCTTCAGCCGGAAACGAGACGATGTCGCCGATCAACGCATGCTCACCGCCGCCGGGATAATTCTCGCGATAGGTCTTGGTCGAAAAGTCGTTCCACTCGCTCGTAAAGACGCAGTCGCCGCCGTGCGCCTCGAACCCCATGCGAATCCCGCCGATGCCGGCAAACAGATCGATAAAGCGGAACTGGGCGTCGCCGCTCACGCTGCCGCGGGTCCGCGCGCGGTTTTGCAGCAGATCGCGCAAGGCCGGTTCCAGCATCGCCGGGCACTGCGTTTCGCCTTTTTCCCAGCGACGTACCGTCTTGATGTCCTTGCCGACATGCGCGGCGATTTCGCGTTGAGTGAAGCGGGCGCGCGCTTGCTTGAGCAGTGCGAGCGGTGCGGCGAGGGTCACGGGTGTCCTTGCTGGGAATTTTTGCGGACATTATGACCTAAGGTCGTCCCATTTCCCTATTTTTTGCGTCGCTTGGGCAGAAAATTTCCGGGTCGGGAACGCCGGCACAGAGCAAATGCGCGGCTAAACGTGGCTGTCACAGTTGCGCGTGTACGCTTGCGGCGTGACGCGAATCCCCGCGTTGCGACGTGTTGAGGCCGCGACTTTGGTTCGCGGCCTTTTTTTAACTCGCGTGTACGGAATGCCGCCGGCCCGGAAAGAGCTGGGTTCAGGCTCCCGGCGTGTCAGGCCGGGTGGCTGGCGCTGGCCGGGTAGGGCGGCGGGAACAACGCGGCAGTGGCTGGCGCCAATGCGTCCCACGCCAGTTGAGGTTCGGCTTCGTATTGATCGAGCTGGAGTAGGAGGCTGTCGACCGTGCACAGTTGCGCGTGGGACAAGCTGCCGGCGTCGAGCAACTGGTAGAGACGCTTGCGCCAATATCCGGCCGGCAGGATCGGGCCGCCCAGGTCGCCGTGTAAAGACGGCCGCATCACACGCGCAATGTGCGCAATGTCGCGATCGACCAGTGCGGCTTGAGATGATCCCGAAAGCGTGATGGGTGTGCGGTCCATGGCTTCTCCTTGGCACCTTTACGGCAGGCTGTGGCGGGACTTTAGGCCTGATTGAAAATATTTTTTCGCGGTGCGTGCGAGAGAAAACCTGGCGGCGCGCAGGCACGGGCACACCCGTTGCTCAGTCTGGATACTGGCGTAATGTCGCGCCGGCATTCCAAATAGTGGAGCCGAAAATGAACAAGGACCAGGTGAAGGGCGTGGCCGAGCAAGTCAAGGGCAAGGTCAACGAAGCGGTCGGCAAGGCCACGGACAACCCGGGTAAGGAAATCAAGGGCGACCTGCAACAAGGCGCGGGCAAGGTGCAGAAGGCCTATGGCGACGCTAAGGAAGACGCCAAGGACAACGCCAAGCGCAACGCGCCGTAATCTGGCTTGCGACGGGGCGACGGAGAAGGCGCTACGGCGCCTTTTCCTTTTGCCGACGCTTTTGCGTCGTACAAGGACTTTTTCGACCGATGGCGGATATTGCCTGGGAGTAACCCGGGGTTGGCGTCGGGAGCATTCCGCATGCGGTGCGCCGCCTTTAGACTTGGCGCATCCAATGCGGAGACGGCGCCCATGACACCCGAAAAAATTCTTTCGATGTTCGAGCGGCAGTACCTCGAGGGCAAAACGCCCGTCGACCTGGAGCAGACTTGCGCGAGCTTCGCCAGTTGGCTGGCGGCGGCTTGGGACCTGCTCGACGGCGAGCAGAAGACGCTGTTGCTGAGCGTCGGCGCCTCCTTGTGGCGCGAAGGTTATAACTTGCGCGCCGGTACGGCGACCAAAGATTTGTGGTAAGTGCCGGTTAGCGTGCGCGTTTTGCGTACGCGAGCGGCCGGTTACGGGTGGACTGTAAAACCTTGCGTGTCGATATGAGCGTTGGGCCACGCGCGCACGCGTTGCGCCGAGTCGGTTTATATTTGGCGATCTTGCGTTGGCGCTTCGCCGCCGGTCGTCCGGCCGGCTGCCGAGGCCCGATTCTCTTTTCAAGTCGCCACATTCGCACAAGGGTTACACCGCCACATGACCGAACTATCCGCTTTTCCGATCACGAAGAAATGGCCTGCCGAGCATCCGGACCGGATTCAGCTCTACTCGCTGCCCACGCCCAATGGCGTGAAGGTGTCGATCATGCTCGAAGAAACGGGCTTGCCGTACGAGCCGCATCTCGTGCGCTTCGATACCAACGATCAGATGTCGCCGGAGTTCATGTCGCTCAATCCGAACAACAAGATTCCGGCGATCATCGACCCGAACGGGCCTGACGGCAAGCCGTTGCCGCTGTTCGAATCCGGCGCGATCCTGCTTTATATCGCGGACAAGAGCGGCCAGTTGATTCCGCAGGATGCCGCCGGCCGCTATGAAGCGATCCAGTGGGTCATGTTCCAGATGGGCGGCATCGGGCCGATGTTCGGGCAGGTCGGCTTCTTTCACAAGTTCGCCGGCAAGGAGTATGAAGGCAAGCGTCCGCGCGATCGCTATATCGGCGAAGCGAAGCGCTTGCTCGGCGTATTGGATCGGCAACTCGAAGGACGTGACTGGATTCTGGGCGACGCGTACTCAATCGCCGATATCGCTACATTTCCCTGGGTGCGTAATCTGATCGGTTTCTATGAAGCGGGCGATCTCGTCGGCATTCAGGACTTCCCGAACGTGACGCGCGTGTTGGAGGCGTTCGTCGCGCGTCCGGCCGTGGCGAGGGGACTCGATATTCCTAAGCGTCCGTCGTAATCGATTTATGCGGCTGGGCGGCGAGTTTCGTCGGCCGGCCGTCGTTTAGCCTGGACCCGCCGCGCGTTCTTCTGCGTGGATTTCGCGGCGCCTCTCTGGCTTCCGTTTTTACACCCATCGCTGCGCGACGGAGCAAAGATTTCCGCGCGGGTAGCAAGACCGGCTCGACATTTCGTTGCAGGCGTTGGGTTACCCACTTACGCCGTTAGCTGCGGCGCTCATTATTGCAAAGGTCCTCACGGCAGCAGTCCGTGGCCATATCAATGGCGCTCACATTAGTCCCTGATTTGCCGTCGAGAGACGGGCGATGCAATTGCGATTTGCGTGACGGCGAAAACTTGACGATGGCGTGAATCGCCGCCGCGGCAAGAAATAAAGTCGGCAGCGAGTTGATTGCATCGACGGTCGTGTAAGACGTGCTAAGTTGCACTGTTGCCTGTTCTAACGCCGAGAGGTAGTTCATGAATCTGGTTACGACGCTGCGCCGCGGGCATCTACTGAAACATACTGATCTATCGGGAATCGGCCTCGAGATAGGACCGTATGATCAGCCGACCGTCTTCAAGTCGGAAGCGGACGTGCGATATCTGGACTGGAAAGACAGGGAGCAACTGGTTCGCGAATGCACGCACCCGGACATGATCGTCGACATACCCGAAATCGACTACGTGGTGCATTCGAATCGGTACGGCGAGTACATCAGCGATAAGTTCGACTACGTTATCGCGAATCATGTGATGGAGCACGCCCCCAACATGATTCAATGGCTAGCCGATCTATGCGACATGATGCGGCCCGGCGGAGTGCTGTTTTTAGCATTGCCCGACAAGAAGTTCAGTTTCGACAAATACAGGCCGGATACGGCGCTAAGTCATTTCGTGGCCGAGTATGTTGCCGGTGTCGAGGACATTCCGCGCGAACATCAAATCGAATGCGAGATCTATTACGACGAAGCATTCGTCAACAAGCCAATGCACGTGGCCGATAAGCTCGATATGAACCGTATCCGGCACAAGCTGGAGGCACCTCCGCATGTCGGTATTCACAGCCACGTTTTCGAGAGCGGCACGATCGAGTCCAAAGTCCTGAAGCCGATCCTGATGATGGGTTTCCTCGAATTCAATCTCGTCGATTTTGTGCCGGCGCTCGGCGAAACCGGCGGAGAGATGATCATTGTGCTTCGCAAGGAAACGCCTCGCGTGGAACTTACGACCGAGGAGTTCTACAGCGCCCCGGTGGATGCCGAGCTGGCGGCGCGCGCGATCGAGACAGCGGAGCGCCTCGCTGAGGCCGAGGCAGCCCTTGAGGAAGCGCGGCAGAAGGTTGCGACGACGCAGGAGCAGGTTGTGACAATGCAGGAGACGGTTGCAGCTATGCAGGAAAAGGTTGTCGCGATGCAGGAAGAGATTGCATCGAGGACTTCGACGATCAGCGCGCTCCAGTCGTCGACATCCTGGCGAATCACGGCGCCGTTGCGCGCGGCGGTGACCAGGCTTCGAGGGCTCGGCTCGAAAGGGCGCGACATATCGTATTGAATGTGCGCGCAGGTTCGGGCCTGGTTGTCGATTTTCTATGGCTCATTGCCGTCGCGCGATCGATGCAGAGTGTTCTCTCTCGAGATTGCTGGCACCAGTACATCGCTTCTTTGTATGATATTTCCGTAGACACCCTTCACCATTTGTCGGAGTTGCAATGAAACCGATCAAATTGCGTGTGCCGCGCGAGGAAGCCGCCGACCTGCCGGACGATCTCACTGCGTGGGCGAGCGTCTCCGGGGTCGATCCCGGACTGACTGTATTGAGCGAGCCTGGCTCTGCGACCGACAGTAGCTTGCCGGTCTTGTATCAGATCTACGTGAGCCAAAGCTTTTTCGAGCAGTTTCCGGAATGGCGCATGTATATCGAGCAGTAACGGATCACGGCCTTTATCACTGATGTGCACGCGCCCGCGCGGAGCGAAATGGTGCGGCTGTATGGCCGGCCGGCCGGCCGCAACCCTCATACGAAATCCCTGGTTATATTTGGCGACAGGTATCTGTAAGATAACGATTCGCATCAGCGCCCCGGGCGCGGTGTGTGTGTTTTAGCCGCAGCATTGCTGCGGCTTTTTTTTGCTCAGTTTTTTTCGCGCGGCGTCTCTGGGCGGGAATGGTGTTTTCCCTGGCGTTTCGTCCTAGGGCATGGCGGTTGCGCGATGTTCACCGCATACGCGGACCGTCGCGTCAGGAGAGTGATCATGGCTTGCCAATCCTATGCACCGTATCGCGGGTTCGGGATCGACGTTCAGGTCACGACCGGGAAGACGTTGTGTTTGCACAATGTCGGACGCCGGTACAAGGTGTCCTGGACTATCAGTTCGTCCAGTCAGCCCGCACAGAAGGTTGCGAGTTTTCCAGAGCAACTCGAATTTATGTCTGAGCAAGATGCGTTCAGATATGCCGAGAAGCGAGCGCAGACGTTCATCGACTGCATGCTCTCGGGGAATTCGGCTATTTCATCTGGTTGTGATGCGGGCGTTGGGGCCGTTCGCACGGAAGCGCCGCGCGTTTGAAGGGGATGGCGCGGTGCGGCGCGTCGTGCGTAGGGACATTTCAAGAGTCATTGCTTCCTTGTAGCTGCGGTGGCCCGGGCCGGCAGCGGAATGCCATGCTTGATGCCATTCTCGCGCGTGCTACGATCTTTGGCGCCAGGCCGTCCGACGGACGGTACGCACAAGCGGCACAAGTGAGCGCTCAGAATGCCCATCAATTATCTTCGTGGCTTTACGGCACCGGAACGTACCGACGTGACGAACCGTCGTTTGGGGCGTTCACTGGCGTTTGTCGCCGGGGCGGCTAATGCGGGCGGATTTCTGGCCGTTGGCCAGTACACTTCGCACATGTCCGGGATCGTCTCGTCGCTGGCTGATAATGCCGTGCTTGGCGAGGCGGGCCTCTTCGTTTCGGGGCTCAGTTCGCTTTTTTCGTTCCTTGTTGGCGCGGCTGCGTCTGCGATCCTGATCAATTGGGGTCGCCGGCGGAATCTGCACAGCATCTACGCGACACCGCTCGCGATTGAAGCCATTCTGCTGCTGTGCTTCGGGCTGCTCGGCTCGAACCTTGAACATCATCGGTTTCTTTTCGTGCCTGCCACCGTCTGCGTCCTGTGCTTTGTTATGGGTCTGCAGAACGCGATGATCACGAAGATTTCGCGATCGGAGATTCGTACGACTCACGTTACCGGCCTGGTAACGGATGTCGGTATCGAACTGGGCAAGATGCTCTACTGGAATTCACCGTCGATTGCCGGGGAAGGGGCCGTCAGGGCGGATAAGCAGAAACTCGCGCTGCTTGGCTCGCTGCTGCTTTCGTTTATTGCCGGGGGGGTGGCGGGGGCCGTCGGGTTTAAATATCTTGGATTTATAGCGAGTGTGCCGCTCGCTATTGTTCTGCTGACGCTAGCTGTTGTGCCTTTGGTCGATGATGTGCGTGGTGTGCGCTGCTAGGGCGCATTTTGTGATTCGTTGATGGGATATTGAACTGCGTTTTGCATGCCGAGCATTTCATGGGCTTGACGCGTCTATGCGCCGGCTTTGCTGCAAGTGGCTGCTCCTCGCCGGCGCACCCGTTGGTACAGTCACAGGCACCAATTGGACCTTGAAGGGCTTGCTGGGAAAGGGTTTCGGCCGAGTTGCCGCCGAGTTCCTGGTCCCCCTGACAGGAATCGAACCTGTATCTAGCGCTTAGGAGGCACTTGTTCTATCCATTGAACTACAGGGAGATGGATATTGACAATGGGAGCACCGGAGCCTTGCTGCTACTGGCTTCCGCGTTGTCCCGTGGGCGTTTCCGGCTTTTTTTGCTTCACCCTAAATGAAGCACCGTGACAGCCTGTGAATCCCCGTTTGTAGCAGTCAGTGCTACACTTTTGCTACAAATTGACCCTGTAGCAGTCGGAAGTGATCTGGCACTGCTACAGTTTCCGAGCGGGGTATCACATGGCTTCAATCCTGCCTGTCGGCAGTCGCTGGCGTGCCCAGGTACGCAAACGCGGCCAGAGTATAGCAAAAACATTCAGGACGAAAGGTGCAGCGCAGGCGTGGGCGCGGGAGAAGGAAGTCGAAATCGAGAAGGGTATCCATGCCGTCGAGCTGGCCACGGTCACTGTCGGCACGTTGATCAGAAAGTACCGCGAGGCCCGTGCCGAATCGGGCCGCCCGGTCAAGCCGAAATCGAACGAGGATTACATCCTGCAGCGGCTCCAGGATGAGTTTGAAAGTGACTTTGCCGCGCAGCTCACCACGCAGCGCATCGTGCAGTTCGCGCAGAAGCGCAGGAAGTCCGGCGCCGGCGGATTTACTATCGACATGGATATTTCCAAGCTCGGTACGGTCATGCGGCACACCGGGTCGCTGCTCGATCTGGCGCTGCCCGATGCGACCGGGATCGCCCGGCCCACACTGCACCACCTGAACCTGATCGAAGCAGGCAAACGGCGCGAGCGGCGGCCGACGCCCGAAGAGATCGGGAAGATATTTGCGTGGTTTGCTGAGCATCCAGAGCGCGAGCAGGCGATGCCGGATCTGCTGCGGGTCGCGATGCAGTGCGCGTTCCGGCGCGGCGAGTTGTTCAATCTGCAGTGGGACGACATTGATGCGGAAAATCATCTCGCGCTCGTGCGTGATCGCAAGCATCCCCGGCAGAAGATGGGTAACAATGAATGGGTCCCGTTAATCGGCGATTCGTTCGAGGTGATCATGCGGCAGGCGCGTTACCCTGTGCCGGAGGCGTACGCGGAGAAGCGCAAGGCCGATCCGACAGTGCCGCCGCACAAGAACGAATTCATTTTCCGGTTCGACAAGGGCA
The DNA here is from genome assembly GCF_000020125.1 of Paraburkholderia phytofirmans PsJN. Lineage (NCBI taxonomy): Bacteria > Pseudomonadati > Pseudomonadota > Betaproteobacteria > Burkholderiales > Burkholderiaceae > Paraburkholderia > Paraburkholderia phytofirmans. The sequence goes on from NC_010681.1 coordinate 1,294,540, forward strand.
CGGCTAGCAAGTACTTCAAGCGGGCGTGTGACGACAAAGGCATTGTGGATCTGCATTTGCACGACCTGCGCCACGAAGCGACGAGTGCGCTGTTCGAGGCGGGCTGGCAGATTCCTGAAGTGGCCGCCGTGACTGGACACAAGGACTGGCGAAACCTGAAGCGTTATACGAATCTAGACCCGGCTCAGGTAGCGAGGAAGGGCAGGCTGAAATTAGTAAATGCGGCTTGATCTGCCGTCACGAGCTAAAATAGCGGCGCGCCGAAACGTTGCGACGGTCAGCTCGGGCATTTTTGACGTTCCACGACAATTTTTGGCAGTTCGCTAGCAAAGAAATGGCAAAGAAACAGCCCCAACCAGCGAATGACATAGAGATCATCGCCGTAAAAGATTTGCGGCTTGATGCGCTGAACCCTCGCCTGCCGACGACGGTTGCGCGGACGCAGGAGGCGATGATCGATTATTTGGCCACGACAACCTCGATAGAGGATCTGATGTCGGCGATCGCGGAAAACGGATATTTTCCGGGTGAGCCGCTGATCGCGGTCAAGCGCGATAACGAAGACCTCTACGACGTTGTTGAAGGAAATCGTCGCTTAACCGCAGTCATTCTTCTTAACGACCCATCCCGGTGTTCAAAGCCTTCGACCCGGATGAGGGAGTTGTCCGACTCGGTGGGCGACTTCGACGAGTTGCCGGTGGTTGTGAGGGCGACGCGGCAGGAAGTGCTGCCCTACCTGGGTTTTCGACATATCACCGGTGTCAAGCAGTGGGAGCCGTTAGCTAAAGCTCGCTACCTCAAGCAGCTGTTTGACATGACGAACACCACTGCAGTACCTGGTGATCGCTACGCAGAAGTTGCGAACGCAATTGGCAGTAGGCGCGATCACGTTAAGCGCAATCTGGATGCACTTGCCGTCTATGAGGTGATCGAGCAACAGGATTTTTTTGAGATCGATGAGCTTGGAGAGGAATCCATCAAGTTCTCGATCCTTTCCACGGCCCTCGCAGACGAAAACATTGCGTCTTTTGTCGGCAGTGCGGTTTGGGATGCAGCAGAACAGGAGTATTTGCCCACTAACCCGATTGTTGACGCCGACGCTCTTGACGTACACAAAGTGCGGAAGCTCGCGGAATGGTGCTTCAAGAAAGACGAGAAGGGCAAGACGGTCCTCGGCGAATCTCGAAATCTTCGTCAACTTGCTGCAGTCGTTTCCACAAGCAAGGCGCTTGAGGCACTGCAGAATGGCGCATCGCTTGAGTATTCCTATCGGATGACGAAGGGTGTCGACGCGGAGTTCCTCGAATTGCTATACGAGGCAGAGGCGACTGTGCGTAGGGCGGTGTCAATGATCGCAAGCGTGGACTATGCGCCCGAAGCGGTTGACGTTGCCAGAACAATTTTCAAGAATGTAAGGCTTATTGGTACGCAGCTCGCCGACAAAAAGCCGAAGGATTCAGAAGATGAGTTTTAAGCCGGGCGCCTTGCACAAAACCACGCCGCATCTTTTCGCAGACCTGCTTGAATTGCTTCTGCTGACTAACGCTGACGGTCGTGCGGGATATCACAAAAACGAAATTGGAGATGTGGCCGAGAGACTTCCGGTCGCGGCAGAGGATCTCGACTGGCAGCCGGCGCGACCGCGAAATGACGAAAATGGTGCGGAAGTACAAGACCGTCAGGAACGTTACATAGAGGATTTGTGGCGCGTTCTCGAGTATCGCGCGGCGGTGATGGGGGCTGCCTATCCGTTCCGCGTGGGGGGCGGACGGATCGACTTGGAGCGGGCGCTCGACACGCCGCAGACACGCATTTACAGGTTGCTGGTCTCATGCTCTCGTTTGCGGTCGTTTCCGAATAACGGTTGTCGGCAGCGCTGGGCTGCAGCCTTTACGAGTCTTTGCGCCATAGCTTTCCGCAGTATGGTTCCGTCTCACGCGAGCGTCAGAATTTTTGATGCAAATTCGGTGGACCGGCGGGAGTACTACGACGTCGACTTAAGAAGGGCGTTGGTGAAGCTCGGCGAAGATTTGCAGCCAGAGATGATCAACATGGAAAATTGCGCGAAGGTGTCCGCCTCCGGTGACGCTGGGTTAGATCTAGTGGCTATTGTGCCGTTCGGCGATGACGCAACGACGGTGCACGCGCTATTCGCGCAATGCGGTGCGCAGGAGACCGATTGGCCTTCGAAAGTGCTGGAGGCACATCCTATCGCGTTCAGGTCCTACTACCAGTTTCTGCACGAGCCCGCGAATGTGATGTTCATCCCGCTCTCGTATCGCGGGCCGGATGGGAAGTGGGTCGACTCAAGCAATGTATCCGGTTGCATCGTCATCGATCGGGAACGTATCTTTCGTCTGGTCGAGCGACAGAATTTAGACGAGTTAGTTGCGGCACATTGGTTCACGCAGTTTGAAACCGAATTTACTGCTGTCACGCAGCCTGAGCCGCAACGCACGGCGGTCGCCGCATAGAAACTGCGCCTGATGTGGCCATGTCGTGGCGGCACATCGGGCGAGCGGCGCAATTAAGACCAGATATCGGGCAACGACCCGGCGACGGCTTTGAAGAGCGGCGGCGGGACAGCATTTCCCACGACGCGATATTTCATGGCCAGCGAAGCGGCGTCAGTTTCCGGAAAAGAGAACTGCTTCCCAAACCCTTGAAGTCGCGCGGCCTCACGATAGGAAAAGCGCCGCGCTGCCTCGTCCGACTCGAAAACCCATTTGTCGGTGTGAATGCGACGCAGTGCCGGGCTCATTGGATGCAGCGGCATATGGCGCATGTGGCTGACAATAGTCTTCGAAGTCTCTGACCAGTCCCGGCGCCGATTGCGCGACATGTAGTACCAGTGAAATGGATCCTCGCAAAATTCCCCTGTCGGCCAATCGGGCAGGCCGTCCAATGCATCTCGTATTGTCGCGAGATCCTTTTCGCCGTGCTCCCCATGCGTGGCGTAGGGGAACGCATACTCCACGCCCAAATCCTTGCGGATACCGACGATTATGATGCGCTTGCGCTCTTGCGCGACTCCGAAATCCTGCGCATTCATGACAGCGGGCCGCACGTGATAACCGTACTTCCCGGCCGCCGAAAACTTGCTGATCTGGTCGTCCAGCAGATGTCGATAGGTCGACCGGATCATTCCGGACACGTTCTCAACGATGAATGCTTTTGGCTGGATCTGTTGCAATGCACGCAAGAATTCCAGGTACAGGTAATTTATGTTGCGGTTTGCTTCGCGTGCACCGCCCTGCGAGAATCCTTGGCATGGGTAACAACCGACCAGCAATTCGGCCTTCGGAAAGCTTTTGATATCGGCCACGCTGCCGAGCCGATAGTCCGTCTCAGGATGGTTGTGCAGGTAGACGTCTCGCGCGTAGGGCAAAATATCATTTGCCATGAGCACGTTGAAGCCGAGCGACACGAGCCCCGCGTCCGATCCCCCGCATCCCGTAAAAAGTGAAACCGCCGTTGGCATTTTTCCTCCGTTCGCCGGCATTATATACAGAGGCGCGGCGCGCCAGATTCCGTCACGATGTTACCCGCTCGCGAGCCTTCTTCGACATGTCGTCGAGATATTCGGCTACTGCGTCATAGGCGGCGTAGCGAGCAGCCCCTTCCTTGTACGTCGGAATCGGAAACGTCTCTGCGCTGACCTGGTTGCGGATTGTGCCCTCGGACATGGCCAGAAGCGTAGCGAGCTGGCCCATGGTCAGACGCGGACCGAATTTTTCGAGGATGTACGCGCGGGTAAGTAGGCTCATGGTTGCTCTCACGTCGACGGATGCAGCGCTCGATCGAGCTGCATCAAACCGGTTTCAATGGACAGGCGGGCCTGTTCGGCCCACGTGCGCGCTTCTTGCGCGGCTTTGTGCCGGCTATAGCTGCCTACCTCGTCGCGCATGAGATCGAGCAGCTCGATGTCGGCGCCAAGAGCGATGACTTCGGTCAACTGGCGGAGCTCGAGGCGAAGGGCTGCGATCCGGGCGAGGGTGACCAGTCGGGAATCCGATTGGCCTTCGTTCGTCTGGATTGGTTTGCGCCGCGAAAGCGGCGCTTCGTCCTTCTGGATCGCTTCGGCGGGCGGGAGCCCGCTACCGTTGACGTCGTCATTCGATGTCCGTGCCGGGACGGCGCCAGCGTGGAAATGGCGTGAGCGTGTACCCGCATGTTCCCGCTTATGCGGCAGCGGACAGGGGGTAGAAGTGGCCGGGAGAACCATCATTTCCCCTCCCGCTCGCCGCTGCGCAGGGCCCGCTGAACCACCGGTGACGAAGGAAAGGGCCACGCTGCGTTGCCCTGCTGCTCGACCCGCTCCTGCAGTTCGACGAAGCGCGCGATCTCAGGCTCGGCCGCGCAAAGGGTAGCAAGCCACGTCAGGATCGCAGTGCGTTCCTTACCGTTGCGCGCATTGTTCGCCTCGAATCGCACGAACTTGCGAATCGAGCGAACTCCGGCCGCGAATGCCTGTTCCGGTAACGACCAGTAGAATCCGCTTGTCACGTCGGCCGCCTTGAGTGGGCCAGATCGCCCCTCGCCCGGCAGTAGGATCGTTGTCGCCATAACGTAATGACCGCCGTCAACGCTGCCGATGCGAATGTCGGCTCCAACGCTTTTCAAGGCGCCCTTGCCCTTAAACTCGCGACTGTCGAATGGCGTTGCCTCGAATGCCGCACGACTCGCCGTGGTCTTTTTTGCAGACAACGGCTTCGCGTCTAGCAAGTCGGCGAGCGGCGTCAACACGGTGTGGATGCCTGCAATCGTTTCGGGCAGAAGTTTGCCGAAGACGGGGTCGTGCAGGACCGACTGAAGCGCCTGTAAAAGTAACTTTGCTTGTACGTCCGTGATCTTGTGGGCTGCTGGCTTCGCGAGCGCCTTCTTGGTGACCTTGGCTTTCCCGCTGGCCTTCACCTGTGCCGCTGCGTTCGTAAGGCGCTCAAGTGCCTTCTCGCCTCCATGGGTCCGGATCTCTTCGATCGCAAGCGTCGATGCCACAACCTTGTCACGGACGAGCTTGTGGAGTGCGGCGGGCGCATGGGCGAGCAGCAGCACGTCGCGGATCGTCTGGTCAGTAACGTTGAGGCGATCGCAGATGGTGGCGTTCGGCTCGCCGAGCTCCTGCAGCTCAACGACCTTCTCTGCGAGCTGCAATGGCGTGAGTTTCTCTCCGTCGTTATTGTTGATGCCGGCATAGATCAAGTTGGCGCGATTGACTGACTTGGCTTCGTCGATCACGCACGGTAGCCGGTCAATCTCCTTGTCTTTTGCAAACCCGCCTTCCTTGATGGCGAGCAGCGCCGCATGGTATCGGTGCTGGCCTTCGTACACATAAATCCGGTCTTCCCCGCCGACCTTGCGTACGAAGCAACCGAGCGGTTTCTTGCGATCATAGCCGTTCGCTTTCATCAGCTCGGCGAGATGGCGCACGCGGTCTTGGTCGAGCGGGCGAACGTTGTCGCGCGGGTCGTAATGGATCTGATCCGGCGGTACCGTCCAGAGGTCGGAGGATCCGCCGCCGGCGGCCTTGACTGCGGCCTTGGTGTTGCCAGTGACGATCATTGCGTCGAGAACGAGCGGGCTGGTCCTAGCCATGATTCGCCTCCAGCGTGGACTGGATGCCGCCTACATCGGCAAACGTGGCATCCGGGGCATAGTGAAACAACGTGCCGTCAAACGGAGCGATAGTCAGGCCGGCGAGCCAGTACACGAGTCGTTCGTCCGAGCGTCGGATGGCCTGTCGCACGACCGTACCTCGCACCAGCATGTGCAGGTCGAGGCGGAGCGCATGTCGATCGGCATGTGGCAACGCGGCCTCGATATTGTCGATCGTCAGCGGATCACGTTGGCCAGCTAAAAATGCGATCAACGCTTTGCAGATCGGAGACAGGTCATTGCGCATGGCGCCTCCCGAAAAGTCTCCCCGACCACGCGTGCAGAAACGGCCGTGCGAAGCACAAAGCGCAGAATCCCGCGATTGCGACAACGATGAGTTTGCCGGCTGACACACCAGCGAAGAGCCACAGAATTGCATCGACCAGGCCGAAGACAAAGCCGATGTGCCGTTGCTGACCATGGCCGGTAAGAAACCACACGGCACAGCATGTAGTGATTGCGACGAGGAGGGCGAAGGTCATGCAGCCTCCTTCACGCGCAGTGCGCGCGGCTTGCGCTTGCTCGCCCTGGCAATTGTAGTTACGGCAAGCGACTCGGCTCGTTTGCGAAGATTTCTCTTGATCGCCGTCGCGCAGTCGTCCTCGTTCGGATAAGAGATCGATGTGCTGACGACCTCAGTGCCGTCGAGAATCATGTAAAGCGTGTGTACGCTGTCAGCAAGCGGTCTCCGTGCGACGACATACTCTCCGACCATGACTGGCGTTGTGGGACGTGGCGCCATCGGATCGTAGTGGAATGTCGAGCGCAGACCGATGGTGTCGCGCCGTGTAGGCTCCGGCGGTGCGTTGAGTTTTGCTCTTGGCATGTGGCGTTAGTCCGTATCGCCAGCGGCAAGACGCTTGCCGTCCAGCTTTGGTTGTTTGGGCTGCGCTTGCTTTTTCCTGAGCTCGGCACAATTGGCGAGGCAGATTCGAAGCGCGGGATTGGTGATCGAGTCGACGGCAGAGCCGGGCAGATGGCGGAGGCGGTGTTCCCGAGCGATGTCAGCATCCGTGACGGGAATTCGCCGAACCATCGTGCGGCTACACCGTGGCCCGGACCGGTGCGTGTGCCTGCCCCGTGGGCGGCGACGCCGGGATATTGATCACGACGACGATAAATGCGGCGATGAACACCCCGCGCCACGCGGCTGACTTTTCAAAGTCGCTTTGCGGCGGGGTCATCCTGTGTTGCAGTTCACATAGCCATTCGCGGCGCAACTCTGCGTGGAAATCATTCATGGCGGTAACCAAGTTAGTTGATGGGTAACTACAGTTACCGGACTCTAAGTGTCTTGTGTTGGTATGTCAACTATAGTTACCGAGCAGGTCACAAAAAAACCGCCTTTCGCGCGTGGCGGTTTTTTTCATGGTCAGGAAGCGACAACCTATTGTCGAATCTTTCCCTTGCTTACCAAACGTCGGCTTTTGTTAGGGAACATGTAAATAATTGCCCCTTCATGTCCGACTGCTAACTGGCTTTCCGATGTTCACTGCGGGCTTCGTCAGGCTGGCAACCAGCCACGAACGCTTCGACAATCCGGTCCAACTGCGACCTATCGCGCTCAGTGAGCGCCTCAATTTGCCTTGCCGAAACAGAAAAGGGCCAACTTTCAGCCTGTTTTTCGCGGCTCGACCCTGCGGCAAATTTATAGCGCTGCTCTCCGTAAAGCAGATATTGGGGGTCCGTCTTCAGCGCAATCGCAAGCCGGAAAAGATTTTCGGCCGATGGCGATTTTGACTGGTCTTTTTCCAGCTTTGTGACAGCGGCATTAGAGATGCCCACCGCGCCCGCAAGTTGCCGGGTGGACAAATTCAAATCTTCTCGTCGTCGCTGTATGCGCGTGCCAATCGTGTTCATGTAACTGAAGTTACCACTGGTTCAGATAACCATGGTTGACTCTGCGTGAAACTATAGTTACCATTCGCCGGCAACTAGTGAGGCGATATGACCAAGTCAGAACTTGTCGACCGTGCAGGCGGCGTCCGTAGACTCGCCGCGATTCTTCGCGTTTCCAGCCAGGCGGTTTCCAGATGGCCGAACGATGGCGTACCGCCGCTGCGTTTGTACCAGTTACGGGAGCGGCGACCGGAGTGGTTTGAAGAACCGTCGGGCCACGTGACAGCGACGAGTCTTCAGGACGCAGAACATTGCTAAGTGGATGCACCGACGTCTCTCGGCGATGGCGCGGAGTTGCCATTGAATGCCTTGGAGGTATGTCGACCATGCGTCGATCAGTCCATCAACGGGCGCTGCCTAGTTCGAACAGCGAGTGACTCGATGCTTGTGAATCGTATCCGCTCTCGGAATTCAGAAGTGTTCCGTATCGAACACTTGCGGAAGACTCAAGTGCTCCTCGACGAGCCTGCCTCTCACCCAAGCCCGCTGCATTCGTCAGGCCGCACAACCCTAAAGATCGCCGATCGTTGCGGGCCGCTTCGGCTGCGGCTGCGTAGCTGGGCAAGTTCGCATAGTACGAGCGCTTCCAAACGCTAACCAGAATGGAACGCGTTACCAACAAAGACACCGGGGCTTCGAATGACATGCAGATATAGCGGCACGGACTGGCTTGATGTGCTTTACACGTCGGTGCGCAGCACGCCCGGCGGCGTTGCGGACGCTGCTGCGTTCCTGACCAATCGTCGCGGCAAGAGCATTGGCACTGAGTCGTTGCGCCTGCGTTTGCGTGGCGAAGGCGAAAACCGCCTGTCCATGGAGATGTTTGAGTTACTGCTCGAGTGGATGGAAGAGAAGCGGCAGCCGCAATACCTTGATGCACTTTGTGCGCTCAATGAGCGATTCGGCTTGAGCGCCAATCCAACTGCAGAGCAGGACTCGAACGGCACCGTCGAGGCTGTTGCGATCGCCGCATCGGAAGCCGCCCAGAGATCGGGCGATGTATCGAGTGTGGTGATCGATGCTATCTCGGATGGTCGCATCACCCCGCACGAGGCCGACTCCATAGCCTTGGCTGCGAGGGAAAACCAGAAATTGCTCGACCGACTCTTGCGCACTGTGCAGGCTGTTAGCAGGATGGGACGTCGGTCAGCATGAGGTTTTGCGCCGGAATGTCATGCTGCAACCCGCATCGCGAGCGCGTCGAACTGTCCTGCGACGTCAACCAGCAACTCGCGTGCGGCATGTCCGCTCTGCAATGGATCGCCGATCGGGATCCTCATCAGGTACCCCAATTCCTGGCATCACTCATCAATACCTTTCCGACCAACCTCGCGCTGATTCGCCAGGCAGCATTACGTGCGGCGGTTGTTCCTGTGTTCGTACAGCGGGCCGCGTTGATCTGCGCGGCGCTGCCGACAAAATCCGAGCGACATGACTTCAGGCGCCAGCTGGAGGGCGGGCTCACGCCTGCCGATCTGGAGTGCTTCGATCAGCTCATGTCGGCGGAATGGCGCCGCCTTCGCGGCAAGTAATCAGGGGGACACCAAAGTGACTTTGAGCGGTGCGAGTTCCTTGCTTCGCCGTTGTAACCCTTCGTTCGGGCGCCTGTCGTCCGGCCCACAGACGTACGTCGCCGGTCGTGCGGTGTGGCGTGCGTTTTCCCATCAACGTGAACGTCAAAGGAGAATCAACGAATGTCAACGTTAGAGCAGATTGTTCTGCAGCTCGCGGCGGACGGTCATCCCACGCTGCCTGACGGCCATCCGATCGCTGACGGCAAGCCGCATCGATATGGAGCCGGAAAAAAGTATTGGTATTCGCTGCACCAGATCGAACGTTCCGGCGAGGTTCTCGGCTACACGGGCGCATTCGGACGCTGGTCGGGCAATGACAATGGTGCGCAACCTTTCCAGTGGCATGGCGAGGCACTTACGCAGGAAGACGTCAACGCGACACGCCAGCGTCAGCAAGCGGCAGAACGGGCGGAAGCCGAGAAGAAAGCGCAAGCAGCAAAGCTCGCCGCGAATCGCGCGCGCGATCAGTGGCACAAGGCAAACGACGACGGCGTGTCCGCCTACCTCGACAGGAAGCAGATCACGCCTGAAGGTGTGCGCTTCGACGCCGACGGCACATTGCTTGTTCCGATGTTCCAGTACACCGACACCATCCGACTTGTCGGCCTGCAGAAAATCACGCCGGATGGCGCGAAGCGCTTTAACAAAGGAATGGAGAAGAAAGGCGCGGCTTACCTGCTCGGTGATATAGGCGACGATGACAAGGTCGCGATGATCGCGGAGGGCTACGCTACGGCCCGATCGATCCGGATGGCTACCAATGATGCAATTCCGCTGGTGATCTGCTTTGACGCTGGCGGCATTCTTTCGACTGCGCGTCGTCTGCGCGAACGCCATCCCGATCTCCATGTGCTGGTGTGCGCCGACGACGACTGGAAGATTGAGCAGCGCCTGCGCGACTGCCTTCTGGAAGACTTTGGCTACAGCGGAGAGCTGGTGCCCGGTGGCGACGCAGTCCGCGTCGAGACGAGGAACACCTGGTACATGCTGCGCGCCGAGCACAAACAGATCAACGGCGGCGTCGAGTTCATTGAGCTGACGATCTGGAATGACGTCATGCCGGAGCGTCGCAGACGCTTCGAGAATGCGGGACTGAAGTATGCGTACGAAGCGGTCGCGGACATCGGGCAGGCAAGCGTGGTGTTTCCGCGCTTTGCCGATCGCGGTGATCGCAAGCTGACAGACTTCAATGATCTGCATTGCACCGAAGGGCTCGAAAGCGTGCGCCGGCAGATCCAGTCGGCGCTACTCGCCGCGTTGGCGCCAGCAGCAGAAGATGTTCCTCTCACGGCTCTGATGCAGGACCAATATCTTGCTGCCGACCCTCTGTATGACCGCGCAGTCGCGGTCGTGCGGGACGCAGCTCGTGCATCCGTTTCGCTTGTGCAACGTGCATTGAGTATTGGCTTCAATCGTGCGGCCCGGCTCATCGAACGCATGGCGGTCGAAGGCATCGTTTCGGACGAGCATCCGAATGGAACGCGTACTGTACTGAGCATCGCGGGAGTGGAGCCCGCGACGTCCGCTGGCGCTGCGACAGACGATGCGCCAAATCACGATGTTGAAAACGGCGCGCACACGTGGGAGCGCGACCTCGCGCGATCCGAAAAAGGCAATTTGCTGCCCACACTCGGCAATGTGCATCTCATTTTGTCGAATCACAAGGCATGGCAGGGCGTCATTGCGCAGGATGATTTCGCCGGTCGCGTCATGAAGCGAAAGCGGCCACCGTTCGCTCAGGGCGAAACCGGGGAGTGGTCCGACATGGATGACATTCGCTGCGTGCTCTGGTTGTCGCAGAAATACGGCATCTCCGTGCGACAGGACATCGTGATGAACGCAGTGCTGCTGGTCGCCGATGCGACGCACTTTCACGATGTACGCGAATACCTCGAGGGCGTTGTCTGGGATGGTATCGAACGCGTGCGCAGCTGGCCGACGCGCTATATGAAAGTGGCGGACAGCGAATACGTCCAGCTTGCTGGTATGAAGTGGCTCATTGCAGCAGTCGCACGCGTGATGCGTCCGGGCTGCAAGGCCGATAACGTACTGATTCTCGAAGGCAGGCAGGGCTGGTTCAAGTCGACCGCGCTGGAAGTGATCGCGGGCAAACCGTGGTACACGAACTCGCCGATCCGCATTGGCGACAAGGATACGTACGCTGTCATGGCGGGCAAGTGGATCATCGAGCTGGCGGAGCTTGACTCGCTCAACAAAAGCGATTCGTCGGCCGCCAAAAGCTTCTTCGCGACCGAAACGGACCGGTTCCGCAACTTCTATGGCAAGCGTGCAACGGACGTGCACCGGCAGGGTGTGTTCGCCGGTTCGGTCAACTTCGACACGTACCTCAAGGATGAATCGGGCAATCGCCGTTACTGGCCGCTGCGTGTCGGCGGACCGATTCTGATTGACGATCTTCGCCGGGACCGCGACCAGCTGTGGGCCGAGGCGGTGCATCTCTACCGGCAAGGCGTCATCTGGCACGTAACGGAAGCGGAGAAGCCGCTGTTCGAAAGCGAACAGGCTGAGCGCTATGAAGGTGACGTGTACGAGGATCGCATCGCGCGTGATCTTGAGCTTCGGGGGCGCGTCACGATGGAAGAGATTCTGGCTGACATCCTGAAGCTCGACACGTCCAAGTGGACGCCGCCCGAGCAGCGGCGGGTCGGCAAGGCATTGAAGTCACTCGGCTGGGTGCGCAAGCGGGAATCGACCGGCCGTCGCGAATGGTTTTATGTGAAGGAAGAGGAAGTTCCGCAGCCGGCCACAGAACTCATAACCGAAGGTGCCGACGATGATGCGCCGCTTTGATCTGCATCTTTTCCGGCGCGCTGACTGCCTATCCTCGGCGCGCGCTCGCGCCAGCTTTGGCGCGCTGCCTTTTGGGGTTTCAGATCGTCTCGTGTCCCAACGTCCCAAGCGGCCACCTTGCGGGTGTGCGCACACCCGCGACATGCGCGACGTGAGGGTGCGCATGTCGCGGGCGCGCACGCACCCACAAACCTTTCCTTTGGGACATTAGGACATTGGGACAATGAGGGAGCAGACGATGATCGACCTTAAAGAGCAAGCCGGCGTGGCGATGAATGTTCGCAGTCAATTGGGCGAACCGACGGGCGATCCAAAAGTAACTTTGGGTGCACTTGCGTTCGCGGCCGAACTTGGAAGCCTGTTGTGGCGAATGAAGTACGGTCAGGACGTGAAGCGGAAAGGGTTGCGGCGTGCAACGCTATTACTTGCGAACCGCGTCCGCTGGTCGGGAAAGTTCGCACGCGGAAAATTCACCGGCCTCGATCGGAAAGAGAACCGCGCTCGCCGGTCGGGACATGAGTTCGAGCGTTCTCATGCGGATATCGTTGAGCGGTTCGCTCAACGCGCAATCGTGGAGTGGGTGGCTGACCGCTGTCCGCATTGTGAAGGTCGCGGGGTGTTTGGCCGTTCTGGCAAACCTCCGTCTGCGAAAGTCATTGAGTCGGAATGTCCAACATGCCATGGCGAGCGCTCTGTCGTCGTCAGTGAAGAGCGCATTCCATTTGCCCACAATGGTCGTGCGCCGATGGTCTTTCGCGAATATCAACGGTGCGACACGTGCAACGGACGCGGATCGATTCATAAAGAGCAAAAGCCCAGTCGTGATGGCCGCCAGATCTGTCCGCATTGCGGCGGCACCGCACGGTTGGCGGTCGACGACGCCGAACGTGCCTTGGCGCTCGGCGTGTCGATCGAACTCTATCGCGCGCAATGGGAACGATACTTTCACATGGTCTTCTCGATGCTCGATAAGGTGGATGGCAGTGCGGCAGACACAGTCCGCAGGCAGATGCGAGTATGAAATTCTTGCAAATCAAGATTCGATCGAATATATTTCGGCCATCCTTTACCGAGTCACTGGATACATGGAGCGCCCGCCAACTCGTGGTGCAACCCTCTCGGCGACATAAAAATAAAAACTGGAGCCCGTTAGGTCATGTGGAGGCGTGCGCCTTCACGAAACACAGAATCGTCAAGCCCTGATCGCGAAAGCGTCGGGGCTTTTTGCATTGGGCTTCGTATGGATCATGTGACCGCGCAGGTTAAAGCGTTGCCGCTGTTGCAAGCGCTTGAAGCGAAAGCGGGCAAACAGTTCGTGTACGCCGCGCGCAGTGCGCTCAACATCGTTGCGCAGAACATTGTCCTTGCGCAGCAACGCGAGATGCGCGACGTGTTCGATCGACCGACGACGTGGACGCTGAACTCGGTGTCGATCATGCGCCGCGCAACGTCGGCGCAACCAAGTGCGCAGATCGGTTTCCGGCAGTTCGCATACAAGGGCACGCCGGCCGCGACGTATCTGCAGCCTCAGGTGTTTGGAGGTTCGCGCGGCTATACCCGATTCGAGCAGATGCTCGCGCTGTCGGGCGTGTTGCCTAACGGCGATTATGCGATGCCGACGAACGCAAACGTGCGTGACGCATTCGGCAATGTGCCGCGTGGCGTCTACTCGTCGGTGGCCTCACAGATCCGTGCGTCGCGCGATAGTGCACAGAACGAAACGGGCCGCTCGAAAAAGCGCAAATCGCGTGATCCGGTAAAGGGCGTGCGCTATTTCGTTGGCAAGCCCGCTGGCGGTCGGTTCGCTCTTGGCATCTGGGCGCGGTACGCGTTCGGGCATGGCAGCGCGATTCGTCCAGTGTTCGCATTCAGTGCGACGCCACATTACGAAGTGCGTTACCCGTTCTATGATGTAGCGGAGCAGACTGTCGATGCGACGCTCGAACCCGCAATGCGGCAGGCGTTGATGATGGCACTGGCCACCGCGCGATGGTGAGGGGCGTGCCCGTGTCACGAGTCGGCCGTGGGGTCGTGGGTCCTTTCTAAAAGGGCGGGTATGCGGGTAATTCGAGCCCCATCACACGCGTCGTCAAAGCAACTTTTCAGGGTAGTCACTCTGGTAGTCAGGTAGTCATTCTGGGGGTAGTCGGGTAGTCACCGACTGCCCCTTTTCCGTTTCCGGAGGCCGCATGGCCAAGCTTGGGCAAAGGGCGTTTGCCCGGCACATTGGCGTCACGCTGCGCGCGGTGCAGAAGGCGATCCAGTCCGGGCGCATTGCTGTCGATGCAGACGGCAAGATCGATGCCGATGCGGCCGTTGCGGCATGGCGTCGCAATACGGACGAGTCGCGGCGCTCGATCACCGACCAATCCCGCCCATCGCTCGCGAATGCCGCGTTTTCAATGCCGTCCCCTCCGGCTAATCCTGACGACGATGAGGAAGACGACGACGTTCCTGCTGCCGCAAGCAAGGAAGACCCTTCGATGGTTGCCTATCGCGCTGCGCGGGCGGCGAGAGAACAGACGCGGCTCGAGCGCGAGCGCATGGACCTCGAGCGTGAACGCGGTACGACGCTGCCGCTTGCCGACGCGCAGCGCCTCGCCTTCACCGCGTTTCGCACGGTGCGCGATAACGTGATGAACATTCCTGTTCGTCTCAAAGACGCGCTTGCTGCAGAGACTGATCCAGTCAGGGTCGAGTCGATGCTCGATGCGGAGCTCGTTCGCGCGCTCGCGTCGGTGGACGCGACGGCGCTCCTGAGCGAAAACGATACGGATGACGCCGATGGGAGCGACCGAAGCATTTCTGAAGACGATCACGGAGGCGATACGGCCTGACAGACGGATCGGCATTGCCGAGTGGTCGGAGAAGCATCGCGTCCTGCCGGAGAGCAGCCCTGAACCCGGTAAATGGAGAAATGAGCGCACGCCGTACCTCGTCGGCATCATGGATGCGCTCTCGGGTCAGGCGAGCACCGTAACGCGCTATGCGCACGACGATGACCGGCCGTTCGATAACAGCCGCGTGATCACGGTTGGCCTGATGAAGGGCCACCAGCTCGGCGGCTCGGCGCTGGGCGAAAACTTCATTGGCCGCTGCATCACGACGGCGGCCGGGAACATTCTCGCGGTGTTTGCAACGTACGACGACGCCGAGAAGTGGGAGATGGACCGCTTCGAGCCGATGCGTTCGTCGACGCCGGATCTGCGTCGCCGCGTGCGCGACGCAATGAAGAAGGGCAGCGAGAACACCAAGCTGCGCAAGAAATTCCCTGGTGGCCTGATGAACCTCGTCAGTGCGACGAGAGCAGGGCGTCTGAAATCGACGACCGTGCGCTACGTACTGCTCGAGGAAATCGACGAGTACGTGCTCAATGTCGACGGGCAGGGCAACCCGATTGAACTCGCGAGAAACCGCACAAGTAACTTTGGTCGCCGCGCGAAGATTTTCGCGAACAGCACGCCGACCATCAAACGTCGGTCGCAGATCGAGAAGCTCTACGAGGCCGGCGACCAGCGGCGCTATTTCGTCCGGTGTCCGGACTGCGGATCGCCGCAGTTCTTCGACTGGCGCAAGGGTATGCGCCGCTCGCCCGACGATCCGGGTGTCGTCCTGTATTACTGTCAGACCGGTTGCGGCGCGGGCAACCCTGAAAGCGTCTGGAAAACGCGGGGCTATGAAGGCGCCTACTGGATGCCGACGACTCCCGGTGACGGCAAGACGGCCAGCTTCCACCTCAGTGCGTTGTACGCGCCGCTCGGATGGCGCCCGTGGTCGGATCTGATGGACGACTGGGAAGCGGCTCAGACCGACACCGAGAAAATGATTGCGTTCGTCAACAACGCACTCGCCGAGTGTTGGGAAGACAAGAGCGCGGAGATGAAGTGGGAGACGATCAAGCGTCGCGCCGAGTCGTACAAATTGCGCACGATCCCTCCTGGCTGTCTGCTGCTGACCTGTGCGGTCGACACGCAGAACGACCGCCTCGAAGTCGAGATCTCCGGCTGGGGGCGTGGACTGCGTAACTGGACGATCGACCACGTCGTATTTCGGGGTGACCCGGCGTTGCCCGACGTATGGAACCAGCTCGACCGGTATCTCGACACACCGATCGTCAACCAGTTCGGCGTATCGATGCGCATCGAACTGTGCGCCGTCGACTCAGGCGGTAGCCGCACGCAGGACGTGTATGACTATTGCCGGCTGCGGCGCCATCGTGGTGTGTTCGCCATCAAGGGTGCGAAGGAGAAACACAAGCCGATCATCGGTCGCCCGACCGATCAGGATGTGACGATCAAGGGCAAGACCTATCCGAACGGCGTCAAGCTCTGGCCGGTCGGCACCGACACCGCGAAGAGCCGCATCTTCGGTGCGCTGCTCGGCGACGAGGAGCGCGAGGTTGTCGAGCGGCGCATGCACTTCTCGGTCGATCTCGACGACGAGTACTTTGAGCAACTCACGGCAGAGGCGTACAACCCATCGAAAGACCGCTGGGACAAGCTGCGCAAGCGCAATGAAGCGCTCGACCTGAAGGTCTACAACTTCGCATGCGCGTATCACCCGCGCTTGCGCCTGAACGCCTATCAGGATGCCGACTGGGCAGCGCTCGAAGCGGTGATCGAGCCGCGTGTGCAGGATCTGTTCGCGTCTGTTCCGGCTCATGACGTGCCGGCGCCGGAGCAGGCTGACGCAGACATTGCTGTGCTTGAGGTTGCGCTGGACACGGAGCTCGCGGTGGCGCCGGTCGACACGGCGAGCGAACCGGCGGCGCCAACGACTGACGCGGGTGCGACGCAGAACTCATGGATTCCACGCCGGGACAACTGGCTGAGGCGATAGATATGGCATTTACCCAGCAGAACCTCGACGCGATCGAGAAAGCCATTGCGACAGGCACGCTGTCAGTCGAATACAACGGCAAGCGCATCACCTATCGGTCCATGGGCGACCTGTTAAAGGCGCGCGATGTGATCAAAACCGAGCTGTTAAAGCAGCAGGCGCCCGGCGTACCGCGATCCAGCATTGCCATTTATCAACGGTTCTGACATGAAGACAAACTTTATCGACAGGGCCATTGAATACGTGGCGCCGGGGATCGCCGCGCGACGCATGCGTGCGCGGGTGTCGATCCACGCCGCGCGCGGTTTCGACGGCGCGAAGCGCGGGCCGCGCTCGGCGGGGTGGCGTGCCTCGGGCGCCAGCTCGACAGCAGAGGTACTGCCCGCGCTCGGCGTCCTGCGCAACCGCGCGCGTGATCTGGTGCGCAACAATCCGCACATTCGTCGCGCGCTCAAGATCCTGGTGGCCAATGCGATCGGCACGGGCGTGCAGGCCAAGTTCACCGACAAGGCCCTGCAGAAGCTCTGGAAACGCTGGGTGAAGGTCTGCGATGCCGGCGGACTACTGGATTTCTACGGCCTGCAGGCGCAGGCATACAAGGCCCTGAAGGAGTCGGGCGAAGTGCTGCTCAGGTTTCGCACGCGCCTGCCGCAGGACGGCATGGAGGTGCCGCTCCAGTTGCAGATCCTGGAGATCGATTTTCTCGATACGCTGAAGGTCGGTGCGGTCGACGGCGGGTTCATTGTGGCCGGCGTGCAGTTCAACATGATCGGCCAGCGCACAGGCTACTGGCTGTTCGATCAGCATCCCGGCGAAGTGGCGCAGGTGCCGCGCAACATGCTGAGCCGCTTTGTGCCGGCTTCGGAGATCATCCACCTGTTCGATGCAATCGACCGGCCCAACGCGGTGCGCGGATTCCCCTGGCTTGCGTCTGCGATCTGGAAAGCCCGTGACCTCGACGAGTATCAGGACGCCGAGCTCGTGCGCAAAAAGATCGAGGCCTGTTTCGCGGCCTTCGTCACGTCTAGCGACGAAGGCTTTCAGGTGGGGCGCACCACGGCATCTGCGCCAGGAGACTCTCGTCGTGTGGAGTCGCTATCGCCCGGCATGGTCGAGTATCTGCGGCCGGGCGAAACCGTGGATTTTTCCGCGCCCGCCACCAGCAATGACTATGAGGGCAATGTACGCGTCGACCTGCGTGCGATCGCGGCTGGCACGGACACGACGTATGAACAGCTGACCGGCGACTATTCGCAGGTCAATTTCACCAGCGGTCGCATGGGGAAAATGGAGTTCAAGCGATTCCTCGAGCAGGACCTGTGGCTCATCTTCATTCCGATGTTTTGTGAAGCGGTTGCCAGCCGCTTCGTCTCCACGGCCTATCTTGCTGGCAGGACGAAACAGCCGTTGGCCGACGTGTCCTGGTCGCCGCAGCGCATCGAATTTATCGATCCGTTGCGCGAAGCGAACGGCATCATCGCGCTGATCGACGCCCGTCTGAAGAGCCGGCATCAGAGCATTCGCGATCTCGGCGAAGACCCGGACGAAGTCGATGCCGAAATCAATGCGGATCCGCTGGCAATCGAGGTGCCCATTTCGGGCCGCTCGCTCGACGCGAAATCGGCGCACGACGTTCTCGACCGGCTGGAGCAGATCCTCTCGGCGGTGCCACAGTAGTTGCCGCATTAGTTGCCCCAGTAGTCGTCGCAAAGCAACTTTGAAAACTCTGAAACGCCCGCTCTCATGCGGGCGTTTCCCATTGGAGTGAACCATGCCCGAACCCGTTAATGGTCGTCGCGGCGGTGCCGGTGCACCGTCGGCGATGCCGCTTCAAACGCGCCTGCAGCCGGTTGGAACTGTCGATGCGCAAAACCGCACGGTGGATGTCACGTGGACAGCCGGCGCACAGGTGCAGCGTTACGACTGGATGCGCGATCGCACCTATATGGAAGAGCTGAGCACGGATCCGGGGGCTGTCCGGATGGATCGTCTGCAGTCCGGTAATGCGCCGGTCCTGAACGATCACGATCGCTGGGGCGGCCTCGATTCGGTGCTCGGCGTCGTATCCAGCGCGTCGCTCGATAGCGCGAGCAGTACCGGCCAGGCGCAGCTGCGCTTCTCATCGCGTGATGCCGTGCAGCCGTATTTTCAGGACGTGCAGGACGGCATTCTCCGCAACATTTCTTTCGGCTACCGGACGTACCGGTACGACATGATCGCGCCCGGCCAGGAAGGCAACGATCAGTGGATTTATCGCGCGACCGACTGGGAGCCGTACGAGATCTCGCTGGTGTCGATCCCGGCCGATCCGAACGCCACGGTGCGCAATGCAGGCGGCTCGCCTGACCAACGCTTTTTCCCCTGCGAATTCGTCGAGCGAAGCGCAGGGGCTTCTTCAGTCGGGGCGCGCGCCTCGCAACATAACCAAGGAGCTGTGATGCCCGGTGAAAACGAACCTCAAACCCCTGCCAATCCGTCCGGTCCGGATACCTCGGAGGCGGCACGAAACGCTGCAGCTGCGGCCCAAAGCGAAGCCGCCCGCAACGAAGGTGCAGCGGCGGAACGCCAGCGTATGATGGATCTGCGTACGGCGGTTCGCGCGAGCGTGCTCGACAATCAGGACGAACTGCTGAACGGTTTCATCGAACGCGGGGTGACGGTCGACGCTGCACGCGCGGAAATCCTGCGTCTGCAGGCCGAGCGCTCGAACGCGAATCCGCAGCGGGGCGCGTCGAACATCGTGACCGTGACCGACGAAACCGATGTTCGCCGTGCCGCGATGACGGATGCGGTCATGCATCGCGTGAATCCGCGTCAGGAACTCAATGACGCAGCCCGCCAGTATCGCGGCATGACGCTGCGCGAGATGTGCCGTGAAGGGCTCGAGGCGGTCGGCGTCGATACGCGCGGCATGGAACTGCGCCAGCTGGCGGGTATGGCGCTCGGTCTGACCCGTGCCGGCTACAACACGACCTCCGACCTGCCGATCGTGTTCGGCAACGTGATCAACCGCACGTTGCGCGATGCCTACAGCGCTGCGCCGCGTTCGTTCACGAGCTGGGCGCGTCAGGGCACGCTGACCGATTTCCGCCCGGCGACGCGCGTGATGGTCGACGGTGCGCTGAAGCTGGAAAAGGTCAACGAATCCGGCGAGTACAAGTACGGCAAGCTGGTCGACGGTGGCGAAGTGATCCAGCTCGGCTCGTACGGAAAAATCATCAACTTCACGCGCCAGATGATCATCAATGACGATCTCTCGGCGCTGCAGCGCGTCCCGACGTACTTCGGCCGCTCCGCTGCAAACCTGGAATCGGACGTGGTGTATGGCGCCCTGACGGGCAACGCCGCGATGTCGGACGGCAAGTCCCTGTTCCACGCGCAGCACGGCAACCTCGGCGCTGGCGGCGCAATCTCGATCGATACGCTTTCGGCAGGGCGTACCGCGATGCGCACGCAGAAATCGCCGGGTGACGGCACGCCGCTGAACGGTGCGCCCAAATTCCTGCTGGTGCCGGCCGCGCTGGAGACCACGGCTGGCCAGATGACCAGCAACCAGTATGTGCCGAATCAGGCGAACCAGCAGAACCCGTTCTACAGCACGCTCACGCCGGTCGTCGAGCCGCGCCTCGATGCCATCAGCACAACCTCCTGGTATCTCGCGGCGGACCCGGCAGCAATCGACACGATCGAGTACTGCTACCTCGAAGGTGAGCAGGGGCTCTATACCGAGCAGGATCTCGACTTCGACGTCGACGGCCTGAAGGTCAAGGCACGGCTCGACTTCGCGGCGAAGGCAATCGACTGGCGCGGTCTATTCAAGAATCCGGGCCAGTAAGGCGTCGTGTGTGCCGGCATGACGCCGGCACAGTCTGCATTCTTCCACTTTGCACCCGTTCACTTCAGAGGGAACTGATCCATGAACAACTTTATCCAGAAGGGCCGCACGATCACCGCGACGCTGGCCGCCGCGGTCACTTCGGGCCAGCTCGTGCTGCTGGGCAATGGCAAGCTGCCGGCAGTCGCTTCCGGTACATACGCTGCCAACGCCGAGGGCGAATACAACACCGGTGGTGTCTATGCGTTGCCCAGCGCGACGAACGGCACGGCGGTGGTGGGCGATAAGGCGTACTGGGACTCGACTAACAATGTCGTGACGATCACCGCACAAAACAACGATCCGATCGGCCACTTCGCTGCGCCGAAGGCGGCGGCCGACTCGACGGCCAATGTGCGGCTCTGGCTGTGAGCGACTTCGATCTGGGCGCGGTGTTCGATGCGGCCGTCGATGCCGGCATGCTGACCGAGGTAATGGTCATCAGCGGCGCTGACGTGTCGCAGCCGTTCTGGGCTGATTTCCTGCAGCCGGGCTCCGACATTCTGGAGAACATGGCCCAGGCAGTCGACTACGGGATCGAATACCGCACGACAGACGTTCCGTCCCTGCCCAAACTGGCGGTGATCGAGATCGCGGGCCGTCGTTACGAGGTGACGCGAGCTGGGCGCTCGAAGGATGAGGCAGGCATGTTCAGCTTTGCACCTCTCAAACGCCTATGACGACACTTCGCGAGCAGTACGTCGGCGCGTTACTCGATCTGATGGCGGCCGACCCCGGCATGCAGCAGCTCAACGTGCAGGTCGGTCGTTCCATCGTCGACGCTCTCGATGCGCAGCACACGCTCGCGCTGATCCTGCATCTGGGTGCCGATGCACCGCCTGACCGGTCTGCTGTCGGATTTGCGACACGACAGACCGAAATCCTCTGTACGGTCATCACGCGCGACACGACGCCGGATCAGGCGGCCGACAGCGTGCTCGAGCTGGCCCATCCGATCATCATGGATTTCGATGCACCGGCGCTGATCGGCAGCGACGAGGGGCAGACGGACCCGCCTATCTTCGCCAACGTCGACGGCGAGTCCTGTCTTCGGACAGTCCATTACCTCTACACGTATCGAACGCGGTCGAACAGCCTGACTGGATAGGTCGGGCGAGCCGGACAGCGTGTCGCCTTCTCACATTCCACATTCACACAGGAATCAGGCTCATGACCAAGCGTACCCGAAAGACAGTGGTTCTCGCCGTGCTGCAGGCGGCGATCGGCATTCCCGGTGTTCCGACCGGCGCCGACGATGCAATGCTCGTCAGCGACGTCAGCTCGACGCCGATTGCTGCGCAATACGCGCAGCGTAACAACGTGAAGGGCTATCTCGGCAACGACCAGCAGCTTGTGTCGGAAAAGCACGCCGAATTGTCGTTCAGCGTCGAAATCGCAGGCGGCGGCACGGCTGGCGAGGCACCTGCATGGGAGCCTCTGTTGCTTGCCTGCTCGTTTGCATCGACCGTGGTTGCCGACACCAGCGTCACCTATCACCCGGTCAGCGACGATCCCTTGCCGGCGACGATTTACTACTACCTCGACGGTCTGCTGCACAAGCTCACGAATGCATTCGGCACGGTGTCGCTCGACCTCACGTCGAACGCGGTGCCGAAGTTCAAGTTCAAATTCACCGGCGACTATGTGCCGGTGATCGATCAGGCGCTGCCGACGCCGGACTTCTCGAAGTTCAGGGATCCGCTGGTGGTCAACAACGAGAATACGCCCGCTTTCACGTTGGCCGGCTATTCCGCCGTTCTCAATGCCTTCACGGCCGATCTGGCCAACACGGTCACCTATCGCAGCCTGCCGGGTGCGGCCGGCGCGTTGATTACCGATCGCAAGCCGACCGGCAACGTCGTGTTCGAGCTCGCGCGAGTGAGCGACAAGGATTACTGGAGTTCGATCGCCGGCGCACAGAACCTTCCCCTGTCGCTGCAGCATGGCAGGACGGCAGGCAACATCGTGACCATCGCGGCGCCCGCTGTGCAACTGACGTCGCCGTCCTATACGGACAACAACGGCATCGCCAGTCTCTCGGCGACGCTCACATTCAACACGCTGCTCGGTAACGACGAAATCTCGATCGCACTCACCTGAGCAAAGTAACTTTTTCGATTCACATCGCAGTGACGCGGGTCGCCTTATGGCGGCCCATTTTTATTTCAAGGAGAGTTTCATGCCGATCGTTCTCGCCCGCAGCAATACCTTCAAGTGGAAATTCAAGCTGCGCGAAATCGCTGAAAACGGCGAGGTCGTCGAGTCCGCGATAACGCTGATTGTCCGTCGCGTCGATGAACCGGAGTTTCAGGAGTTGATCAAGGAGTCCCAGGCCGACCTGCTCAGGAAAGTCATCGTCGGATGGCCGAGCGGTGAAGTGCTGGGCAGCGACGGCCCGATCGAATATTCCCCGGAGAATTTCGATGCGTTGATTGCCGATCCACATCGTGTGCGGCAACTATCGCAGGAGTATGTGCGGGCCAACGTGGCGCTGCCGGAAAAAAACTGACGGACGCCGCCCGCTATTGGGCGGGAGCGCGGCGAAACGACTTTGCCGTCGACGCCGACGTCGCTGATGCGATGGCGGCATTCGGCGCACCTGCTGACGTGGTCGAGGTGGCACGGTCGCGTCCCGGTGAGGATGACTTCGAAGTCCTGCCGGAAAACTGGGACGCGGTAGAGGTCTTCACCTCGCTCGGCACGCAGTGGAAGAAATCGGTCGTCTCATCGTTGAGCGGTGGCGGCGTCTTCTATGAAGGGCTCGACTACTCCGCAGTCGAGTCGGTGTTTCGCATGTTTGGCTTCAAGAGAAAGCGACATCGCGAACTGTTCGACGCAGTGCGCGTGATGGAACGCGCGGCGCTCGATGTTCTTTCGGCCCGCGCGTCACGAACGTAATTGCGCCGGCGGGCGCTTCTGGGGAAATGCACTATGGGAGCTTCGGCCGGAGCTATTAATGTCACCCTGACGCTCGATTCGACGCAGTATCTGGCCGAGCTGACCGAAAGCCAGAACCGGACGGTCACGACCGCCGCGCAGATTGGCGCGGCACTGTCGGCGGGTTCGTTTGGCGCGAAGGATCTGGCCGCTGCGATGCAGGCGGCGAGTGCATCCGGCGCAGGACTCGCCAGCAGCACGACGCTGCTGGCTGATGCCGAGGCGCAGGCCGCTGCGCGCATCAGGGACATGGTTGCGCGCTCGCTCGAGGCGCAGCAGGCGATGGTCCAGTTGTCTGCCGCGTCGCAGAGTGCCGCGAGCAGCGCTAACACGATGGGCGCATCGGCAGACCAGGTGCGCGCCAACGTTACAGCGCAAACGCAGTCCATGATCGACGCGCAGCGCGCGACCGTCGCGATGAATGACGAAATGCAGGCGTTGAGGTCGACGCTTGCACAAGGTGGTTCGAGCTTCGCGACCATCGGCGACCAATATGCGCGTCTCGATCGCGCGATGGCGACGGGCAAGCTGTCGATGCAGGAATACGATGCCGCGCTTGCTGCCATCGGCAAGGATGAGGATGCGCGATCGAAGTCGCTCGCGGCGCTGACTGCGAAGTACGATCCGCTCGGCGCGGCCACACGAAGACTTGAGGCCGATCAGGCGCTGCTCGAAGATGCTTTCAAATCGGGCGCAGTTTCTGCGGCGGATTACGAGCGTGCGCTGAACGGCATCAAGGCGGATCAGGCGAGCATTGGTCTTCGCCAACTTGCCCAGCAGGAGGCGCAGCTCGAGGCGTCGTTCCGCTCGGGCGCACTGGCCTCGGCGGATTTCAGGCGGGCAATGGCGGACATTGCGACCAGTCGTCAGGCGCTGACGTCGGTCGCGACCGGTGCGCAGGCAGCCGGCGCCGCCGTCGAAGGCTTCGGTCTGAAGACAGCGGGCGCGCGCAGGGAAGTGATCGTGCTGGCTCATGAAGCTGCGACCGGTAGCTGGAGCAACTTCGGCGGATCGCTGATGGTGCTCGCCGAGCGGATGGACCTGATGGAGGTCGCAACCTCCGGCGCAGGGCTCGCGGTCGCCGCGATCGCGGCGCCGATCCTGCTGGCCGGTGCAGCGATGTACAAGGTGTCCGAACAGAACGCCGCGATGAACGAGGCGCTCGTCCTGACCGGTGATTATGCGGGCGTCACGACGGAGGAACTGCGCGGCATGGCACAGGCCGCGACGGCGGGTGGAGCGACCTTCGACACGGCTGCGGAGGCCGTGACGGCGCTGGCGGCAACCGGACGGCTCACCGGGCAGGAAATCGCCGACCTCGGGCGGACGACGGCCGATGCGGCGACGTACACGTCGATTTCGGTCAAGCAGATGGTGGACGACTTCACCAGGCTCGCGGAAGACCCGGTGAAAGCGTCAGTTGCGCTGAACGACCAGTATCACTATCTGACCGCGTCGACGTACGACCAGATCGCGGCGCTCGAAAAGCAGGGTGATGCGACCGGCGCTGCACAGATTGCCGTCGAGGCGTTCTCGAAGGCGATGGACGAGCGCACGGGCGAGATCGCGAGGAACGAGGGCATCATTCTCGCCGGCTGGCGGGATATCAAAAGCATGATCAACGGCGCGATCGAGGCCGTCGGTTCGTTCGGCGCGACCGCCGGGCCGGCTGAGGTCGTTGCACGCATGCTGGCCAACAAACAGGCGCGGAATCCGCTCGGCACGTGGGATGCCGACGACGAAGCCGATCTGCAGAAGGCGATTGCGGCGCGCGATGCAGCCGTGAAGACCGCCCGCGACAAGGCGTCGCAAAGTGAGCAACAGCAGCAGCTGATCGACGCGAAGCGGTGGTATGCAACGTGGAACGAGCAGTTTGCAACGCCGGCCGAAAAGCGCGTCAAGGCGGTCAATGAGTATCTGGACAAGACGGCTGCGCTGAATCTGAGCCCGGAGCAGCAGCTTGCCGACGAACAGAAGATCAACGACAAGGACAAGGATAAGACCGGCCGCAAAGGCGGCACGGGGCTCGTCGATCGCGCCGAGCTCACTGGCGAAGTGCAGGCCGTGAAAGATGCGCTTGCACAGGAACTGTCGGCGGTGGACGGTGCGCGCAAGGTGCTCGACTCGCAGTACAAGGGCGGTGCGCTGTCGATCACCGACTATTACACGCTGGATCGCAATCTGCTTGCCCAGGCCGCGACCGATCATATCGACGCCGCGACTAAGGAAGCCGCCCTGATCGTGCAGGGCATGAACAACCGGAACCTGAGTGCCGTACAGCGTGCGCAGCTCGCCAATCAGGAACGCAAGGCTCTTGCTGACGGCGGCAAGGCCGTCGAGGACTTCTTCCAGAAGGTCGCGCAGTCGGCCGCGCAGGAAGACGAGGTGTGGGACAAATACGGCAAGTCCCAGCTCGACGCAATGCAGAAGCAGATCGACTCGGCGAACCAGCAGCAGCAGTCGCTGCGGGACCAGATCGACACCTTCGGCATGACGAAGGCCGCGATTGATGACCTGAAGGCATCGCGTGCTGACGACACGGTCGCCGCGCTCGAGCAGGGACGCGCAATTGCGCTGCTGCAGGGCAATCTTGCTGATACGAAGTCGTGGGACGAAGCGATCGCGAAAGCAAAGTCACTTTCGAACGCGTTGCATGGCGTCGCCAGCGACCAGGCAACGCTGGACGATCTTGCGCAGGCAAAGAAACAGCAGGACGACCTGGTTAAGAGCTGGCAGAGCACGATTGATGGCATCGGGACCGACTTTCACAACGGCTTCCTGCAGATGCTCACGGACGGCAAAAACGGCTGGTCGAGCTTCACGAAGTCTCTGAAGAACACCTTTGAGACGACGGTTGTCGATGAGCTGTACAAGTCGTTTGCAAAACCTTTCGTCGTCAGCGTGATTGCGCAGATTGCCGGCATTGCCGGCGGCAGTGGAGTGCAGAACTCGATCCTGCAGAACAACGGAATGGGCGGCGGAAACGGTACGCTGAACAACCTGCTGTCGAATCCGTACGGCACGTACAACAACCTGTCCAACGGCTATAACACCGTGATGGGGTGGATTCAGGGATACGGTGGTGCATCTACCGCGCTCGGTGCGTCGGCGATCGCAGGCGCAAGCACGGGTGCATTGTCGGGCGGCGGTGTCCTGCTGGGCGGGCTGGGTGGGGGGATCGGTGGAGACGTGGCAGCAAGCGCCGGCGGCTATGCGTCTGCGCTCGGCTCCAATGCCTATGGATTCACGGCAGGCGAGGCGGGTAGCG
This sequence comes from Paraburkholderia phytofirmans PsJN, assembly GCF_000020125.1. NCBI lineage: Bacteria > Pseudomonadati > Pseudomonadota > Betaproteobacteria > Burkholderiales > Burkholderiaceae > Paraburkholderia > Paraburkholderia phytofirmans. The sequence continues at coordinate 1,321,397 of NC_010681.1, forward strand.
GCCTTGGTAGCACGCTTGGATCGTCCGGAGGGCTGATGTACGGCGGCGCCGGCCTGCTCGGCGGCCTCGCTGGTGGCGCTCTGTTCGGGAACAAGGGGTATTCGAACCTTGGTGGATCCCTTGGCGCGATGGGCGGTCTGGCAATCGGTGCGTCGTCGGCCGTGGCGGGCACTGCAATCGGTGCGTCACTGGGCTCACTGGCCGGGCCGATCGGCGCCGTTGTCGGGATGGTATTGGGCTCGCTGGTCGGCTCTTTCATCGGTGGCGGGGAAACCCGCTATGGCGCCGACTATACGATCGACAGCAACGACAACATCACCAAGGTGCGCGGCCCGTCCGGAGGAGACCCGGCAGCAACGGATGTTCAGGCCTCGATCAAAAACACGTATGACTCGATAAAGTCACTGGCCTCGCAACTGGGCGGATCGATCGACGGGTTGGGGCAGTATTCCGCGACGTACGAAATCAGCCCGAAGAAAGGCAATTCGTTCGTGGCGGCCGGTTTCGGTGATCTGAACACCGACGTCAACCGTCAGGATCTGAATGGCGTCAAGGATTCGACGACAGTGCTGAACGACTTCAGCCTGCAGTTGCAGCGCTCCGTTATCGACTCCCTGCAGAAGGCGAATCTGGACACGCCATATGCCGCTGTACTGCAGGGCGTCGACGCGTCGAAGCTGTCGGCCGATGACATCACCTCGTTGCTGAGCGAGCTTAATTCGTTGAAGTCGCTGTTCGACTCCATCCAGAAAATGGGCGACGACTTCACCAATCTCAAGAACGCCTCGGTCGATGCGCAAACGGCGGTGCTGAGTCTGGCTGGTGGTGTGGACTCGTTTAACACGAGCGCGACGTACTTCTATCAGCATTTCACGTCGGCAGCCCAGCAGGCCAATGACGCGTCGAAGTCCGTGACGGATCAGCTGGCCGCGCTCGGCTATAGCGGTATTCACACGCGGGATCAGTTCCGGAATCTTGTCGAGTCTCTCGACCTGTCGACGGCGGCGGGACAGCAGGCCTATGTCTCGCTGCTTGCGCTGGCGCCCGCGTTCGACAATGTCGTCAGTTCATACGAGTCCGCGGTGGCCTCCGCGTACAGCACCCAGTCGCAGGCGTTGCAATCGTTCAGGGATCAGGTCGACCAGTTTCGCCAGTCACTCACAACGGGCGACCTTTCGACCGCGTCACCGGAGCAGCAATACGCAGAGACCCGCCAGCGCTTCGAGGATCTGTACGGCAAGGCGATCGGCGGGGACGCCACCGCACAAGCCGGCCTCACCTCGGCAGCGCAGGATTTCCTCAATGCGTCGAAGGCGTACAACGCGAGTTCGGGCCAGTATCAATCCGACCTTGCGGAAGTCATGCAGTCGATGGACTACGCCAGCTCGTCGGCCGACGCCCAGCTCGATCAGTTGAAGGAGATGGTGAAGGGCATCGTCGATGTGAACACGTCGGTGCAAACCGTGGCCGAAGCGATCGCAAGTCTGCAGGCATGGACGTCGGTCAACGGCTCGCATGCGTCGGGTCTGTACCGTGTGCCGTTCGACGGCTATATCGCTGAACTGCATGCGGGGGAACGGGTACTCACCGCCAATGAAGCACGGTCGCTCGATGCGCGATTGCCCACAATGCAAACGGTCGATTTCACGCGATACCGGTCGAGCGCCAACGATCCGCTGCTGCAGGAGTTGAAGGCATTGCGGGAGCAGAACGCGAAGCAGGCGGAGGCGATCGCAAAGTTACTTGCCGCGCAGCTCCAGCAGGCCGACGCGATTGCGCGTGACGGATCGGAAAAGATGGATCAGCAGACGGCGGTGCTGCAACAGCAAAGGAGGCCAGGCCAGCAATGATCATCGCAATGGAGGCGGATGCGTATCACCTGCCGACCGGTCAGGTGCATACGTGGTATTTCTCGGAGGCCGGCTTCATGACGCGGCCCGACGATGTGCCGCCGAACGTCTATTTCGAGCCTGTTATCAAGACGGCGCCCACGCTCGACCGGTTGCTGTTCGATGGGGCGGCAACGTTCGGTGCGACCAGAGTGACCGTCGGCAATGTGCTGCTGGTTAATCAGGATGGTCATCTTGATGATCTGGCTACCGACTACGCTTTCTCTGGACGGCGTTTTGTCGTCCGGATGGGCGAACTGGATGTGCCGTACGCGCAGTGGGCAGTGGTGATGACGGGCACGCTCTCGGACGTTTCGGTAGAGGACGCCGGGCTGTCGGTCGTGATCGAGGACAGGCTCGCGGATCTGACGATCGCCAATCGTCCCAAGTACCTTGGCAATAACGTGCTGCCAGCCGGGATCGAGGGCACGAAGGACGATCTGAAGGATCAGTTCAAGCCGCGTGTCTATGGCTTGGTGCTGAACGTCTCCCCAAAGTGTGTGAACACGTCGAAGCTGATCTATCAGGTCAGCGACGCAGCGTGCGCCGTGACGGCTGTGTATGACAACGGCGTTGCGCTCACGCGTGGCGCAGACTATGCGAGCACGGACGACATGCAGGCAACGGCGCCAGCGCCAGGGCAATTCCGTTGCACTGCTGGCTTATTCCGGCTCGGCAGTGCGTCCGCTGGCACGGTCACCTGCGACGCGCAGGGCGCGCGCACCAGTGCTGCAGATCTGCTCGTCGCCATTGCGCGTGACGCGGGTGTGCCCGACGCGGACATTGTGATGACGGATGTCGCCGCGCTTGATGCATTGAACAGCGCGGTGACCGGTACGTGGGCTGATGCGGATGCGACGCCGCAATCGCTAATGGACACGATCGCGGGCTCGATCGGCGCGTGGTACGGATTCGACCGTTTAAGCCGTCTGCGTATGGGGCGGCTCGACGCACCAGTGGGCGCGCCCGTCGTCACATGGGGCCAGGAAACGCAGATGGCGCTGACCGTCCGCGCTGCAGGCGTGCCGGCGTGGAGCGTCGCTGTGAATTATGCGCACAACTACACCACGCAGACCGATGTCGCTGCGGCATCCGCGCGGACGGTTGCGTGGCTCGCGCAGGAATACCGAACGTCGACGAGCGAAGACCCGGCAATCAAGGTGCCGTGGCCACACGCTGACGAACTGAGCTTCGATACAGGGCTCGCGAATGAACCGGACGCCGTTGCGGAATCGCAGCGGCGTCTTGCTTTGTACGGCGTGCGGCGTCTCACGCTCGATGTCGACGTGCCCGTGACTGAGCTTGGTGAAGTGGACCTGGGGGACGTCGTGGCGCTCGACACGCCGCGCTTCGGGCTGAGCGGTCGGCTCTTTCGCGTGATCGGCATCAATACCGGTTTCACACATGGGCGCGCGGCGCTCGTGCTGTGGGGCTGATGAACGGTAACAAGGCACAAGCAAGGGACAAGCGCATGGCAAAACTCATGCTGGGGTTTCCGAACCAGACGGACGGCGGGGTGCTTTCGGGGGGCGCATGGCAGGTGCCGCTCACGAACCTGCAGGACCCGCGTCTGTCACGTGTGGCGCGCAGCACGACAGCGGCAATGGCTGATACGCAATTCGACGTGGATCTCAAGGTCTCGCGCAAGGTGTCGATGTTCGCGATGGTCCGCCACAACCTGACGCTCAACGGACGCTATCGGATCCGCGTGTCGCGCGATCCGGATTTCAACACGTCTGTGTTTGACTCGACGCTCAGCTCGCCGCTTTATGGCTCTGTGTGGCGGCAGGCATGGCCACGACTCTACAGCCCGTCGATGCTCGACTGGGAAGATCCGAACTGGTGGGACGGGCGGCTGCCGGAGGACCAGCGCAAGAGCTATCCCGCGCTGATTCTATGCGTGATCAGGACACCTGTCTTCGGCCGCTACGTCCGGTTCGAATTCTCTGACGAAGGCAATCCGGACGGATATCTCGAATTCGGCCGTGTATTCGTGTCGCAGGCGTGGTCGCCGACGAATAACGCGAGCTACAACCCGCAGCTCGGCTGGGAGTTCGATACCACGATGGACAGGGCAGTGGACGGGACGCCGTATTTCGAGCCGCGCAACGGCCGGCGCGTGCAGAAGTTCTCACTCGACTGGCTCTCCGACGACGAAGCGTACGGCCGGGTGTTCGAAACGCAGCGGGCGGCAGGCATCGACCAGGAACTGCTGTTTGTGTGGGACAGCGACGACGCGATCAATCTGCTGCGGCACTCCTTTCTTGCCCGAATGCGACAGATCAATCCGCTACAGCTTTCGTTCCTCAACAACCATACCAACGCCTTCGAGCTCGAGGAAATTCGATGAGCAAAGTAACTTTCCCCCTGACCGGACACCAGTATTCCGACGACGGCAGTACCGATCGTGACATGCTTGACGGCGGTCATACAGAGTACCTGTTGCCGATGCTGCAGGAAACGGTTGATACGGCCCGGTCGGCGATCGATGCACGGGCTTCTGCGTTGGCGTCAGCAAGCCAGGCCAGTGATCATGCGCAGGCTACGGCTCATGACGCGGTGATCGTGGCGCAAGACCGTCAGGCCGCTGAGGCGGCAGCTGCAGCGGCGCATGCTGATGCGGCGACTGTCAATATTCCGCTGCTGACCGGCAACGCGGGTCGCATGCTGGGTGTGGCCGAGGACGGGGCGTCCATGGCATGGGTCGACATGAGTCCGTACACCCAGGATGCGGATTTGGCCAGCCCTGACAAGGGCGTCAGGATGGTCGCGCACGCTGTGGACGATCGGGACCTGGCTGACCCGGAGAAGGGCGTATCGATGGTTGCCCATGCTGCCGACGATCGCCTGATTGCCGCACCGGGCGGTGCATCATTGGTCGGCTTCAAAGGTGCATTGGCCGGCTCCGTTGCGCGAACGGTGGCAGACGACCTTAATGACGGTTATGCCAACCCGAAGCGCTTTGGCGCCAAAGGTAACGGCAGCGCCGACGACACGGCAGCGATTCAAGCGGCGATTGATGTACTGGCCGCAGCCGGTGGCGGGGTGATCCGTTTTCCGAACGGCAATTATTTTTGCAACGTCGTGCTCAAGGACGGCGTGCATCTGGTCAGCGGTGCGGAGCACTTCGGTTATCTGGCTCAGGTAGATGGTCCGATTGCCGGCGTCACCCTGTCGCAGGCGGCGCCTGGTTTCGTGGTCGACACGCCGGCCACCCTGAAGCGGGGCGTGCTGAGCGTAAAGGGCATCAACTTTCAGGGATTGGGTGCAGCCTATGCCGGCGGAGGCGTGCGCTTCCAGGGAACCAGGTGGGGAGCGATAAAGTGCTGCTCCGCCAATGGTTTCGCCGATCAGGCATTTCTTCACAGGAACGGCTGGGGCGTGGTCTTCGAAGATCTGCTGGCCACCAACTGTCTCCTCGGTGCGGCTCGCACCAGTGTCGTTGGGGTTCTGGAAACGCACGGCACGGACGACTTTATTAACAGAGTCGAGATGGCCGGGCAGTCGGCCGCCTCCGTGACCGACGCAAATCTTTTTCGAGCGGCGATTGCTGTCTATGGGGCTAATAGTTTCTTGAGCAATGCGGTTGGGGAGCAAGCGGATCGTGGGATTTACATCGGTCCTCAGTCCGGAGCTGGCCATCGTATGGCGTTGTGTCGCGGTGATAGTAACGGTGGCGTGGGATTCTGGATTGACGGTAATGTGATCGGCTCGGTTTGTACGGCCTATAACAATAGCTTGGCAGGTTCTGGCCTTTACTCTGGCTTCTATGCCAGCGCGACATCGAGCGGCTGCAAATTCTCTTCCTGTAGATCGGATGGTCACGACGCGACGATCCCGCAAAAGTATGGCTATGAGGACTACGTCAGTAATTCGAACGCCAACGTCCGCAACAGCTACATTGACTGCGGCGGCTTCTACAACGCCTCGGGACTGTTTCTAACCCAAGGATTTCTCGGCTCAGGTGTGGTCAATCCGCCTCAGGCCATCCGTCCAGCCGATGGCACGACGATTGTGGACGTGACAGGTACGAGCCTCGTGGTATTTGCAGGCTATGCCACGGCGACGACGGTGACCAATTTTACGGGGGGCGCGGAAGGGGACACGATCCGCGTGCTCGGTGATGCACAGGTCACGATCGCCAATGGCTCGGGCATTAATACGCCCACCAATGCGGCCGTGGCGCTTGCGGATAAGACGATGTACACCTTCACGCAATACAACGGTGTCTGGTACATGGGATAGGGGCAGTCATGCGATCAATCGAAGCGGTAATCATGAAAGCCATTCCGCAGGACAAGTGTCTGCACGTCATTTTGGGGATGCTGATTTTTGCGATCGGACACTTCGTCACCTGGCAGGTCGGTATTGCCTGCGTGGTGGTGGGCGGAATTCTCAAGGAACTGATAGATCATTTCACCGGCGGGGACGTATCCGCCTGGGATGCCGTTGCAACGCTGACGGGCGGATTGATCGGGCTTGTCTGTTTCGCCAGATAGTCAGACGACAAAGTAAATTTTTTTCAACCACCTTCGGGTGGTTTTTTTATGGCCGTTCCGATCCCGTATCGGCGCGGCCTTTTGCATTGGGGGTAGCGCTTGAACGAGAACCTTAAATATTCCAACCAGGGCATGTCGCTCACGGAGAACGCAGAGACGCTTGTGCTGTTCGCGTATCCGGATCCAGCGTCGCCACTCGCCAAAGCCCTGCAGGCGCGGGGCCTATGGCAGCGGGTGCTCGCTGGCGGTGCGATTCCGCCTGACCTCGGCTCGCTGAACGGTGCGCCGTGGACAGGCGGCTGGGGCCATACCGGCCCGGACGTCAGGCCCGGCATGACGATCACGCGCGACATGGCCGTCGACTGGTTGCGCGCGGACGTGCGCGGTGCCGAAGCCGTGGTCAAACGCGACGTCAAGGTTGCTTTGAACCAGGAGGAATACGACGCACTCGTCGACCTCGTATTCAACATCGGCAGCGGCAATTTCGACACCTCGACGCTTTTGCGCAAGCTCAACGCCAGCGACACGGACGGCGCAATCGCCGAATTCGCACGCTGGAATCAGGCGGGCGGCAAGGTGCTGGTGGGGCTAGTCAAGCGGCGCGAAGCAGAGCGCGTGCTGTTCCAGCTCGGCGCAAATCACGCGAGGGCCGCCGCATGAAAAACGATGCCCTTGCGAGATTCATCTATGCGTACCTCGCGGTCTACATCGCTGTGTCCGCATTTACCGCGCCGTGCCCGGCGACGTCGGTGATGCTCACGCGCGATGGCTTCTGGGGTTACGCAGTGACGGCGGGGACTGCTGTGCTTGCCCTTGTCGTGGCCGCCGACGTCGCGATCAATGACTGGTTGCCGGAACGATACATATTCTACTGGGCTCAGGCCCGCCGGCACTGGTTGTACGCGGTAGCGGCGGCCTGTTATGTCACGCCCCTGTTCGCGGCAAGTGCGTACTTCGTCAACGCGGCGCAGGTCTTTTTTTATGTGGGCATGGCGCTGTTCGGGCTGGTGCTCGGTTATCGCGAAACGCAGGCAAAACGGGGGATAACGTGCGCCGATTGATTCTATGGGGTTGGGGAGCGTGCGCGCTGCTATGGGCGGCAGCAGCGTACGCGATGGTACGGCAGACCGAGACGGTACTCGCTGATGGCCTGGCGGGCATTCAGGGCGCGTCGCTTGTGCTGGCGATCCTGCTGGCACTTATCGGCGGGACGGCGAGTACGTTCCAGCGGTTCGCCTCGAGCGACCCACCGGCTCGCTCCGCGCTGGTCGAGATCGGCAGTGTCATCACCGCGTCGATCGTGGCCGGCCTGTCCGCTTTCTTTTTTTGCGAGTGGCGCGGGTGGCCAGCGCCGCTCACGGCACTGGTGATCACACTGGCGAGCTGGGGCGGAAAGCGCGTGCTGGATCAGGCGCTCGATGCCGGTCTTCGCCGCATTCAGGGAGAAAAACCATGACGGACATTGTTGGCCGCATTGCGCTTGTCGTTGTCGGGCTGATCAGCGTGGTGCTGGCGATCGCATGCACGGTGGAGTTTTTCGAATTGCGCAGCGCACGCTCGGACTTCGCGACGGCACAGCAGAAGGCGCAGGCGGACGATCAGTCGATCGGCACGCTGCGCTCCCAGCTCGCGACGTCGCAGTCGGATCTGGTTGCAGCGGCGTCGGGTGTGCAGGCCTGCTCGGCTTCGGTCACGCAGGCGGCCTCCGAAGCATTCGCTGTTCGGGCGGCAGCAGCAGCTGCGCAAGCGGAGGCGGCGACGCAGGCGAAGTCATACCAGCATCAGATCGACGCACTTTCCCAACGGATTCAGGATCCATCCAACCAGTCGGAGACATGCGATGCGGCATTCGATCGTTTGCGCGGCGCTCTGTAGCGCGCTTCTAGTTGTGCCCGGTTGCGGCACATCGCCGCCAGCACCGATTTCGCCGGTGGTCCATACCGAAACCGTACAGGCAAAAATCGAAGTGCCCGTGCCGTGCATCGACTCGGTGCCGGATGCGCCTGGTTTCCTGTCCGATGCCGAGTTGCTCGCACCGCCCAACAGTTCGGCTGTCGACAGGGTATGGCGCGATCATCTGCAGCGCAAGCAATGGGAGGGACAGCTCGAGGCGCTGCTGGTCGCGTGCGTTGGCGCGAAGAAATAAAAAAAGAAGCCTGCCGGCGGACCACCGGCAGGCTAAAGGCATTTGAGGGATGGAATTCGCCACCAACATTCCCTCAAACGGTCCGAGAGCGCAGTGAGTGTAGGGGCGTGGCAGAACGTTCAGCAGGGCAAGTGCGGGACGAGACAAACGAATGGCGGAAGAGGCCAATAAAAAAAATGGCCCGTCCTGATGGACGAGCCAAAGCATCCGGGGATCAAACCGACTGCAGCGGCGATTCTAGGAGAGCTGTCGTACGCGTAACAACATGAATTACCGCGATTTAAAGATTGCTAACGTAAATCGTGGTTCAGAAATATTTTCTATGCACGGCGCATAAAAAGTTGCTTTGACCGTGCTACGCGGCACGGGAAAAGACAGGGCGACCGGGATGATGTTCGCGCATTTCCCCCGGCCACCTTTCCACTGCTCAAGCCAGTGAATTAGCCAAGGCCCTGACACCTACCGGTAGGCGGGCCGAATTCTAACTGAAAAAGAAAAGGCAATTCCAAATATGGCAAACCCTATCGTTCCATGGACCGGCGGCAAGCGTCGGCTGGCCGATCATCTCATCCCGCGTTTTCCGAAGCACGAATGCTATGTCGAGGTGTTCGCGGGCGGAGCGGCACTGTACTTTCTCCGGCCGCCGGCAACTGTCGAAGTCGTCAACGATATCAACGGGGACCTGATCAACCTGTATCGGGTCGTGCAGCACCACCTCGAGGAGTTCGTGCGCCAGTTCAAATGGGCGCTGACTAGCCGGCAGGTTTTCAAATGGCTGCAGGACACGATCCCGGAAACCCTCACCGATATCCAGCGAGCGGCCCGCTTTTATTACCTGCAGCACAACTGTTTTGGCGCGAAGGTTGAGGGTCAGTCATTCGGGACGGCCACCACAACACCACCCGGTCTGAACCTGCTGCGGCTCGAAGAGACGCTGTCGGCAGCGCACCTTCGGCTTTCCAATACGTTCCTCGAACATCTCGACTGGAAGACGTGCATCGACCGGTACGATCGGCCGCATACGCTGTTCTATCTGGATCCACCGTATTGGCAGACGGAAGGCTACGGTGTGCCGTTTCCCTATGATGTTGCCTTTCGCCGTAAAGGAGCCGGGTGTTTTCGGCGTAATGGCGCCAGTGAAAGGCGCCTGATTCGGGGCTCGAACGGGGATCAAGAATCCTTGTTTTTACCTCCTTTCGCAAGTGCTGATTTGTTGCTCTCGGGCATCGGACGAGGAACGCGGTAGCTCTCGCCATCGAGCACGACGCGGTACGCGGCATGTCGCAGGCGATCAAGCGTTGCGGCGCCGAGCATCTTGTTGGTCGCGAACGCGTCCCCCCATTCCGTAAAATCAAGATTGCTGGTCAGGACGGTCGATGTACGTTCGTACCGTTCGGCGATCAGATCGTGGAAGTCTTCATCTTCGGGCGTGCGCATGGGTTTCAGTCCAAAGTCGTCAATGATGAGCAGCGGCACCTTGGCAAGCGCCTGGAAGCGCCGTTCGTAGGAGCCCACGGCCTGCGCGTTGCGTAGCGCGCCGAGAAGCCGGGTCTGGGTCATGAACAGGACATCGTGACCTTGCCGGGCGGCGGCATGGCCCAGTGCCTGCGCCAGATGCGACTTGCCCGTTCCGCATGGACCGGCGATCAGCACGCTGACCTTCTCATCGATAAAGCGGCAGGTCGCCAGATCATGGACGACAGCACGATTGAGATTGGGCAGGCGGTCGAAGTCGAAACCTTCCAGTGTCTTCTGGCCACGGAAGTTCGCGCGGCGCATGCGGGCGTCGAGCTTTCGATGATCGCGCCGTGCGATCTCGTCCTGGATGAGCAACGTCAGGAAGTCGGTATAGGCGAGCTTACGGTCGATGGCTTCACGGTTGCGCGCTTCGAGCGTGTCCAGGATGCCGGACAGTCGCAATTGCTTGAGGGAAGACGTGAGTTCGGGAATTGGATTCATGTTCAATGGATCAGGAGGGTCTGGGTATCGCGGCAGAAGCGCCCGCCGTGGGTGTAGGTGGTCGCGCTCGATTCAGCGGGTTCGGTCGACAGCCAGCTCTGGTCGAGGCCTTTCTGCAGGATCAGCTTGACGGCTTTGTAGCTTGGCGTGCCGAAATGATTCGCGCGACGGCAGGCCGCCTCCAGGCGAGACGCGCCGAACTGCTGGGCGAAGCGCAGCACGCCCTGTACGGCGCGCAGCTTGATGAGAACCTGATCGCCGAAGAGTGCGTGAACAAGCGCGTGGCAGGAAGGCCCAATACGCTGCGCTTCTCTGAGGCACCATTGGGTGTCGTGCAGTTGCCAGGCCTGTGCGGCTGGCGGCATGTGATCGGCCACCGTGCTACGCGTTCCCGGCGCAGTCTGCCGGACATGCGATGCCGACAGTTCGTGCTCGTAGTAGAGCTGCACCATGGTGGCGGTTGCCTTGAGCCACAGATCCTTACCGGCAAGCCGGAACGGCACGGAATAGTAGGCGCGCTGGAATTGCACATGGGCGTCGCGATGGACCTTCACGCGCGCCCAGGTTGCCAGCTCGGGCTGCACATCGGGAAGCGGCAGCAACAGCGCCTGTTCGACATCTTCGAAACGCTTGAGCGGCACCTCGCGCGTCGTGCCATGCGTGCGGGTACTGGCCTCCTGCATCACCCAGGCTTGCGCTTGCCGGTTGGCGTCGTCAAGATCACGGAATTCGCGAAGAGGAAGGAAGCTCGACTTCACGTATTTGACGCCCGATTCGACAATTCCTTTTTTAGCCGGGTCCCTCGGCGGACAAGGATCGACCTTGAACGAATACCCTTCGGCGCATTGCGCGTAGGCCCGCTGGACTTCGGGTTCGTAGATACAGGCCTTGACGATGGCACACTTGGGATTGTCGATGATGACGCGTGCGACCACGCCGTTGAACCACTCGAAGGCATGGCGATGACACAGTAACCATGTGTCGACACTCTGGTCGCGGACAAATTCAACGTACTGATGCCGTGACCAGCACAGCGTCATCACGAAGAACCACGTCTTGTGGATCTCGCCGGTATGCGCGTCGGTGATGGTCGGACCTGCGCCGAAATCAACCTGTGCGGCGTCGGCAGGTTTGAACTCCAGCCGCATTGGTACGTCCGGCGTGAGCTCCGCCTTCAACTGCTGAAGCAGCCTGTATACGGATGAGTAGCTTCCTTCGTAGCCGTGGTTGCGCACCAGCGCGCCGTGAATCGTCGTGCCGGGCACGCCCGCGTCGTGCCACTGTGCAATCTGCTCGCGCCATGGTTCGGCTGACGAGATACAGCTCGCTGGCAGGAATTCCTTGCGACTAAACGCTGTAGCGAGCTGCGTGTCATCCGGCAGAGCGTTGCCCGGAGAAAGCCACCCGCGTTCGGTTGCGATCTCACGCACGGCTGCCAGCTTCTTACGGCCCATGATCTTCGACCGGTCGATATCCCGGTCGGAGTCACCCTGGCGCATTCGCACCAGAACCTGTCGATATTGGTACATCTCGAACTTCCTCTTCAAGCCACCCTCCGGAGCAAATGCGTGCCGGCAGAGTAGCGGTTGGCGAAGTTCGAGCGCCCGACTCAGACGCCAGTGGCGCCTTTACGGCGAAAATCTACTGGCGCCTATACGCCGGAAGACTTGTGGCGCCTAAACGCCGAAAAGTCCCTGGCGCCTTTATGCCGAAAGCGGTTTGGCTCCTTAGCGGCGAAAGTTCACACCTATGAGGAGTACGTCGCCATGGCGGCCCGGCTGCGTGCTCTGAAAGGCAAAGCGATCGTCAGCTTGAACGATCATCCCGCGATTCGCCGCGCTTTTGAGGGCTTCCATATTGAGACGGTGGACACCAAGTACACCGTCGGCGGCGGTAGGGAAGCGGTCCGGACTGAGGTAATCATTTTCAGTTGGGACGATGCGGCGGAGCCAGCTGGATTATTTTGACTGACGACCCAGCGGTAAGGGCGCCCGTTAAACGCCCCAAGCACGCGATGAGGATTCCGCTCGTTGACCCCTCGTGTGCTGAATTTTGCGTTTGACGCCGCCGCCCGCCACACCTAGTCGCGCGGGTTGGTTTCGGTCAAAACGATGTCTTTTTAAGCCTTGTTTTACTAAGGTTTACCGCTGGGAAAGATTATGCGATGTCATGCCTGTGGTCCTCTCCGTTGGTCATGGAGGGCACAGGCCCAATGCGCGACGGCGGGAACATGAAAAAAATCGAACAGATTCAGTATCTGCGGGCTTTCGCAGCTCTCCTCGTGGTCGCTTATCATGCGCCGGCCACCGTCGCAAGATTCAGCGATGCGCTTCCACAACTGAGAGTTGGAGCTTTCGGCGTCGACATATTCTTTGTTATTAGTGGGTTCATCATGGGGTTGCTTGGTGAAACCGGCAAGGGAGGGAGACTCGATTTCATTCTCAAGCGAATCGTCAGAATTGTTCCAATGTATTGGATTGTCACGCTTCTGACGGTCTGCTTGGTGCTCATCGCGCCGCATCAGATGCGGTCAACGGTTGTCGACGTCCCGAGCATGGTCAAGAGCCTTTTGTTTATCCCCCATTTCTCGCTAGGTCATCCCGGCAGCGTTTGGCCGATCGTTGTCCCTGGCTGGACCTTGAGTTATGAAATGTTTTTTTATGCGGTTTTCGCTGTAGTTATACCCGCTGCTCGACTAACGCGAGCGACGTTCGTGTCGATGGTTTTTGCTGCTCTGGCGATCAGCGGGTTTGTCTTTCATCCAGCAAACCCGGTTGCACTGACGTTCACGAGTACGCTGCTACTTGAGTTTGTCATGGGTGTCTGGATCGCTGTTGCCTGTCGGCAGAACGTGCTGCCGTCTCGCATGCTTGCCTGGATATTACTCGTCGTTGCCGTCCTGATGCTTTACACCAAAGGCGCTGAGAGTCGAGGTATCGACAAGGGCGTTCCAGCTGCTGCAATCGTGCTCGGATCGCTCGTTGTACTTCGTCATTTTAGAAGCCGCCTGCTTGGACTGATCGGTGACGCATCCTACTCGATCTATTTGATGCAATTTTTCTCGTTCGGAATGACGAGGGCGCTTTGGGAGACACTGGGAATCACATCGTCTGCGCCGTTGAGTGCGGCGTCTTATGTTGTTTTTTCTATTACGGGATCAGTAGTTACGGGTGTTGCAACATACTGGTTTGTGGAGCGCCCGATGAGCGCATATCTGGGTGGGCTAGTTCGTCAGCGGTCGGCAATTGGACCGGCATCGGTTGCCGCCCAGAGTTGACCAATGATCGAACTCGGAGCACTTAGCAGTTTGGTGGAAAATGTGAGTTGAGGCAAAGCAACTTTGGACGTCCCAGTTCGACTGACTTCAGACGCTCGGTTGGACACTACTCTGCGGCCCTTTTCAAGGGCGCAACGCTCATTCGCGCTCGCGTTCTAGCACCATTCCAATTCTTGCTGCTCATCGCGGGCGCCGGGCGTCTCTCCGACGCCCGGTTCTGCTCAGTTCTGTCGACGACATAGCGAGCCGGTGACGCAGCGAAACCTAGTCATTCGCCTCCTTTGACGACCGGATAGTTCTGTTCTTCCAAGCCGTTTGGCCATTGGTTCGGGCCAGCAGTCGGTGCCGTCGCGGGCTGAGCTGAAAATTAACCTCCAAGCGCTACTCGACCAATCAAGCCCTGAGCGCGTGTTCGGTCACGAAGACGCAAGTAATAAGGTTGATCGAGACGAGCGGATGCTAATGTGCCGTCTGCTGCATTTCATCATGTATTGGTGCACATATTGAAACGCAATCTGGATGTGCGGTATCGAACATTACGATTTGCTTGAGGCTAGTATCATTTCGACCGATTGTAGTGTTCGGACTCCGTCTACGGACGGACATTTTTGAAGGAAATTTCTACGCGATGAGGAGGCGAGATGATCTACCCATTGCTCCGAACTCTAAGGATATCGCTACCGCTTTTCTTGGCGTGGCATCCAATAGTCTACGCGCAATCACCATCCACTTCGTGCATCACCAGAACACATGCCGTCCTTGATCAGCAGCACGTCCGTTACACATTTACGAACAATTGCGGCGTGTGTGTACGAATGGTGCTTGTAGCCATGAAAGACAACGCTCCCTTATTGCCAGGGGGCATGCTAACTCAACCAACTCCGCCCGGCGGGACCTTCAATTTCACGCAGAGCAACAATGGGCAAGTGGGAACGTATGAGACTGTCGTGAGTGCGGTACAAGGCTGTTGACGAGTTGCTGCGCTTTTACCGCGAATCAAGGGCTCCCGTAACCAGAAGTAGCGTTGCGCTCCTTAGTTACCACTTTCACGCAGTAGCCTACGCAAAAGACGTAATTCTCACCATTCCCCCAAGCTAACCAGGAGAAGAACATGAAAGCATTGCGCCTCACGGCACTGGCAGCTCTAACTACCTTGCTTCTGGTCGACAGCGCATTCGCAAAGACAGGTCAGATATTGGTTGGAAACGGTGGCAATAGGCCGGCATGGTCGGGAATGGAATATCCATGCGGCACCGTTGTTCAAGACGTGGCGGCTGGATTCTGCACTAAGTACACAACGAATGGGAAGCAGGTGGGGGAATATTATCTAACTCCAAAGTCCAATGTCGCTGGCGGACAGTGTGGTTGGACCGTATACGAAATTGAGTGCGTGAATTGAAGGGGTCTCAGCGACGCTTGTGCGTGCGCTAGATCTAATCGGAGCCGGTCATTGAGGTCCGTCTCATACGGTACCGTTCGAGGGCGAGGAAGCGGCCGTTCAGGTCTCCCATTTGCCGAATCAGCGACGTCTAGTGCCGCTTAAATTGAGTCAACAAATTGACACGCGGAGTCCCGGCATTTAAGACAGAGCCCTTTTGCTGGGCGAGCGCACGGAGAGTTCACGGCTTTCAACGCGTCGCTTAGGGCCGGCGCGTTCCGGGCTATTTACAGGTTTGGTAACATGCCGCGGTCTGTTTTTGCACGCCTAGTTGGCACGTACCCTGAGCTTGTAGCGGATAGCCAGTGCAGACGTTGCCGTTACTTCGCCCCACACTGTCGCAGGCTTTCATGCATGCTCGTTGTTGCTGCTGCTTTTGTTCGTCTTGCCCAACCTTCTCTCGTTCGGCTTTGTTGTAATCGGCACCCGCCCCAGCGGCTTGCGCGAGAAGCAGCGAGCCAGCGCTTGCAGCGGACGCAGTAATCACGCCCGGAGTCTGGGAAAAAGCGATGGATGGCTCACTCGAAGCGACCGAGAAACATAGAAACAACGCTTTTGCAGATTTCATGGAGGTCCCCTCAAGTTGCCAGCAGACCATTAGTGATTTTGGCACGGAAATCGGCGCAACATCTTTGAGCGTAGATAGCTGGACAATGCCAGCGCCGCGCCAAGAGGTAGGCATGATCATTATGATCATGCCACGCGCAACCGGATACCGGGGTATGTGAGCGCGACATTCATCGAACTTCGCCACTGTCCGCCCGAACGTTTGCTTCGCGCAGGCACTAAAATAGACACCTCTGCGGCTGTGGACGAGTTGGCGTGCAGACGGTTTTTGTCTAAACCGATGGCAAACATGCGCCTCTATTTATTTTCCTTTGGCGTCCTTAACTTTGAGGGGCCAGCCTCGCTTCGTGGGGGCGCTTTTATACCGACGAGAACATCGACAATTTCTATGTACTGCGCCTTTGGCCCCAATTTAAAATCCATTGCGGCATCGTAGATTTCTTCGAGTGTGTCAGCTTCCATCATCGTGACTTGATCGTACCTCGCATCCATACCGGTACACAAAATGTGAGACAGATGAGGGGAATATTTGGTTAAAGTCTTCACGTGCGGAGTTGTTATCTTCAGAATCCCTTCTTTTCCCAGTGCGAAATACTCCTTGGACAACTTCATGAAAAGGAAACCAACGTACTTATTCTTGTTTGCCAGAGGGTGCATCTGAGTCTCCTTGGTTGAAAGAAAGTGCGAACGCTGACACCTACCGTATTTTGATGCCCGTCGATCTCAATCTCGACCGCAGACACTGCGTGGTGGAGAATCGCAACGCAGCGGCTCGGTGTTGGCAGCAGTCGACATGTGCAATACGTCGGGCTTTCCATTTTCAATGTCGTCCAGCTTTTCTAACTCCTCGGCGATACTTCGCCGCTGGTCATAAGCTTCCGGATTTTCTCCCGATCGCTCGTCCGCACCTATTTTTCAGTGGGCCTACAGCTCTATCGAAGCATAAGCGTAGTCATGATTGCATGGTAGGCGAGCGACCATGCATATGCTGCGCGAAAGGGTGCGATCTGTTCGGTAGCGCACTTTCTAGCGCGTCGAGGTCGGGATGCCGTATTCGCTGATTTTTGAGCTGCTCGGAAGTTGAGGGTTGTTGGCAGAAGCGATTGAGGTGTTCGACCTATCGATGGATATTGGGACTGCACCCGAACGTTCCATGATTAACGGCCGCTTGCTGGGTTTCCGCGACACATTGACGTCTACAGGTCGTACAAGCCGAGTGGCCGTTAGGCCGAACCCGGAAGTTCGACTGGCGCCCGTCTGCTACCAGCCCGAACTCAACACGAACTTCCCTTGTCGACCCTGACCAGCCAATCAGATGAGCGCCGCAGAGTCGTCATCCAACGAACCTCCACATCCAATACACATGTGCCCCCTCAGTGCGTAGAATATTGCATTGGTAAAAAATTCGCTCACTGACCTGGTCTATAAACCGTGTGGCGCGCAGCAAAAAGGGGCCGCTGGCTTTATGGCTGAATTTAGTAATTTGATCTTCTCAGCATGCATGCCGCGGAGTTAGGCTACAAGCCCCTTGCAGCGCTTTTTAGACCACAAGCGCGAGATATGGCCTGCAGGCTGGCGCCGTCTACATTGCGTTAGGAAATTGAAATAAAATGGAAGAATTCGAAATAATTAAAAATCAAATTATTGCGGGTACTGGACCGGACAATCATGGTGAAAACTATTCAAAAGATTTCTTCGAGGATTTGCTAGAGCAAATTCCTAACCGCATGCCCCTTAGTACGAGGCATGACATGGGAGCAGAAACTAGCGGTTTTTTAGAAAACTTCCGAATTGTTCCGCATGGCACCGAATGGGTGGTTATCGCCGATGTACACATAAGAAAAGGAAGCGCAAATCCAGACCTAAAGGGATTTAGCTTTTCCGTCATAAAAAACATGACAGGCAACCTAGAACAGCCCCTGTTTAACATATTCCTTCCTTATCCGCATTATAACGATCAAGCATTTATCGGCGAGCTACTTAGTGGCGAACCTGATTTAATGATTGGCAGGTGGATTAAAAAGGGGTTTACGGATTTAGAGATAGGACTAATTGCGAGTGCAGTCTGCTTGATTTTATCTCCTGAGTGGGACATTCAATACAAATCCCATGTGAGACCCGCATTGGAGAAAATTTTATCTTATATCCCAAAGCTTAAAAGAAAAGGCATTCCAGTAGATCTGGTCCAGCAAATTGAATTCAAAGGCAGCACCATACAGATTTATTTTGTAATTGACAGATCTAGCGAAGCCGTTGAAAAAGAGTCGACAAGCATTGAGTATTTTAAAACTGGATATTCCAGTGCAATAAACTTTATAAGATCTGATGAAAAGTGCCGCACCATAGGAGCCCACCGAGTTAAAGTTTTTTACGATAGTAAAGAAAAAGAATATAAGATTTTTCACATTCAGTACAACGATGGCAGTGATGCGCATATTGCCTAACAAGCCCTTCAAGCGCCCCCACCAAAGGGGCTGCTTAAGCCCAATGTTTGGGTTTTCAGGGCGATATTCAATGAAAACAACCGAACTTGAGAACGTTATAGTTGCAATTCAACGTCGCGGAGATCCTGCGGTTCAAAGTGCCTAACCCATCATTCAAGGCGGACGACTTCGCCGCCGCTTAATTTCATTCGTTGAATGACTGCTTCTCGTTTTTTCCGTTGTCCGCTTCTGGCCGTTCATCGACTTATGGAAATTGCATTCACCGCGAATCTCACGAAGGCGCGATTGACAGCACGCGAACCCGAAGCAGACCTACGCGATCCTCACTGGAACACGTAGAGCAGACATTCGCCACGGATTGATCGGTCAGACCTCCGGCGTTCCACGAGACGCGGGTATCGGTTTCGTCGGGGCGGACGAACCAGATATTGTCAACGGTGCGGTTGGAGGCGGTAGTACAAGTGCGGCCGTTTTTGCGATTGTGGTCATGGAATTGAGCGCCTTGTACGTATCCCAAAGCTCATCGCGCACGTGTTGCGGCGCATTCCGTGGCAGAGATTTTATCCGCCCCATGATCTCCTCCGCAGCAATTCGGTTCTGTTCTAGCTTCCTCTCGAAAACTATCCGTGATTTGCCACGATGAACAAGGATGGCTAATACGATACCCAAACCCGAACAGATTGGTCCGACTATTGGCAGCGAAATCGGTGCTGCAAAGGTCAAGCTGTACGCGACAGCCATGCCTACGAAGCCACCAACAACTCCCATTAACGTCGATGTCGACTGTGCTGACGCCTTCGCCGATGCGCGAATCAACTCACTCAGTGTACGGGAGCCCTCTTTGGTCGTAGCGACGAGCGTTTTGAACCCAGCCAGGAGGCGCGCGTTCATTTTATGTCCTCTTCCAACCAATCAGCCTCGAATCGCCGTTGGGCACGGAGCTGAAGATCGAGTGCGACGCGCGCCTCGCGAGACGCAGCCTTCAGATCCAGAAGATACCGAAACGTAGCGGCAATTGCGAAGGCGAGAATTACAAGTAGAGAGGGAATAAATGGCCACGCTGCTGCGTTGAACTTCGATTCCGAACGAACAAAATACAGAAATACTGAGCCGAACGCGCCGCAGGTCAAGGCGGTCAGAATGTAGAGTGCCGCATTAATCTTGCTCGTAAGGTTTGCGAGCAAGACCTCATATCGAAAAGTTAGCCCTTCTGAAACGGCTAGCAGTGATGGGGTATCGAGATCGTCGATCTCATTGATGGTTTCGTCGATCATTGGAGCGGTCGAAGATGGATGATTGCTAATCTAGGTCACCGGTTCGGCACGGTGCATGCCTCCTATTATCAATCAACCTGCTGCAAAGCGGGCATTTATGAAGTTCCGCTTCTAGCCGATGTTGCCGGATGAGGGCGCGAGACGCGGCTGCAGCCTAATTAGATGATGCCCTAAGGGAAATCTTGTTTGCTACAGATTTGCTACAGCAATGGGCAGAAACCTATATCTGACAGGCGTTGCACCTGTCATTCCATCCCCTGAACTACAGGGAGATGGATATTTGCGATGGGACGACTGAGTATTCGCTGCTATCAACTTCAGTCTGACCCGTGGGCGTTTCCGGCCTTTCTGCTTCTTCCTAAAAGAAGCGCCGCGACAGCCCGTGGACCCAGTTTACAGCAGTCTCTGCCGTGCCCGAGTATGCGAGCGAGCGCAGAGTATAACAAAAAGCGATTAAAACCAGAGATGCCGCAAAGGCCCGGACGCCGATGAGGGAGGTCGAAATCGACAGCGATCGGGCCGCCGTTGACGGTACCGCCATCGACGTCGGCCCACTCACGATAAAAGTGCCGCGAGGCCCCACCGAGTCCGCTCTACACGTCGCCATCAAATCGATGCAGACGACAATCCGCAGCGCCCGCACGATGTATCCGAAACTAACGAAGCAGCAAATCTGACGACGCTGCGCGTCGTCAGATTTGGACAAGACGGAAAGAAAGCCAGCAGCACGTCACGGATCGCTGATCCGCGTACTCAAGTCACTTCCAGATCCTGACCACGCACCGATCACGAACCCATCCCCCTCAAAAGCGACCCCGATACGAGATCGCGACAGTATGCCCCCGCGTATCGCGACTGAGACTGATAGCCCAGTGAGTCAGCAATGCCCCCGACAACGCACCCGCTATATCCGCGGCCAGGTCCTTATAGGAAAAGCCGCTGCTACGGCAGGTGCCATCGATGCCTTCCTTGATCAAGCCAGGTATCGTGCCGATGAGTGTGCCGTAAATGACCGGGTGCTCGGTGTCGCGCGTCAGGTAAGCACCGAGCGCGCCGAAAGGTGCGGAGACCGCGAAATGTTTCAGCTTGTCGCTTTGAAACCAGCCATCCGATGTTTGGAAGCGGTAGCCGCCGCGCCCGCCATCGCAGTCCACCCCGGCGTGCGCCGCAGTACTTGCCGCAAGCAGCATCGCGAGCGCGATGCCGTGTCTCCGTGTCGTTGTCATGTGTTACTCCCCGTTTGTTTTTCGACTTGATTTTTTATGGGGACGCGCGCCGTGCCGAAACCCGTACTGCGTCGTCACCTAGTCGTGTGTTTTACGGGGACGATGCGCAGCGCAATGTGCGCCGCGCCGCGCAGAGCGGGGTGATGGCGGAATAGGCACAGGCTTCGGGATGTTGCCTGGCGCGACCGGACAAATGTTGGCCGCTGGACGGGTTGTCGATCCGGCATCCTTGACTGGCAGAACAGTCATGGCGCGTTGGGGGAAGTCGATCGACTGGTGCTCAAACAAGGGGGGGGGCTATTTCTTCAGATAGCCCCGACAAAGCCGCCCCGACAAATCCGCCCCAAAAAGCAAACGGCCCAGCAGTCAACGCCTGCTGGGCCGCATAAAACTGCCGATACGCGCAACGAACTAACGCAGCGCACCAGCGATCCGCCGAATCCGCCTCAGAACTCCACCACCGCGAACTCGGCCTTGCCCACGTCGCACAGCGGGCAGCGCCAGTCTTCGGGAATTGCGGCGAAGCGCGTGCCCGGTGCGATGCCTTCCTCGGGCAGGCCTTCTTCCTCGTTGTAGATCCAGCCGCAAATCAGGCAGACCCAGCTCTTATATTCAGTCACTTCAATTACTTCGCTCACGACGCACTCTTCTCTAGTTCGATGCAAAATCCGCTCAGTCTGCCCCTTTTTTGGGCACGGCGGCGACCCGCAATATTACCGGAATTTGTCAATTCCACAGAAAACTGCCGATGCGGCGACACCGTAAAGCGCCGGTGACAAACTCCGTACCCACTTGCCGGACCGCGTCACACGCAGCGTGTATGCTCTGATCCGCAGCTGATCTTTGGACCGGCGCGCCGGGGCGCCGGGCATCGACTGCGACGATCGGCCTCAGGCCCAATGAGGCGCCGTCGTCGCGGGCATGGCCCGCGCAGACTCTCGTTTCCCAAAAAGGAGAAAAACGATGTTCAAAAACAAATGGTTGGTCGGTGCGGCATTGGCCGGAATGCTCGCCGTATCCAGCGCGGCCCAGGCCGCAAGCGTGTCGTTCGTGCAGCCGGCGGACGGCGCCACCGTCAGCAATCCAGTCCACGTGGTGTTCGGCGTCGACGGCATGAAGATCGCGCCGGCCGGCACGATGACCGAAGGCACGGGCCATCATCATCTGCTGGTGGACGGCAAGCCGGTGCCCAAGGGCGAGGTCATTCCCGCGAACGACAAGTCGCTGCACTTCGGGAAGGGCCAGACCGAAACCGATCTGACGCTGCCGCCCGGCGACCACACGCTGACGCTGCAATTCGGCGACGGCGCGCACCGTTCGTACGGTCCGGAAATGAGCAAAACCATCGCCGTGCACGTGAAGTAACCCGCCGCACGAGACAGCCGGGCGCGTGCCAACGCGCTCTGGCTTGCTCACCATGCGCGGCGGGCCTGCTCGCGGCCCGCAAGCCGGCCATTCGATCTATCTCTTCCGGCATACAGGCACCCGCCCGTGCGCCCGGTACAATGGGCAGTTCCGACTCATCGCTGTCTTCTCCAAATCTCCATGTCGCTTTACACCATTACCGGGGCCCAACTGGCGTTCGGTCACGTCGCGTTGCTCGATCACGCGGATTTCTCTCTCGAAGCGGGCGAACGCGTCGGCCTGATCGGCCGCAACGGCGCGGGCAAGTCGTCGCTGCTGAAGATCGTTGCCGATCTGAGCAAGCCTGACGACGGCCTCGTCACGCGTCAGCAGGGCCTGACTTCGGTCTACGTGCCGCAGGAGCCGGAGTTCGACACGGACGACACGGTGTTCGAGGCGGTCGCTGCCGGCCTCACGCACGCCCGCGCGCTGCTGGACGAATACGACGCGGTCGCCAACCAGCTCGCCGACGAGCCGGAGGGCGCGGAGCACGACGCGCTGATGTCGCGCATGAACACGCTGCAATCGTCGCTGGACCATTCGGACGCCTGGAACTGGAGCACGCGCGTGGCTACCACGCTGCAACAGATCGGCCTGAACGGCGAGGCGCGCGTGGGCTCGCTGTCGGGTGGCATGCAAAAGCGCGTCGCGCTGGCGCGCGCGCTGGTCGTACAGCCCGACGTCCTGCTGCTCGACGAGCCGACCAATCACCTCGATTTCGACGGCATCCGCTGGCTCGAAGACCTGCTGGTCTCGCTGCGCGCGGGCCTGCTCTTCATTACCCACGATCGCGCGTTTCTCGATCGCGTCGCCACGCGCATCGTCGAACTGGATCGCGGGCGTCTGCTTTCGTATCCGGGCAATTTCAGCGCTTATCAGACGCGCAAGGCGCAGCAGCTCGAAATCGAGCAAGTGGAAGCCGCCAAGTTCGACAAACTGCTCGCGCAGGAAGAAGTGTGGATCCGCAAAGGCGTCGAGGCTCGCCGCACGCGCAGCGTCGGCCGGATCGCGCGGCTCGTGGAGATGCGCAACGAGCGCGCGGAACGCCGCAACGTGCTGGGCAACGTCAAGCTCGACGTCGGCCAAGGTGAAAAGTCCGGCAAGATCGTCGCCGAACTGACCGACGTGACCAAGCGCTACGGCGCGCGCACGGTGGTCGACAACTTCACGGCCACGGTCATGCGCGGCGACAAGATCGGCTTTGTCGGTCCGAACGGCGCGGGCAAGACCACGCTGCTCAAGATGATCCTCGGCGAATTGGCGCCGGACGAAGGCACGGTGCGCATCGGCACGAATCTGCAGGTCGCGTATTTCGACCAGATGCGCGCGCAGCTCGATCTGGAAAAGAGCCTGGCCGACACCATCAGCCCCGGCAGCGAATGGGTCGAAGTCAATGGCCAGAAGAAGCACGTCATGAGCTACCTCGGCGACTTCCTGTTCGCGCCGGAACGCGCGCGTTCGCCGGTCAAGTCGCTCTCCGGCGGCGAGCGTAACCGCCTGCTGCTGGCGCGTCTGTTCGCACGTCCGGCCAATGTGCTGGTGCTCGACGAGCCGACCAACGACCTCGACATCCCCACGCTCGAACTGCTCGAAGAACTGCTCACGGAATACGACGGCACGGTGCTGCTGGTCAGCCACGATCGCGCGTTCCTCGACAACGTCGCGACCTCGGTGATCGC
Organism: Paraburkholderia phytofirmans PsJN; assembly: GCF_000020125.1. Lineage (NCBI taxonomy): Bacteria > Pseudomonadati > Pseudomonadota > Betaproteobacteria > Burkholderiales > Burkholderiaceae > Paraburkholderia > Paraburkholderia phytofirmans. The sequence goes on from NC_010681.1 coordinate 1,345,199, forward strand.
GTCCGAAGGCGGCGGCAAGTGGCGCGAGTATGTCGGCGGCTTTACCGATTGGCAGATCCAGCGCGACCGTTCGCAGCAAATGGCGCTGGACGCGCAGAAGGAAGCCGGCAAGGACGCGGGCAAAGATGCGGGCAAAGACGCAGCGGCCAAAGACAGTGCGGCGGGCCGCAATACGCAACGCGCCGCTAAGCTGTCGTTCAAGGAGCAGCGTGAACTGGAGGCGCTGCCGGAAAAGATCGCCGCGCTCGAAGCCGAGCAGAAGACGATTGGCGCGCAACTCGAAGACGGCTCGGTGTTCGCCAAAGATGCGCAGGAAGGCACGCGTTTGACGGAGCGCTATGCCGCGATCGACGAAGAACTGCTGCTCGCACTGGAACGCTGGGACGAACTGGAAAACCGGCGCAAATGAGGCGTGCGCGTGGCGCCGGAACCGGCTGCGCCACCGCCGTCCCTTATCCGGACGGCCAATCCTTCGCGTCGTGAATTGCCGCCCGGGTCGAAATCAGTAAAATACCCCGCGAACAGGCTTCCCCGGCGTTCGCATCAGCGTCGATGTTGCCCCGCGCGGCGCGATTGATGGGCAGGCTTCGAGCCGCCGTCGAGCGCGCTGACGGGAAGCCATGCGACAAAACAGCTTGCCCGCACTGCGGGCACCCCACCTAACCCCGTTGTTTCGTTTCGCTTTTTTTGAAAACTCAACGCATTGTCCACAGACCTGTGAACAGGACCTGTGGACAACGATGAACCGACGCATCCGAGTCAACCATGTCTACGAAAAAGCCAAACGCCGCGTATAGCGAAGCGTCGATCAAGGTGTTGAAGGGCCTGGAGCCGGTCAAGCAACGGCCCGGGATGTACACCCGCACCGAGAATCCGCTGCACATCATTCAGGAAGTCATCGACAACGCGTCGGACGAAGCCCTCGGCGGCTACGGCCGGCAAATCACCGTGACCCTGCACGCGGACCATTCGGTCTCCGTCGAAGACGACGGCCGCGGCATTCCGTTCGGCCTGCATCCGGAAGAAGGCGTGCCGGTCGTGGAAATCGTGTTCACGCGCCTGCACGCGGGCGGCAAGTTCGATAAAGCCGCCGGCGGCGCGTACACGTTCTCGGGCGGCTTGCACGGCGTCGGCGTGTCCGTCACCAACGCGCTGTCCACGCGCCTCGACGTCACCGTGTGGCGCGACGGCAAGATCGCCGAACTGAGTTTCGCCAATGGCGACGTCGCCAAGGAACTCGAAGTGCGGCCCGCCGCGAAGGGCGACAAGAAATCCGGCACGCGCGTCACCGCGTGGGCCAATCCGAAATACTTCGATTCGCCGAACCTGCCGCTAGGCGAACTGCAACGTCTGCTGCGCTCGAAAGCGGTGTTGCTGCCGGGCGTCGAAGTCACGCTGATCAACGAGAAAACCGGCGAACAGCAAACCTGGAAATACGAAGACGGTCTGCGCGGTTATCTGCTCGAAGGCATGAACGGCAGCGATCTGCTGATTCCGCTGTTCGAGGGCGAGCGCTACGCCGAAAACTCGCGCGCGAGCGAAGAGACCTTTGCCGAAGGCGAGGGCGCGGCGTGGGTCGTCGCGTGGAGCGAGGAAGGCACGCTCATGCGCGAGTCGTATGTGAACCTGATTCCGACGCCCGCGGGCGGCACGCATGAGTCCGGCTTGCGCGACGGTCTATATCAAGCTGTGAAGAGCTTCGTCGAGTTGCATAACCTGCAGCCGAAGGGCGTCAAACTTTTGGCGGAAGACGTGTTCGCGCGCGTCTCGTTCGTGCTGTCGGCGAAGGTGCTCGATCCGCAATTCCAAGGGCAGATCAAGGAACGGTTGAATAGCCGCGACGCGGTCAAACTGGTGTCGTCGTTCGCGCGGCCGGCGCTGGAATTGTGGCTGAATCAGCACGTCGAGCTCGGCAAAAAACTCGCCGACCTCGTCATCAAGCAGGCGCAGGCGCGCACGCGTGCCGGGCAAAAGGTCGAGAAGCGCAAGAGCTCGGGCGTCGCGGTGTTGCCGGGCAAGCTGACCGATTGCGAATCGACGGAAATCGGCCGCAACGAATTGTTCCTCGTCGAGGGCGATTCGGCGGGCGGCTCCGCGAAGATGGGCCGCGACAAGGAATATCAGGCCATCCTGCCGCTGCGCGGCAAGGTGCTGAACACGTGGGAAACCGAGCGTGACCGCCTGTTCGCCAACAATGAGGTGCACGACATCTCGGTGGCGATCGGCGTCGATCCGCACAGCCCGGACGACAAGGTCGATCTCTCGAACCTGCGCTACGGCAAGATCTGCATTCTGTCGGACGCGGACGTCGACGGCTCGCACATTCAGGTTCTGCTGCTCACGCTGTTCTTCAAGCATTTCCCGCAATTGATCGAACGCGGACACGTGTGCGTGGCGCGTCCGCCGCTGTTCCGGGTCGACGCGCCCGCGCGCGGCAAGAAGCCGGCGCAGAAGCTCTACGCACTGGACGAAGGCGAACTCGAAGCGATTCTCGACAAGCTGCGCAAGGACGGCGTGCGCGACACGCAGTGGTCGATCAGCCGCTTCAAAGGCCTCGGCGAAATGAGCGCGGAACAGTTGTGGGACACCACGATGAACCCCGACACGCGGCGCTTGAGTCCGGTGGCGCTCGGCGCACTCGACTACGACGCCACGGTCGCGCGCATGACGATGCTCATGGGCAAGGGCGAAGCGGCGTCGCGCCGCAGCTGGCTGGAAGAAAAGGGCAACGAAGTGGAAGCGGATATCTGAGCGAGCGCTTTTGTGGGCACGGTTGCCTGCGCTCTGACTTCGCACGAAAACTTCACGCCAAACACGGATACGGAATCTAGATGGACGACGATAACACTCTCGACCTTTTCACCGAGCCGCCGCCCCCCGAAGGCGACTTTCTCACGCTCGGCAATTACGCGGAACGCGCGTATCTCGACTATGCGGTGAGCGTGGTCAAGGGCCGCGCGCTGCCGGATGTGTGCGACGGCCAGAAGCCGGTGCAGCGCCGCATCCTGTTCGCGATGAACGACATGGGTCTGTCCGACAACGCGAAGCCGGTCAAGTCGGCGCGCGTGGTGGGCGACGTGCTCGGTAAGTATCACCCGCACGGCGACCAGTCCGCGTATGACGCGCTGGTGCGTCTCGCGCAAGACTTCTCGATGCGCTATCCGCTGATCGACGGTCAGGGCAACTTCGGTTCGCGCGACGGCGACGGCGCGGCGGCCATGCGCTACACGGAAGCGCGCCTCACGCCGATCGCGAAGCTGCTGCTCGATGAAATCAACCAGGGCACGGTCGATTTCATGCCCAACTACGACGGCTCTTCCGAGGAGCCGAGGCTGTTGCCCGCGCGCCTGCCGTTCGTGTTGCTGAACGGCGCATCGGGTATTGCGGTCGGATTGGCCACTGAAATTCCGTCGCACAATCTGCGCGAAGTCGCGGCCGCGACGGTCGCGATGATTCGCAATCCGAAGATCGAACACGCGGAGTTGATGCAGCACATCGCCGGGCCGGATTTTCCGGGCGGCGCGCAGATCATTTCGAGCGACGCCGAGATTTCCGCCGCGTACGAAAGCGGCCGGGGCAGTTTGAAGGTGCGGGCGCGCTGGAAGATCGAGGAACTCGCGCGTGGTCAGTGGCAACTGGTGATCACCGAATTGCCGCCGAACACGGCCGCGCAGAAGGTGCTCGAAGAAATCGAAGAGCAGACCAATCCGAAGATCAAGCTCGGCAAGAAGGCGCTCACGCCCGAACAACTGCAAACCAAGCAGACCATGCTGGCGTTGCTCGATGCCGTGCGCGACGAATCGGGCCGCGACGCGCCCGTGCGACTCGTGTTCGAGCCGAAGTCGAGCCGTATCGATCAAACCGATTTCGTCAACACGCTGCTCGCGTATACGAGCCTCGAATCGAATGCGTCGCTCAATATGGTCATGGTTGGCGGCGACGGCCGGCCGCGTCAGAAGGGCTTGAGCGAAATTCTGCACGAGTGGATCGCGTTCCGCTTCGCCACGGTGACGCGCCGCACGCGCCATCGTCTGAGCAAGGTCGACGACCGGATTCACATCCTCGAAGGCCGGATGATCGTCTTTTTAAATATCGACGAGGTCATCCGCATCATTCGCGAATCGGACGAACCGAAGGTCGCGTTGATGGCCGCGTTCGGCTTGTCCGACCGTCAGGCCGAAGACATTCTTGAAATCCGGCTGCGTCAGTTAGCGCGGCTCGAGAAGATCAAAATCGAGAAGGAACTGGCCGAACTCAGAGACGAGAAGGCCAAGCTGGAAGAACTGCTCGGCAGCGAATCGGCGATGAAGCGTCTGCTCATCAAGGAAATCGAAGGCGACGCCAAGCAGTACGGCGACGAACGCCGCACACTGATCCAGCAGGAAAAGCGCGCGACGTTCGAAGCGCGTGTGGTCGACGAACCGGTAACGGTCGTCGTGTCGCAAAAGGGTTGGGTGCGCGCGCTGAAGGGCCACGGGCTCGACGTGGCCGGTTTCACGTTCAAGGCCGGCGATGGGCTCTATGCGGCGTTCCAGTGCCGCACGCCGGACACGCTGGTCGCGTGGGGCAGCAACGGCCGTGTCTATTCGGTCGCAGTGGCGATGCTGCCGGGCGGCCGCGGTGACGGCGTGCCGGTCACGTCGCTGATCGAACTGGAGTCGGGCAGCCATCTGCTGCATTACTACGCGGCGTCCGCGGAGCAGGCCTTGCTGCTTGCTTCGAGCAACGGCTTTGGGTTCGTTGCGAAGGTCGGCGACATGGTGAGCCGCGTGAAGGCCGGCAAGTCGTTCATGACGATCGATGCCGGCGCCGCGCCGCTCAAGCCGATGCCGATGCTGCCGGACGCGACGCACATTGCGTGTCTTTCCTCCGGCGGACGTTTGCTGGTGTTCGGAATCGACGAGATGAAGACGCTCTCGGGCGGCGGCCGCGGTGTCACGCTGATGGCGCTCGACGACAAGGAAACTCTCGTACAGGCGCTCTCCATCAACAACGCGGGTGTCGTGTTGATCGGCACGCGCCGCGGCGGCCGTGTCGATGAAGAGAAGGTGAGTGGCGCGGCGCTCGCGCCGCATATCGGCAAGCGCGCGCGCAAGGGCCGCGCGCCTGAGAGCAAGATGAAGCTCGAAGGCATGCGTCCGGTGCTGGCCGCTTAACGAAGCTTGACGTTGGAGCGTGGCAAGCGTCTGCTAGCATATGAGACGCTTGTTTTGCACGGTTCGTGCGCGGTTCGTGCGTAGTGAGAGTACAAAACCGGGGAGCAGCATGGCCATTACGATGGACACGCTGCGATAACAACTACAAAAACGGCGCGAAAGCCACGGGTGTCATGGAACTGCGTGCATAGCGCGTGGTCGAATGCGCTCAATAGCCGCTTGCTCATAGCACTCGTTATAAGCGGCGTGGCGTCGTCGGGAGAGGAAAACAACATGAACAAGGCTATCGAACTCGCGCTCTTTCTCCATTTGCTCGCGGTTGCTGTGTGGGTAGGTGGGATGGTGTTCGCGCATTTCTGTCTGCGCCCGGCCATTGCCGATCTCTCGCCGCAATTACGCTTGCCGTTGTGGGAATCGGTGTTCGGCCGTTTCTTCAACTGGGTCGCGGCCTCGGTGCTGGTGATTCTCCTCACCGGCGGCTTCCTGCTGATGCAATTCGGCGGCGGTCATGCCACCTGGCCGCTGCATGCCATGGCCGGCCTCGGCATCGTGATGATGCTGATCTTCGGGCATATCCGCTTTGCCGTATTCCCGCGCATCCGCCGCGCGGTGCAGGCGCAAAAATGGCCGGATGGCGCGCGCGCCGTCGGCACGATCCGACGTCTGGTGCTGATCAATATCGTGCTCGGCGTGGTGACGATCGGCGTCGCGGTGCTGTCGCGCGGTTTCTGAGATTTTGCAATTGCCCGTTTGAAAACCGATGGCCGCGTGGTGACACCGCCGCGCGGCGCACGCATTGAAGGCTCGTGATCATTGAGCGAAGCCTCGCTGTCGTCTAGATCAGCGCGCCATAAGCGAGCCACAGTCCGCACACCACGGCTACCGTCCCGTACACCACGTACACCGGCACCTTCAGCTTGGCGAAGCACATGGCGGAGAACAGCGCGGTCAACAGATAGATCGGTTTGAACGGCACATGGGCTGCAATGCGCAGCACGGCCACCGCAAGAAACGCGGTGGTGACGGCGCGCAGGATCCGCATGCCGTGCTCGAAGCGCGGATTGGCCTTCAACTGATGCAGATGCCGCTGCGCCAGCACGACGAGGCATCCGGACGGCACGAACAGCGCGAGCGTGGCAATCAGCGCGCCCACCCAGCCATCCACCAGATAGCCGAAGAACGGCACCACGTTCAACAGCGGTCCGGGCGATAGCGGCGACAGCGAAAACGCCAGCGTGAAGTCGTTATCGGAGACGCCGATCGCCGGCGTAACGAATAGCGTCTTGAGCACCGGCAACGCCGAGAAGCCGCCGCCGAACAACGTCATGCCGGCGCCCGCAAGCCGCGGCCACAACAGCGCCAGCTCATAGCGATGCGGCAACGGCATCGCGAACAACGCGAGAAAGATGGACAGAGCGCTCAGCATCTGCCAGTCGCCGCGCGCGAACGAGACGATGACGCGCGAATCGCGCACCGGGCTCACGAACCAGCCGGTGCCGAAGGCCGCTCCAAGCATGACGACATAAGCGGCCGGGCTGCGCGCATAGAACAGCGCGATGCAACCCAGCGCCGCCGCCATCCATTCGAGTTTGCCGCGCACCAGCGCACGCGTCTGTTTATACCAGGTGATCGCGATCAGGGTGGCCAGCACGACGCTGAAGTGATTGAGCAAGGTTGGCGAGGCGGCGGAACGCACGAACGGCGTGCGGTAGAAGATCGCGAACAGCGTCATCAGCATGAAGAAGGGCAGGACGCTGGCAATGCCCGCGACCCAGGCGCCGGCGCGTCCGCGCAGCGCATGCCCGAGTTGCACGGCGACGTTGCAGCCAACCGGGCCGGGCACCATCCAGGCGAGCGCGATCAGATCGGAGAAAGCGACGCGCGAGAGACGTCCTTCACGCTCGACATAATGGTTTTCAAGTTGCGCCATGAGCGCGAGGCCGCCCCATGACAACGCGGACAGGCCGAATACGACCCGGAACAGCGTCCATAGCGGTTCCCGCTCGCCTCGTCTGGCAGCATTCTGGCTCGTGATCATCTGCATGGCGCCAAACGCGCCCGGTACACGGGCGCTAGTCCTTTGAGATCATCGTTTAGTGGTCTGCGCGGCGGCCGGCGGCATCGCGCTGTGATGCGGTACAGCGAGAATGTAGCCGGTTTTGCGGCGCTACGGGAGATGACCTGTAACGACCCGCAACGGGCGCCGCGCTCAGGGGTTGGTGCTGGATACGCTGCTGGTGCTGTCCGCTTCGTGCGCGATGCGGCGGCCCGTCATGCCGCACACGCCGAAGCGTTCCAGCAGCGCCGGAATCGCCTCCACCGGCACGGGACGCGAGAATAGAAAGCCCTGCGCCTCGATATGGCCGAGCGCGGCGAGCCATGCAATCTGCTCTTCGGTCTCCGTGCCTTCGACCACCACCGTGAGCCCGAGCGAGCGCGCCAGATTGACGATCGCGGTGACCATCACGCAGACGCTGCGGTCGCCCGGAATTGCCTGGATGAACGAACGGTCCACCTTCAACGTGTCCACCGAGAAGCGGTTCAGATAGGACAGCGACGAATAGCCGGTACCGAAATCGTCAAGCGCGATGCGCACGCCGAGGCGCTTCAACGCGAAGATCTTTTCCGAGACCAGTTCGGGATATTCCATCATCGCCGTTTCGGTGATTTCGAGTTCGAGGCGGCGCGCGGAGATGCCGCTTTCCTCGATGGCGTGCGAGATCGTTTCGTACAGGTCGCCACGCCAGAATTGCACCGCCGAGATGTTCACCGCGAGCGACAGCGTGTCGTAGCCCTGTTGCTGCCACAGCGCGAGTTGACGGCAGGCGGTCTCGATCACGAAGTCGCCGATCGGCACGATCAAGCCGGTCGATTCCGCAACCGGAATGAACTCGTTCGCCGGAATCAAACCGTGCTGCGGATGATTCCAGCGTACCAATGCCTCGAAGCCGGTAATGCAGCGGCGCGTCAGATCGATCTTCGGCTGATAGGTGAGGAACAGTTGGCCTTCGGCGAGCGCCACGCGCAACTGCTGTTCCCACTTCATCAAATGATCCGCGCGATGCGACAGCTGCGGCGAGTAGAACTGGTAGCAGTTCTTGCCCGCGTCTTTCGCGCTGTACATGGCGAGGTCGGCTTTTTTCAGCAGGTCGATCTCGCTTTCGTTGGCGACCGAGTAGAGCGCGATGCCGATGCTCGCATGCAGCACGAACGAACTGCCGCGCACTTCGAACGGCTTGGCGAACGCTTCGGCCGCGGCTTCGGCGAGCGCGACGGCGCGCTTCTCGACATCGTCGCCCTTGATCACGACGACGAACTCGTCGCCGCCGATGCGGCTCAGCGCGCCGCCTTCGCCGACCGCGGCGGCGAGCCGCGAGGCCGTCATTTGCAGCACGATGTCGCCGGCATTGTGGCCGAGCGTGTCGTTGACGGTCTTGAAGTTGTCGAGGTCGATAAAGAGAATCGCGAGGCGGCCGAGGTTGTTCTGCTGCGCCACGTCGTGCCGCAAGGTCTGCAGCGTCGCGTAGCGATTACGCAGACCGGTGAGCAGATCGTATTCGACCAGGTGCGTCATCTCGCGCTCGCGGCCGAGCAGCTTGCCGATCAGGCCGGTCGCCACGGCGAAGAAACTCAGCATGGCGAGCGAGATGAAACCCGCCATCATCAGATAGACGTTGCGCGTGTGGTTGTAGTCGGCGAATTCTTCGGCTTGCGAGAGACCCACGAGCACGCCGAGCGGATAGCCGTCGATATGCCGGTACGACACGATGCGCGTGACGTTGTCGATCGAATCGATATAGGTGCCCGACACGTGCTCCGAAGTCGGATACGAACCGCTTGCCGAGAACACGCCGTTGGCGGTCTCGGTGCTGCCGGTGCGCCGCGCGAGCACGGTGCCGTTGTCCGAGATCACCGCGATCACGCCTTCGCGGCCGATCGCCGCGTTGTTGTAGAAGTCGGTGGTGAAGTAGCTGGGATCTTCGGAGACCACCACGACGCCCGCGAACGAGCCGTCCGGATGATTCAGACGCCGCGTCATCTGCAAGGTCCAGTGGCCGGACACGCGGCCGAGCACGGGCTTGCTGATATATAGCTGGTCGTCGTTCTCGTGTTCGTGGACCTTGAAGTGTTCGCGGTCGGACAGATCGATACGCTTGGGGTTGAGTTCGGCCGTGTTGGCGACCAACGTGCCGTGTTCGTCGATCAACGACACTTGCACCAATGTCTCGCTTTGCACGACGCCTTTTTCCACCGTGCTCGCAAGATCGAAATGATTCGGCGTTTTCTCGAACTCGAATTTGACGAAGCGGGTAATCTGATCGACCTGGTGAATCGCCTTGACGGTGTGCTGCTCCAGCGCCGCGGAAAGAATTGCAGCAGAGGCCATGGCCTCGCGATAGGTCGCTTCTTTCTCGACTGACAGACGCGCGAAGATCACTGTCCAAAGCAGGATCAGGACCAATACGCCCAGCGCGGGAATGACGAGCAACGCGCGTCGGCGCGACACTGCGGGGTCGCGCCGGGGTTTGGCATCGCGCTGGTCGGAGAAGCGGGATTGACTCATCGGGCGGCCCGTGCCTGGGTGCCGGCCGGTTGCAAACGAGCGAGCGTCGACTGCGCTGATTTCATGAGTGGCTGCATGGTGACCAAGGTGCCGGAACTGCTGCGCAGAAGAAATAAGCGTGGCGCCGTGCCTGACCATCCGCAGGTCATCGGGTACGTCTTGATATTACTTAATGCCACTGGATTAAGGAAGAGGCCGGGCATCGGGTATACGAGGGCGCGGCAAGATGCCCGTTGCGATGAATTTGGCATCCTGTGCAGCCGCTTTTGAGGCCGCCGCATCGCGGTCATAGTCGGGTATTTCATCGGGAATCGGCGGCGAGGCGCGCCAGCATTCAGGTGTGCCAGGCCTTTAACAGGCCTCTTCCGATGCAAGGCGCATTCAATAGTGCAAACGATGCGGCGTTTTGTGGTCAAGCGCGGCCACGCAGGGCGAACCCTATGCCGCTCCCGATCGCGAGCCCGACGCATGAGCGAGGCAAGGGGCGTGCCGGTCAGGGCAAGCGAAACGTGCCGTCGACAATCGTCACCGACGGGCCGCCAATCCATGTCTTGCCGCGTGCGTCGTCGTAGTGCACGGAGACGCGGCCGGCTCGGCCCAGCGCGGTGCCTTGACGGGCTGAATAGTGCGTGCCCGGGCGCAATTGCTGGGCGCTCAGAAGGCCTGCAAGCGCGGCATTGGCGCTGCCCGTGACCGGATCTTCACCGACGCCGAAAATGCCGCCGGCCATCAGGCAGCGCACCTCGAAGGTGGCCGGGCCACCGGCCTCGTGCGGACCGTAAACAGCGAGGCCGTGCGTGCCCACCGAATGCACGAGGTCGGCGAGCGCGGCGGCGTCGGGTGCTAAGGCGAGGCATTCACGCGCCGAATTGACGCGCACCACGAGCCACGGCGCACCATTGTCGACCGCGCAGGGCGTCGCGCTGAAATCGATGGCGTCGCTACGTAAAGCCGTAGAGAGTGCCGCGTAGCGATCCTCGGCAAGCGGCGTGACGCGGGCGGGCGGCGCGGCGAAGGCCCATGCGCCGTCTGCTCCCGGCAGCGCCTCGAGTTCGACGAGTCCCACGCCGCATTGCTGCACGAGCTTGCCGGCCTGCTTCGGCTGATAACCGCTTTCGAGCAACGCGTGCGCGGTGCCGAGCGTTGGATGACCCGCGAACGGCATTTCGCCATGCGTGCTGAAGATGCGCACGCGATAGTCGGCGGCCGGGTCGGTCGGCTTCAACAGGAACGTCGTTTCGGACAGGTTGGTCCAGTGAGCGATGGCCTGCATCTGTGTCGCATCGAGTGCGTCGGCATCGAACACGACGGCAAGCGGATTGCCTTTGAACGGCACCGCCGTGAATACGTCGACTTGTTTGAAACGGACAGTGTGGGCGGGCATCGGGCGCGGTCCAGCGAATCAAACGGATGGATAGGGTTGGCGGATTCTATCCGTTGACGACATAACGATCTACCTTTGCACAAATGCAAAACGCGCCGCGGGTGGCTGACACCTCGCGACGCGTTCCTGTCTCGCTGCGCCGGACGAACCGGCGGCTTCGACTGCGTTACTGCTCTATTGCGTTACTCGACTTCGGCGATCATCTCGATCTCGACGCACGCGCCGAGCGGAATCTGCGCAACGCCGAATGCCGAACGCGCATGCTTGCCGCGTTCGCCGAACACGTCGGCGACCAGTTCGGACGCGCCGTTGGTGACCAGATGCTGCTCGGTGAACTCGAGCGTCGAGTTGACGAGACTCATCAGCTTGACGATGCGCGTGACGCGGTTCAGATCGCCCACATGCGCGTGCAGCGTGGCGAGCAGGTCGATGGCGATCGAGCGTGCGGCGGCTTTGCCTTCCTCGGTGGTGAGGGTGGCGCCGAGCTTGCCGGTCCACACCTTGCCGTCCTTCTTGGCAATGTGTCCGGAGAGATACACCGTGTTGCCGCTTTGCGCGCTCATCACATACGCGGCAGCCGGCGCGCCGGCGGTCGGCAGTTCGATGCCCAGTTCCTTGAGCTTGTCGTACACATTCGTTTGAGCCATGGTGTGTCCTTGATCAGTAGTGGAATTCGGTGGATGCGGTCAGGCGAAATCATGTAGACCGCGCGCATGAAACATACAACCAGCGCGCGGCAGATCTCAGATCTTCGCGCGGATCAGCGCGCCGAGACGCGACACGCCTTCGTCGATCCTGGCCGGCGGCACCGTCACGAACGACAGCCGCAGCGTGTTGTGTTGCGCTTCGTTCGCGAAGAACGGACCGCCCGGCACGAACGCGACGTTCTGCGCAACCGCTTCTTCCAGCAGCTTCATGCTGTCGATCTGCGCGGGCAGATTCACCCACACGAACATGCCGCCTTCCGGGCGATTCCAGCTTACGCCTTCGGGCATGTAGCGTTCGAGCGAAGCCAGCATGGCCGCGCATTGATCGCGATACAGTTCGCGAATAGTCGGCACGTGCGTGTCGAGGAAGCCGTCCTTGATCACTTCGTACACGATGCGCTGCGTGAAGCTCGGCGTGTGCAGATCGGTCGCTTGCTTGGCCTGCACGAGTTTGAAAATCAACTCTTCGGGCGCGATGATGTAGCCGACCCGCAGGCCCGGCGCCAGCACCTTCGAGAACGAACCGAGATGGACGATGTGGTCCGGCGCCATCGAGAGCATGGTGGGCAGCGGCTCGCCGGCGTAGTCGAGCGCGCCGTACGGGTCGTCTTCGATCACCGGGAACGGCGCGGTCTTCGCGAACGCGGCGAGCGCGCGGCGGCGTTCGATCGGCAAGCGGCGGCCCGTCGGATTCTGGAAATTCGGCTGCGCGTACAAGAGGCGGGCGCCGGCCGTCAGCTCGGGCGTGAGGCCTTCGGGGACGAGGCCGTGTTCGTCGGTCGGCACTTGCACGTAACGCGGCTCGTACATGGAGAACGATTGCAGCGCGCCGAGGTAGGTCGGCGTTTCGACCAGCACCGGGCTGTCCGGGCACACCAGCACCTTGCCGAGCAGGTCGAGCGCCTGTTGCGAGCCGGTGGTGATCAGCACCTGAGTCGGACGGATCTGCGCGCCGTTCACCGAATAGCGCTTCGCGATCCATTCACGCAGCGGCAGGAAACCTTCGGTTGCGCTGTATTGCAGAGCCGCGGCGGGTTCGTCGCGCAGAATGCGGTCCGACGCGGCGCGCATGCGTTCGGCCGGGAACGTGGCCGGCGAGGGCAGGCCGCCCGCGAACGAAATGACTTCGGGCCGCTCCGTGACCTTCAGAATCTCGCGAATTGCCGAGCTCGTGAGCTTGCGTGCGCGTTCGGACAATTGCCACGTGGGGGCTTTCAGGTCGCTTTGGTCCATGGTCTCCTCTGCTGGTACTGGAACCGGTCAAAACTTCGATTATCGCGCGAGTCGGCGACCCGCGCGCGCTGCTTATTTAAGGGTCCGTAGACCGTTGGGTGTTTCGAACTCGGCGACGAGCGCCGGCGCGCCTTCCGTGTGCTGCAACTCGATCAGATGCGCCGCGCCAAGCCAGCGCAAGTGCGCCGCGACCGTGTCGGCTTGCGGGTGCTCGCCTTTCAAGGCTTTCAGCGAAATCTCCGTTTCCGGCAAGGATGTGGACGGATGCTTCGTCGTGTCCCACTGGATCAGCGAGGGCAGCACGCCGTCGCCGACGCCTTGCCAGGCGGGGAACGCGCCGTCGTCCGGCACGGTCAGGCGCCATGTGAAATCGCCGCGCGTCATCGGCACGACTGGGGGAATGCGCTGCGGATATTGCGCTTGCCACGTCGGCAGGTGTTTCGGCCGCTCGACCCGGGCGACCCAGTGCGACAGATACGGCCCGTTTTCGAGCCGCGCGTGCGTTGCCGGGTCGTCGAGCGCGAACAGGCGGGGGCGCGGCGCGCTGCCGTCGGTGGGCGCATTGTCCAGAGCGGCGGCTTGCGGATCGATCGCGAGCACTTCCAGATACACGCCGCCCCACAGGTTCAGCAGGCGGTTATGCGTGCGCATCAGCGGATGCGCGCCGCCGCCGGCCGGCGCGACGCCGAGCGTATCGGCGACGTACTGCGTACCCTCGTCGAGGGTGCGGGCGGAAATCACGAGATGATCGAGGCGTAGCGGATGAGCAGTCATGACGGAGCGGGGAACGGTTTTTGTGCGGGTTTTCTGCGATGAACCCGGGCGGGGCTGGGTGTCGCGGCAACGCTGCTGGGGCCGTAAGCATAACCGTTTGCCGGATCGGCGGGCCATGCGGATGGTGTTCGGCAGGGTTTTGCCGGAGAGCGTGTGGGGCGTGGTGAGAGTCGCCGTGCCGCCATACCATCCTCTACTTCTCTCGAATGTAGCGACGCCGACCGGCACAGTAACGGTACAATCAATTCGATACTGTTCGGTACAGTTGGAGCCCGCCATGTCCGTCCCGCTTACCCAGATTCCCACTCCGCACGACACCACGTCGCTGACGCTGGTCGAGCAGCTCGTCCAGTGGGCGCGCCGCCGCATCGAGGAGCGCGTGTTCCGCCCCGGCATGCGCATGCCGTCGATCCGCAAGCTGGCGCTCGACAAGGGCGTGTCGCGCTTCACGGTGGTCGAGGCGTACGAACGGCTGGTGGCGCAGGGTTTTCTGGAGTCGCGGCGCGGCTCCGGGTTCTATGTGCGCGAACGGCTGGGCGGCGCGGCCAGTGCTAGCGCCGAGATTCATCCGCTCACCGCGGCGGCGCCGGCGCCCGCCACGATCGACGTGGTTTGGCTGCTCCGCAACATGCTGCACACCGGCGCGCGCCCCGAGCGCAGTCCCGGGCTGGGTTATCTGCCGGCGCGCTGGCTCGACGGCGACCTGATCACCAACGCGCTGCGCACGCTCGGCCGGCAAAGCGGCGCGCAGATGCTCGGCATCGGCACACCGCAGGGTTTTTTGCCGCTGCGCCAGCAATTGCAGACGCGGCTCGAGGAACTGGAGATCGGTGCGTCGCCGGATCAGATCGTGATGGTGTCCGGCATTACGCAGGCCATCGACCTGATCTCGCGCATCTACGTCAAGCCGGGCGATGCGGTGATCGTCGGCGATCCGGCGTGGTTTCAGATGTTCGGGCGTTTCGCGTCGCAGGGCGCGCGGCTAGTGGGCATGCCGTACACGCCGGACGGCCCCGATCTCGACGCGCTCGAGTCGCTCGTACAGACGTGGCGCCCGAAAATGCTGGTCATCAATTCGGTGCTGCAGAACCCGACCGGCACGTCGCTCACGGCGGCGCAGGCGTTCCGCATTCTGCGCCTCGCCGAAGCGTACGATTTCATCGTCGTCGAGGATGATATTTACGGCGATCTGTGTCCGCCGAGCTATCCGGGCACGCGCCTCGCGAGTCTCGACCAGCTGAAACGCGTGATCTATCTCGGCAGTTTTTCGAAGACGCTCGCGCCGAATCTGCGCGTGGGTTTCATTGCCTGCGCGCCCGAAGTGGCGACGGCGGTCAGCGACCAGAAAATGCTGGTCGGCATGACGAGCCCGGAACTGAACGAGCGTGTGCTGTACAAGATTCTGACCGAAGGCCACTACAGGCGGCATGTCGAACGGCTGCGCGTGCGGCTCGACGGCGTGCGCGAGAAGTCCGTGCGAATGCTGGAGAAGACCGGCCTGAAGCTGTTCCTGACGCCTATGGCCGGCATGTTTTTGTGGGCCGACACGGGCGTCGACGCCGACGCGCTGGCGGCCGCCGGCCACGAAGCCGGCTTTCTGCTGACGCCCGGCAGCCTGTTTTCCCCGCAGCAGTCGTCGACCACCTGGATGCGCTTCAATATTTCCAATTGCGGCGATCCGGAACTGGCCACCTTTTTGTGCCGGTATCTCGACAGCGTGGCGCGCCGCGCCTCTTGAAACCGCGCCGGCGTGCCCCCAATTAGGCGGACGATCCGGCGGCTTGCGCATCCGGCGGCCGACGCTTCGGCCCAGCGCCGGCACACCGGCACGCCGACGTCGCCGGCGAGCCGCAACGCGCTGCGCCGCGCCCGACTTGAACCCCATTCGCAACAGAGAGGAAGTCCGACCATGGCACAAGAAACCATGAGCTTTCAGGCAGAAGTGAAACAGCTTCTGCACCTGATGATTCATTCGCTGTACAGCAACAAGGAAATTTTCCTGCGCGAGCTGATTTCGAACGCCTCCGACGCGGCCGACAAGCTGCGCTTCGAAGCGATCGAAAACAGTGCGCTGTACGAAAACGATCCGAACCTGCGGATTCGCGTGTCGTACGACAAGGCCGCGCGCACCATCACGCTCGACGACAACGGCATCGGCATGAGCCGCGACGAAGCGATCGCCAACCTCGGCACGATCGCGCGCTCGGGCACCAAGGAATTCTTCGGCAAGCTCTCCGGCGACCAGCAGAAAGATGCGGCGCTGATCGGCCAGTTCGGCGTGGGCTTTTATTCGGGCTTCATCGTCGCGGACAAGATCACGGTCGAGACGCGCCGCGCCGGCTTGCCGGCTTCGGAAGGCGTGCGCTGGGAAAGCGCGGGCGAAGGCGATTTCGCCGTCGAGCAGATCGAGCGCGCCGCGCGCGGCACGACCATCACGCTGCATCTGCGTGCTGATGAAGATGAGCTGCTGTCGTCGCACCGTCTGAAGTCGATTATCCAGAAGTACTCCGATCACGTCGCGCTGCCCATCTTGATGCAGAAGGAAGAGTGGGACGCGGAAAAGAGCGAGATGGTCACGAAGGACGAGGACGAGACCGTCAATCAGGCCAGCGCGCTGTGGACGCGCTCGAAGAACGAGATCACCGACGAGCAGTACAAGCAGTTCTATCAGCACCTCTCGCACGACCATCAGGATCCGCTCACGTGGACGCATAACCGTGTGGAAGGCCGCAGCGAGTACACGCAGTTGCTGTACGTGCCGACCCACGCGCCGTTCGACATGTTCAATCGCGATTATCGCGGCGGCCTGAAGCTGTATGTGAAGCGAGTGTTCATCATGGACGACGCCGAGCAACTGCTGCCTGCGTATCTGCGCTTCGTGAAGGGCGTGGTCGATTCGGCGGATTTGCCGCTGAACGTGTCGCGCGAAATTCTGCAGGAAAGCCGCGATGTCAAGGCGATCCGCGAAGGCGTGACCAAGCGTTCGCTGTCCATGCTCGAAGAGCTGGCCAACTCGGATAACGAAGCCGACAAGGAAAAGTACGCCGGTTTCTGGAAGGAATTCGGCCAGGTGCTGAAGGAAGGCATCGGCGAAGACTTTGCCAACCGCGAGCGGATCGCGAAGCTCGTGCGTTTTGCGTCGACGCATACGGAGACAGCCGAGCAGACCGTGTCGCTGGCCGACTACGTCGCGCGCATGAAGCCCGAGCAGACCAAGATCTACTACGTGACCGCCGACACCTGGCAGGCGGCGACCCACAGCCCGCACCTCGAAGTGTTCCGCAAGAAGGGCGTGGAAGTGCTGCTGCTGACCGATCGCGTGGATGAGTGGATCCTGTCGTTCCTGAACGAATTCGAAGGCAAGCCGCTGCAAAGCGTGGCGCGCGGCGATCTCGATCTGGGCGCGTTGAACGACGAAGAAAAACAGGCGCAAGAGAAGGTCGGCGAAGAGTTCAAGCCGCTCGTCGAGAAAATGAAGGAAGCGCTGAAGGACAAGGCCAAGGACGTGCGTCTCACGTTCCGCCTGACCGATTCGCCGTCCTGCCTCGTTGCCGACGACGGCGAAATGAGCGGCTATCTGCAGCGCATGCTCAAGGCCGCGGGCCAGACGGCGCCGGCGTTCCATCCGATTCTCGAAGTGAATCCGGAGCACGCGCTGGTGAAGGGCCTGCACGCGGACAGCGCGAACTTCGACGACTGGTGCCACCTGCTGTTCGATCAGGCATTGCTCGCCGAAGGTGGCGCGCTGGACGATCCGGCGAGCTTCGTGAAGCGCACCAATGCGCTGCTGCTTGCGCGCGCGAACTGAGCGCGGGTCGAGCTTGACGCCACGGCGTCGTTTTGACGCTCGAGGTTGAAAATGCGCTGCTTCGGCAGCGCATTTTTTTTGCCTTTTAGCGCGCCGCGGCGTGACTCAGCGAAGCGCGGCCGCTCCACTTTGCCGCTTCCGGCCGAGCGCTTAACGCGCCGGCGCCGGTCCCTCCAGATGACGCACTTGCGAGAGCACGCTACCGGCCAATTCCTTGGCCTCGTGACATGAAGTGTGATCGGCCAGCACTTTGGCGGCGAGACTGCCGATCGCCTTGCTGGTCTGTTTCGACGTGTGATGTTGCGCCAGCGCCGAGCCCGCCAGTTCTTTCTCCAGTTGCGCGACGCCCGCGCGCCGTAAAACGACCGCAGCCAGATGAGCGATGCTGTCGGATGTTTCCTTCGATTTTCCAGTGTTCAAAGCTTGCTCCGTGTTGTAGTTGATTGACCTGGTCGACTAATGGGCGTTGCTCGTAGTCGATTGAAATTAATTATGGTTAACTAACTAAATAGAATCAATGGTATTAAATTGAGATTGGTTTATGAGATGTAAAAGCGCGGTTTTGTCTTATGCTCGCGCGATTTTTATTCGGAGGCCTGAAGCATTATTTCCAATCTCTAAGCATTGAAAGCACTGGGTCCTATTTTTGTGATTACGCCTTCGCGCATGACAACAACAACGCTCTGAATTCCCATGTCCGATTCCGCTCTGGCAGTACCTTCCGATTCCGTTCATCTCCTGTGGTCCATCTTGCGCGAGCAAGGTTTCGATGCCGCCGCGCGTCGCGCAGTCGAATTCGCCGTGGCAGGCGGGACGCCGCAGCTACACGCCGACCTGTGCACGAGCGCGGGGCGTTTCGAAGAGGCGTATCACAGCGCGTCGCAAGCACAAGCGTGCGCGAACGGAGCGCGCCATGCGCGGGTCGCGCTGTTCGCCGACGCGCTTGGCTACGCCAGCGCCGCGCAGCGCAACAGCGAGCGGGCGGTGGCCACGCAGCCGGTCGAGACGACGATCGACTGGGTCGCGTGGCTGATCGGCACGTGCGGCGCGCACTCCGCGGCCGCGCGAATCCTGCGTGCTTACGAGCGTCGGGCGCCGCGGGACGCGCGCGCGCCGTGGTGGTTGTCGATCGCGTTGGCGGCGCTGCCTGAGGCGAGTGCGCGGGACGAGCGTCGCGCGGCGCTGTCGCGGGCGTATGCGCTCGACCCCGCGATCGATCCGGCGTTGCCGTTGCAACTCGTGCTGGCATTCCGGGAGGTGCGCGATTGGCCGACGGTCGAGCGTATCTGCCGCGAAGGTCTTGCGCGCAATCCCGCGGATGCGGAGATGGCGTGGCAACTCAGCCACGCGCAATGGCAGTGCAACGACGCAGCCGCGGCGGAGGCCACCATGCGCGCCGTGGACGCCGTCGCGCCCGGCAATGCGGACGTGCTGGCGGCGGTCGGCATGTATCTGAACGAGCAGGCGCGCTATGCGAACAGCGAGGCGGCGCTGCGAGCGGCGCTCGCGATCGATCCGTCAGCGGTGCAGGCAGCGGTCGATCTGGCGGACCTGGAACTGCGGCGCGGCGATTGGTCGAGCGGGTGGCCGCGTTTTGAGGCGCGTCTCGCGCGCGAAGACCGCGAACAGAACAACGTCGTCAGCGTAATGACACGTTTGTGTCCGCGCTGGCGTGGCGAAACGCTCGCCGGCAAGACCCTGGTCGTGCACAGTGAGCAGGGCAGCGGCGACGACATTCAGATGGTGCGTTTCGTCCCGCAGCTCGCGGCGCGTATGCATGACGAAGGCGGACGGCTGGTGCTTGCCGTGCGTCGCGCGTTGCAGCCGCTGTTTGCGCGTTTCTACGTCAATTGCGTGTCGATCGAAGAAGGCCCGCTCGGCTCGCCAGACTACGCGTTGCCGCTCATGAGCCTGCCGCTCGTGCTCGGTCTCGATCCGGAGCAGGTTCACGGAGCGCCTTACTTGCAGGCCGATACAACGAAGGCGGCGGCTTGGCGCGAACGGATCAGCGCGCACGCACCGGGCGCGACGTGGCATGTCGGCCTCGTCTGGTCGGGCAGCCCGACGCATCGGCGCGACGCCAAGCGGTCGATTCCGCTTGCAGCGCTGGCGCCGCTGCTGACGCTTCCAGATGTCGTCTTCCATCCGCTCACGCCCGGACGCCACGCCGATGTGACGGCGCTCGCCGCGCAGGGATATCGCCTGTGCGATCTGACTGGCGATTACAAGGACGGCTTCGACGACGTAGCGGCGCATCTCACCGCGCTGAACGCGCTGGTGACGATCGACAGCGCGCCGTTGCATCTTGGCGGCGCGTTAGGGCATCGCGTGCTGGCCATGCTCGATCACGTCTCCCACTGGTCGTGGGGCAACGAAGAGGCGCAGCCCTGGTACGACTCGGTCGAGCTGTTCCGGCAGCCGCAGCCTGCGCAATGGGCGCCGGTGGTCGAGCGGGTGGCCGCGCGTCTGAAGACGATGCTCGCGCCGCACCAGACGGCCTGAGCGGCGCACACTGCGCCGCGCCAGGTTCAGAGCAACTCACGCAACTCATCGACTTTGATGCACGAACACGAATTCCCATTCCCCACGAGCGTCTCCAACGATCTCGGCGCGATGACCGCACATGCCGACGCCTGCTTCGCCGCGGGGCGTCATCACGAAGCAATTGCCGACTACCAGCGCGTTCTTGCCGAACAGCCGCACAACGTACACGCGCTGCATCGGCTCGGCCTCGCCTTGTTTTGCGTCGATCGGCCCGACCGCTCGCGCGAGCATTTCGATCAGGCATTGAACGTCGCGCCTGAGCGCGCGGATATCTGGGAGCATCGCGGTTTGATCGCCGCGCTGGACGGCGAGCTGATCGCGGCCGAAGCGTTCTACTATCGCGCGGTGGGCCTCGGTGGCGGGACCGTGAGCCTGCATCGAAATCTGGGCGATTGCCTGACGCTGTCGGAGCGTCTCGTCGAAGCACGCGGCCACTACCTCAAGGCGCTTGAACTCGAACCGACGTTGCATCACGCCGTTCGCTCGCTCGCACGAATCGGTACCGAGCTCGAACGTTATCAGGACGCAGCGGACTACTGGCTGCGTGCATGGGCGCTCGACCCGACGCATCTGCCGGACGCGCTCGACCTGATTACCGCGTTGTCGAGAGCACAGCGCGGCGAGAGGATCGACAGCGTGCTTGCCGAACTGCGCGTTCGCTTTGCATCAGACGCATCCGCGTTTCAACAGGTGGCCTTTGCATTTAACAACGCGGAGCGTTTCAGCGATGCAATCAGCGTCGCCATCGAAGCGCTCGGCGTCGATCCGCGAAACGGCTGGCTGCATCACAACGCGTCGTTTGCGTTCAACATGCTGGGCGACTTCCCGGCCATGCACGCGCATGCCGCCGAAGCCGCGCGGCTGATGCCCGATCATCCGCTGATGCAGTTCAACCTCGCCGCCGCACAACTGCGTGCCGGCGACTACGAAAACGGCTGGAAGCAATATCGGTGGCATGAAGCCCTGCCGGAAAATCACGACCTGGTTCGCCCGGCTTATCCAGAATGGCAAGGAGAGCGCGTAACGGGCCGCCGCTTTCTGCTCGTCGGCGAGCAGGGGCTGGGCGATCAACTGCAGTTCTTGTGTATGGCCGACTGGTTGAATAAGCGCGGCGCACAGGTCGACGTCTGGGTCGAGGCTCCGCTTGGCGAAGTGGCGCGAAGCGCCGCCGGCGTACGTGCCGCATGGACGACCGCGCCGCCCGGACCGTACGACTACTGGTGCCGCATGCTCAGCATGCCGGAGCCGATGAAGCTGGACCTGCCGATGTTGCCGCTCGCGACGTCGTATCTGCGAGCGGAACCCGCGCAGGTGCAACGTTGGCGGAGCCGGCTCGACGCAATCTGTGCGGCCGATACACGCGAAGCGCCCGCAAAACGCGTCGGCATTGTCTGGGCCGGTAATCCGGCGTACGAGCTCGATCGGTATCGGTCGATTCCGTTGCGCCATTGGCTACCGGTTTTGCAACAGACCGGTGTGCACTGGTTCGCGCTGCAAAAGGGCGAGACGCAGAACGAGGCAGCGTCGTGTGCGGATTTGAGCATGCACAGCCTCGGGCCGGAGATCGGTACGTTTGCCGACACGCTGGCGATCGTGCAGTCGCTCGATCTGGTCATTACGGTGGACACGGCGGTTGCGCATCTGGCCGGCGCATGCGGCACGCCGGTCTGGGTGCTGGTGCCGACGTTCACCGACTGGCGCTGGCTGACGGAGCGCGACGATAGTCCGTGGTATCCGTCCGCGCGACTGTTCAGGCAGCGTGAGTTGGGACGTTGGGATACGGTACTCGACGAGGTCGCACAAGCATTGCACGATTTTGTCGCTGGCTGAAAACCGGGCGCCTCACACGCGCCCAGTTTTTCGGTTGAAGGCGGCCGTGAATGGCCGTCGGTTACTTCTTGCCCATCAACGTATCCATCGTCTCGCCGCGCACGACGATCTCGGTGCGACGGTTCAGCGCGCGGCCTTCGGGTGTATCGTTGCTTGCCACCGGATTGTTGTACGCATTGCCCTTGGTGCGAATACGGTCCATGGCGATGCCGCGCGCCACGAGCGCGTAACCCGCCGCGCTCGCGCGCGCCTCGGACAAATGCTGGTTGTATTCGAGCGTGCCGACATTGTCGGTGTAGCCCTCGACGACAATCGGTTTCTTGCTGCGCTTGAGCAGCACGGCCGAACGATCGATGACCGCCGCCGCGTCGCTGCGCACCTCGGATTTGTTGAAATCGAACAGGGCGGTTTCGGGCAGCTTGACCGCGACACCGCCGGCGACCGGCGCCACCTCGATACCGACAGCCTTGTTCAGCGATGTCTCCGTGTCGCGGTTCAGTTGCGCTGCGCAACCTGTCACCAGCAGGATAGAGATCGCGCATGCGGTTGTGCTCAGAATGTTCCTCATCTTCGTGTCTTTTCCTTGATTGTTCGTTCATGTGGCGCGCCGTCGATCGCGGCGGCCGGCTTTGCAAAGCACGGAGGTTTTATCGCGCGACGCGAGCCGCGGAGAATCGGAACTATCTGAAATCGACACGCCAGTGGAAGTGCTTCACGACCCGTGTCGTAATCGACGGAATCTGCTGAAGGGCGAGACCTGCGCGCTGGCGAATGGTCCGACAGCCGCGCCGTTATAATCCGACACCATGTCCATCCGTTTCGATGCCGCCGACGCCCACTGGCGCGTCGCGCCCTTACCCGGCTTCACCGCCGCCCAGAAAGACTGGCTGACTCGCGGCGGTTCACTGACCGCGCATTTGCGTGCGCTCGGCGCCGTCGCGGTACGCGTCACGCACGAAGGCGTCGCGCTGCCGTGGGCCGACGAGAGCGCCGCGCTCGGCCTCGTGCCGCGTGCGCCGGTCTGGGTTCGGGAGGTCGCGCTATCGGTCGACGGCGTACCGTTCGTGGCGGCGCATAGCGTCGCGCCGCTCGCCGCAAGCGCCGGTGTGTGGCAGGCCATACGGCGTCTGCGCACGCGGCCACTGGCCGAGTTGCTGTATAGCGATAGCAGTGTGGCGCGGTCGTCGCTGGTGAGCCGCAGGTTGACCGCGCGGCATCCGCTCTATCGTCTGGCTGCGAATGAAATCGAGGGGTTGCCGCCGCACGCGCTGGTCGCGCGCCGCTCGGTGTTCGAGCGCCACGGCGCGCCGCTGATGGTCACCGAATGCATGTTGCCGGCGTTATGGACACATCTGGCGAGCTTGTCAGGCGCGAGCCGATCGGACGATTGGGTCGCCCATCCGCGGGTGCGCGAACACGGCCGTGCGCTCGAACACACCGCATCGCGCGCGCATCCCGCGACGCGTGCGTCCGACGAACGGAGCCGGTGATGCTGCGCGGTTTTCCTCCAGTTGCCGCTGCGGATACGCATACGCTGATTCTCGGCAGCTTTCCCGGCGAGGCGTCGCTCGCCGCGACGCAGTACTATGCGCATCCGCGCAACCAGTTCTGGCGCCTGCTCGGCGCCGTGCTCGACGAACCGCTCGCCGAACTCGCGTACGACGAGCGCTTGCGCCGCGTGCTCGCGCATGGCATCGGCGTATGGGACGTGCTCGCCGCCTGCACGCGCGAAGGCAGTCTCGACGCCGCGATCCGCAATGCCAGCCCGAACGATTTCGCTTCGTTGCGCGCGCACGCGCCGAAGCTCGCGAAAGTCTGCTTCAACGGCAAGACGGCGGGCCGCTTTGCGCCGGTGATCGGCGCGGCGGGCTACGCCACCCTCGTATTGCCTTCGTCGAGTCCGGCGAATGCTATGCTCTCGTTCGACCAAAAACTGCGTCTTTGGCGCGACATCCTTACATGACGAAATTGATCAAGCGCGCTTCCGCTGAAGTGCGTGCCTTCCGCAACCGCGACGCCGAAGCCGCCGGTGGGAAACAAAAGCCGCATAAATCGCAGAACGCCACGCGCAACAAAACGCGCGTTTCGCACGACGACGATCTGCACGACGCGCCGCAAATCGAAGCGCCGCGCAAGCCGCGTTTCGCGCCGGTGACTTTCTCGGAAGAGGGCGGCGTGCGCTTCCTGCATTTCGGCACGGAGTGGGTGCAAGGCGCGATGCGTCTGCGCAAGCCGGATCACATCGAACTCGAATACGCGCAGCAGATGATGGCCTGGCTGCTGTTTATCGAAACGCCCAGGCGCATCGTCCAGCTCGGTCTGGGCGCCGCGGCGCTGACCAAGTTCGCGCACCGCTTCCTGACGCGCGCGAAGGTCGAGGCGGTGGAAGTGAATCCGGCGGTCGTGGTGGCCGCGCGCACGATGTTCGAGTTGCCGCACGACGATGCCCGTCTGACGGTGCACGAAACCGACGCGTGGGACTTCGTCAACGACCGCGCCAACCACGGCACGATCGGCGCGTTGCAGATCGACGTCTACGACGCAACGGCGCGGGGTCCGGTGCTCGACAGCGTCGGCTTCTATCGCGCGGTGCGCGCGTGCCTGACCGACGCGGGCGTGGTGACGGTGAATCTGTTCGGTGATCACCCGAGCTTCGTGCGCAACATGAAGCGTCTGAACGAAGCCTTCGACGGCCGCGTGGTCGCGCTGCCGGAAGTGCACGACGGCAACCGCATCGCGATCGCGTTCTCGGGTCCGGCGCTCGAGGTGCCGTTCACGGCGCTGCAAGCACGCGCCAGGCTGATCGAGGCGGAACTCGGTCTGCCCGCGCGTAAATGGATCAAGGGTCTGCAGGAATCGACCGGGCAGCACGGCGACTCGTTCTCGATCTGATTGCAACGACCCATGCGGTCGGGCCGCGCAAGCCGGCCCGATCCAAAGCAGTGCATGGACTGAATGTCCTCGCCGACGCGCCACGCGCCGTTGCGCCCACGCGACGTTCGCCGCTTTCATCCATCGCGCATTGAACAGCCGGTCTTCTTCCTCGCAAAGCGGGCCGGTCTGCGGGCCGGTCTGTCAGACCCAGGCGGCACGCCCCGATGCGCCTCGCCGCAGCGCTTGAACGCCTCCTGCTGAAACACCTTCGCGCCGACGCTGAAAGCACGTTCGTGCTGGGGTCGTCCCTGCTTGACCGCGCTCTCGCCGCTCCTATACTCTTTCGAAGCTTTCGGGGCGCCCGTGGCCATCCGCTATGGGATCCACCACCCGTCAAACACGGGCCAACATTTCAATAATAGGGAAGAGGAGACGTCATGGCTCACGACGCCGACGCGAACAAGGCCAGCAAGCACTGGCTCTGGTTGCTGCTGTTGCCCTGGATCGCGATGATCTGGGTGCCGTCATATAACAAGGTCGAACCGGTGCTGTTCGACTTTCCGTTCTTCTACTGGTATCAGCTCCTGTGGGTGCTGATCAGCGCAGTCATCACGGCGCTCGTGTACTTCAAGACCAAGACGCGCTCGCGTTCCAATGGCCGTCCGCAGGGGGGCGCACGATAATGAACGCCATAGCAACTTTCGTCTTCGTTCTGTTTTTCATCGGCGTCACGATTCTCGGCTTTATCGCGGCCCACTGGCGGCGCGGCGATCTTGCGCATCTGGAAGAGTGGGGCCTCGGCGGCCGGCGCTTCGGGACCATCGTCACGTGGTTCCTGCTGGGCGGCGACCTGTACACCGCGTACACCTTCATCGCCGTGCCCGCGCTGGTGTTCGGTGCGGGCGCAACGGGTTTCTTCGCGCTGCCGTACACGATCCTGATCTATCCGTTCGCGTTCGTGGTGTTCCCGAAACTGTGGAGCATCGCCAAACGCCAGGGCTATGTGACGTCGGCGGACTTCGTGTCGGCGCGCTATGGCAGCCGGATGCTCGCTCTGGCGATCGCCGTGACCGGCATCGTCGCGACCATGCCGTACATCGCGTTGCAGCTGGTCGGTATCGAAGTGGTGATCGGCGCGCTCGGTTTCGACACCAAGGGCTTTGTCGGCGATCTGCCGCTGATCATCGCGTTCGCGATCCTGGCGGCGTACACGTACACCTCGGGTCTGCGCGCGCCGGCCATGATCGCGGTGGTCAAGGACGTGCTGATCTACATCACGATCTTCGCCGCGATCATCGTGATTCCGCCGCAACTGGGCGGCTTCGGTCACATCTTCAGCGTGGTGCCCCCGGCCAAGCTGCTGCTGAAGGCGCCGGACGTCTCGAGCCTGAACGGCTACAGCGCGTACGCGACGCTCGCGGTGGGGTCGGCGCTGGCGCTGTTCCTGTACCCGCACTCGATCACAGCTGTGCTGTCGTCGAAGTCGGGTAACACGATCCGCCGCAATATGGCGATGCTGCCGGCTTACTCGCTGGTGCTCGGCCTGCTCGCGCTGCTCGGCTTCATGGCTTTGGCTTCTGGCGTGAAGGACATGCCGGAGTTCGCGCCGTACTTCAAGGCGTTCGGCCCGAACTTCGCGGTGCCGGCGCTGTTCCTGCATTACTTCCCGTCGTGGTTCGTCGGCGTGGCGTTCGCGGCGATCGGCATCGGCGCGCTGGTGCCGGCGGCGATCATGTCGATCGCGGCCGCTAACCTGTACACGCGCAACATCCACAAGGAGTTCGTCAATCGCAACATGACGCATGAGCAGGAGACCAATGTCGCCAAGCTGGTCTCCCTGATCGTCAAGGTCGGCGCGGTGGCGTTCATTCTCGGCCTGCCGCTCACGTACGCGATCCAGTTGCAGCTGCTCGGCGGGATCTGGATCATCCAGACGCTGCCGGCGATCGTGCTGGGTCTGTACACGCGTGTGCTCGACTACCGCGGCCTGCTGGCCGGCTGGGCGGTTGGCATTGCAACCGGCACGTGGATGGCGATTTCGCTGAAGCTGGCCGGCTCGATCTTCACGATCCACCTGTTCGGCATGGCGATTCCGGGCTATGCGGCGGTGTGGTCGCTGATCGTGAACCTGGTGGTGGCGGTGGTGGTGAGTCTGCTGGTGCGTGCGTTCGGCATGCAGCGCGCCGAAGACCGCACCCGTCCGGAAGACTATCTGGACGTGGTCGAAAGCTGATCAAGGCTGCTTCATGTCGCGCAGATCCACGGGGCGCGACAGCCTGAAAAACGCGACGCCCGCACACCAAAATGTGCGGGCGTTTGTCCTGATGAGGCACTCCAGGGCAGGATAGCGGAACTGTCCTTCATCGTATCGAGCGCGCCGCCATGGCTTCTGCCGATTCCCGCACCGTGATTCCACGCCGCTCGGCCTTCAGCCGGATGGTCCGCGCGGTGACGTCGCCTTACTACCGCTATCGCCACGCCAAGGTGCTGCACAGTCTGCGTGTCGGGCTGGCCATGCTGGTGTCGATTCTGGCCACCACCGGCATCGACATTCCGCACGGCATCTGGTCGTCGGTCACTTTGCTGGTGGTGATCGGCGGCTTGCAGCATCACGGCAATATCCGCAAGAAGGCGGCGGAGCGGGCGGCGGGTACGCTGCTCGGGGCATCGATCGGGCTCACGCTGATCGTACTGCAGAATCTGACCGACTCGCCGCCGCTCACTTACGTGCTGATGTCGATCGTCGCGGGCATCTGCGCATGGTTCGCGATCGGCTCGTCGGGCTATATCGGGCTCCTGACGGCGATCACCATGTGCATTGTCGCGGGTCACGGCGACAACCAGATCGACGTCGGCCTGTGGCGCACGGCGAATGTGCTGATCGGCATCGTGATCGCGCTGGCGTTTTCGTTCGCGTTGCCGCTGCACGCCACTTATTCATGGCGCTACGGGCTCGCAATGAATCTGCGCGAATGTGCGCGCATCTACACGCGGCTGCTGGAGGGCGAAATGATCAGCGAGGAAGAGCAGGTCAGGCGCTTTCTGGCGATCAACAAGCGGCTTGTGCAATTGCGTTCGCTGATGCCTTCGGTCGCGAAGGAAATCGAGGTGCCGCAATCGAAGCTTGAGGAGATTCAGCGGCTGCACCGCTCGGTGCTCAGTTCGCTGGAGTTGCTCGCCACCGGTCCGCTGATGCAGGCCGACGCCACGGCGCGCGCCGCGTACGCCGAGCAATGCGGCGTCGAAGTGCGCGCTGTGCGCGCGACTCTGCTGGCGATGGCACGCGGCCTGCGCTTTGGCCGGGCGACGCACTTCGGCATTCCGTCCGCGTCGGCGCTGGCGCAGAGGCACGGCGACGCGGCGCTGAAGCTGCCGCCCGAATTTCAGGGACCTTACTGGCTCGGACAACGGCTTGCCGAACAGGTGGACCGCCTGCGCGAGCGGTTATTGGAAACCGAGCCGAACTGGAACATCGAACGGCGTGCGCGGCCTTTGTTGAAGGCTTGATGCGTTGGCGCCCGCTCCTGGGCGGCGCGGCGGGCTGACCGAATCGAGAGCAGTGACGAGCGCAATCGCGGCTGCCGTCGCGAGCGCCGCTGCGAACGCGGCAACTGCGGCAACCGCAACCACTGCTGGTGCGCACGCTCACTGTGGTCTGCTGTGCCGTCCCGTTCAACTGTCGGGCACTGTGACCATCCACATGAGACCGAAGCGATCGACCACCATGCCGAAGCCTTTGCTCCAGAATGTTGGCTGAAACGGGAGCGTTACCTGACCGCCGTCGGCGAGCGCATTGAAGAACTGTTTGGCGGACGCATCGTCGTCGGCGGTGAGTGAGAGGCTGAAGCCGTTCATGGTGGCAGCGGGATCGCAATGACCGTCGGAGGCCATCCAGTCGGTTGAGCCCATGCGCACATTGGCGTGCATGATTTTTTCTTCGAGACCGGGTCGCGGCTGATTTTGCGGATCGGGCGGCGCCTCCTTGTAGCGCATCTTGAAGGTGACTTGAGCGCCGAGCTTAGCGCAGTAATAGTCGAGCGCTTCCTCGCACCGTCCGTTGAAAAATACGTAAGGTTGAACAACCATGACCGTCTCCGGAAGATGTGAGCAGCGCGACATCCCGCAAGAGCCCACGGATTGAAGAAGTACCGCGCCGGCGCGCGCAGCGCCGCCGGAAGAATGAGTGCCTTGTCACGAAAGCGGAATGTGCGAGAACACAGATTCCAGATGCACCACTACCGCGACTGTGCGAGGGCTCCGCTTATGAGCTGGCGGTGTGAAGCGGCTTTCTTTGCCTACTTTCTTTGCCGCGGCAAAGAAAGTAGGTGCCGCCCCGCACAGGGGCGACGCCAATAGACCACCGAGAAAGGCCCTTGCAAAAAAGATTCTAGTCGTCGATCAGGCGTCAATTGTGACTAAATGTCGTAGACGCGACGGCGCGCGACGCGGTTCAAATGCAGCAGCAGACACGTGCCGCAGGTGAGTAAACGGCACACGGCCCTGAACCGTGAAGTCCAAGGCCGTGTACGTGGCGCGCCGCCAAGAAGCAGCGCAAGCGACTCTTACCGCAATGCTTCGATCAACTTCTCCAACTTAACCGCATCAGCAGCAAACGCACGAATCCCTTCAGCGAGCTTCTCAGTCGCCATAGCCTCGTCATTAACTAGAAACCGGAACGACGCTTCATCAACCGGCACGCGTTCAATATCCGCATCTTTAGCGCTATCCGGCGACAGCTTCCGCTCCACCTTCTCCGTGCTCTCCTGCAGCTTCTGCAGCAGATCCGGACTGATAGTCAGCAGATCGCACCCAGCCAGTTCGAGAATCTGCCCCGGCGTGCGAAAACTCGCGCCCATCACCTCGGTCTTGTAGCCGAACTTCTTGTAGTACGCATAAATGCGGCGCACCGATTTAACGCCCGGATCATTGGCGCCGCCATCTTTCGCTTCATCCCACGCGCTGCCGGCGTTCTTCTTGTACCAGTCGTAAATCCGCCCGACGAACGGCGAGATCAACTGCGCGCCGGCCTCGGCACAGGCCGCCGCCTGAGCGAGCGAAAACAGCAGCGTCATGTTGCAGTGAATGCCTTCCTTCTGCAGCACTTCCGCCGCGCGGACACCTTCCCACGTGGAGGCCAGCTTGATCAGCACGCGTTCGCGGCCGATGCCGTGCTCCTTGTACAGCGCGATCAGTTCGCGGCCCTTGGCGATAGAAGCTTCAGTGTCGAACGAGAGGCGCGCGTCCACTTCCGTCGACACGCGGCCCGGAATGATCTTGAGAATTTCGGTGCCGAAGGCGATCAGCAACTGGTCGATGATCGCGCCGACCGGCTTCGACGCGTGCGCCTTGACGGTCTTTTCGAGCAGCGGCTTGTAGTCGTCTTTTTGCACCGCTTTCAGAATCAGCGACGGATTGGTGGTCGCGTCCTGCGGCTTGTACTGGGCAAGCTGCTGGAAGTCGCCGGTATCGGCCACGACGGTGGTGTATTGCTTGAGTTGATCGAGTGCGGTTGTCATGTTCGGGCCTTCAGGGCGCGTGCGCGCCGTGGTTCGGGAGAAATGAGGTTGCCGCCGGCCTGAAACGCAAACCAGATCCGGCGGCCGCGGGTCACGCTGCAGCGCTGCCCGTCATCCTGCCAGGGAATTTTGACGGAAAGCGCTGCCGGATGCTTCTATTCTATGGCGGATCGGCTGATGCAGTGTTGACACTTGCCCGAGGCGATCCGTTCACTCCAATTTCAGACGGCGTTTTCCGCCGATTGATCCGGCGCTGACTGATTCTGCCGGGCGATCTGCCGACTGGTTTCGGCAGCAATCGGCGGCGGGACTGCGCGTCGTTGCTTCGCGTTGCAGGCCCTTCAGGCACGCGGCGCGTTTCTATACCATTTGCGTCGGCGCGGCTATCACCCGCCACTGGAGCACCGGACCGCTTTGCTGGGCTGCAGACGCATCAAGCGCGCCGCGCATTCAACACTACTTGCGTCAGCACACCCGCCACCAGCCCCCAGAAAGCCGAGCCGATGGACAGCAAAGTCAGCCCCGACGCCGTCACCATGAACGTGACCAGCGCCGCCTCGCGCTGCTTCATGTCCTGCATGGCATTGGCGAGCCCGCTCATGATCGAGCCGAACAACGCCAGCGCCGCGACCGACACGACCAGCGCCTTCGGCAAGGCCGCGAACAGCGCGGCGATGGTCGCGCCGAAAACCCCGGCGATCAGGTAGAAGATGCCGCACCACACCGCGGCCATATAGCGCTTGTTGCGGTTTTCGTGTGCTTCGGGGCCGGTGCAGATCGCCGCGGTAATTGCTGCAAGATTGATGCCGTGCGAGCCGAACGGGGCGAGCAGCAGCGAGGCGATGCCGGTGGTCGAAATCAGCGGCGCCGAGGGCGTGGTGTAGCCGTCCGCGCGCAGCACGGCGATGCCCGGCACGTTCTGCGAGGCCATTGCCACGACGAAAAGCGGAATCCCGATGCTGACGCTAGCCGCCACCGAAAACACCGGCATCGTGAACACCGGATGCGCCAGCGCGACGTGAAAGCGGCTGAAGTCGAGCAGCCCGAGCCCGCCGGCAGCCGCCGTGCCGACGATCAGCGTCGTGACGATCGCGTAGCGCGGCGCGAGCCGTTTGACGATCAGATAGGTGAAGAACATGGTCAGCACGAGCGCGGTCTGGAATTGCGCGGCGCGGAATATCTCGATGCCGATCTCGAACAGGATGCCCGCCAGCAAGGCCGAGGCGATGCCCGCCGGAATCTTCTTCATCAGCGTGTCGAACCAGCCGGTCAGGCCAACCAACGTGAGCAGCAGCGCGCAGACGATAAACGCGCCGATCGCCTCCGCATACGCCACATGCGGCAGGGAGGACACCAGCAGCGCAGCGCCGGGCGTCGACCAGGCGATCACGATCGGCGCGCGAAAGCGCAGCGACAGGCCGATCGTGCAGACGGCCATGCCGATCGACAAGGCCCAGATCCACGACGAAATCTGCGCGTCGGATAGATGCGCCGCCTGGCCCGCCTGGAACATCAGCACGAGCGAACTGGTGTAGCCCGTCATCATCGCGACGAAACCGGCGACGATGGCGGACAGCGAAGTGTCGGCGAAAGGATTGAGGCGCCCGGGCGGCGTGACGGCAGGGGACAAATCGGGCGTGGAAGACGGACTCATGCAGATGCTTTCTTATCGTTAAAGGTAAAACGAGGGCAAAACGAGGGTAAAACGAAAGTCAAACCTGGACGGGCTATTTGCTCAGCATGCGCATGGCGGCCTCGAGGCCGGCGAGCGTGAGCGGGTACATGCGATGGCCAAGCACTTCGCGGATCGCGCTGACCGACTGCCGGTACGCCCACAAGCCTTCCGGTTCGGGATTGAGCCACGCGTGATGCGGGAAATGATCGGCGAGCCGGCGCAGCCATACCGCGCCGGCTTCGGCATTGTTGTACTCCACCGAGCCGCCGGGCTGCAGCACTTCGTACGGGCTCATGGTCGCGTCGCCGACAAAGATCAGCTTGTAGTCGGACGTGAATTTGTGCAACACCTCCCACGTCGGCATGCGCTCGGCGTGACGGCGGCGGTTGTTCTTCCACAGGAAGTCGTACACGCAGTTGTGGAAGTAGTAGAACTCCAGGTGCTTGAACTCGGCTTTGGCGGCGGAGAACAACTCTTCGGTGCGCTTGATGTGATCGTCCATCGAGCCGCCCACGTCGAGCAGCATCAGCACTTTCACCTTGTTGTGCCGCTCGGGCACCATCTTCAGATCGAGCCAGCCGGCGTTCGCGGCGGTGCTGCGGATCGTGTCGGGCAGGTCGAGCTCTTCGGCGGCGCCTTCGCGCGCGAAGCGGCGCAGGCGGCGCAGCGCGATCTTGATGTTGCGCGTGCCGATTTCCACCTGGTCGTCGTAGTCGCGATAGGCGCGCGCTTCCCAGACCTTGACGGCGGTGCGATTACCCGCCGCGTCGCCACCGATGTGCACGCCCTCCGGGTTGTAGCCGCCATTGCCGAACGGCGACGTGCCGCCGGTGCCGATCCACTTGCTGCCGCCTTCGTGGCGCTCTTTCTGTTCGTCGAACAGTTCCTTCAGGCGCTCCATGAGCTTGTCGAGGCCGCCCATCGCCTCGATCTGCGCTTTTTCTTCGGGCGACAGATCGCGCTGCAGCTTCTTCTTCAGCCAGTCGAGCGGGATGTCGAAGGCAAGCTCCGAAGCTTGCGCGACACCTTTGAAGTACGCGCCGAACGCCTGGTCGAACTTGTCGAAATACTGCTCGTCCTTGACCAGCGTAATGCGCGCGAGATAGTAGAACTCGTCGAGCGACGGCGCGATCACGTTGGCCTTGAGCGCTTCGAGCAGCGTCAGGTATTCCTTCACCGACACCGGCAGTTTGGCGGCGCGCAGCGAGTAGAAAAAGTCGATCAGCATGCTGGGTCCTCTCCGGCGGCGGTTGGTCGGGGCGGCGCGCTTTTCCGTGGCGGCCTCGCGACCCTCCGGCTCCTGGTCACGATCTATACGCGCTCATTGAACGTTCAGTGAGCGCCCAATCAACGCTCAATCAGCGCTCGATCAACGGTTATTGCGGTTCATGAAGATCAGCCGCTCGAACAGGCTCACGTCCTGCTCGTTTTTCAGCAGCGCGCCATGCAGCGGCGGAATGATCTGCTTCTGGTCGGACGAGCGCAGCGCTTCGGGCGGAATGTCTTCGGCGAGCAGGAGCTTGAGCCAATCGAGCAGTTCCGAGGTGGACGGCTTCTTCTTCAATCCGGCGACGTTGCGCAGTTCGAAAAAGCTCTGCATGGCGGCCGCGAGCAGTTCCTTCTTGATGCCGGGGTAGTGCACCTCGACGATCTGCTGCATGGTGACCGGATCGGGAAACTTGATGTAGTGGAAGAAGCAGCGGCGCAGGAACGCGTCCGGCAGCTCCTTCTCGTTGTTCGACGTGATGATCACGAGCGGGCGCTGCTTCGCGCGAATCAGCTCGTGCGTCTCGTACACGTAGAACTCCATGCGGTCGAGTTCACGCAGCAAATCGTTCGGAAATTCGATGTCGGCCTTGTCGATCTCGTCGATCAGCAGCACGGTTTGCTCGTCCGACTCGAACGCCTGCCACAGCACGCCCTTGACAATGTAATTGCGGATGTCCTTGACGCGCTCGTCGCCGAGTTGCGAATCGCGCAGCCGCGACACCGCGTCGTACTCGTACAGACCCTGCTGCGCCTTGGTGGTGGACTTGATGTGCCACTGCAGGAGTGGCATGCCGAGCGCGGCGGCGACTTCTTCGGCGAGCATGGTTTTGCCCGTGCCGGGTTCGCCCTTGATCAGCAACGGGCGCTTGAGCGTCATCGCGGCGTTGACCGCGAGCTTGAGGTCGTCGGTGGCGACGTACTGCGATGAGCCTTCGAAACGCATGGCGAGATGCTCTTTTTTCGGGAAAAAACCCAGTATAAGTCAGAAGACCTGTTGGCCTGAAACCGCCTCGCGTAAGGTGTCACCCGCGGTGCCGTGGCGTGCAGCGAGTGCGCATGCGGCGTCGGCGAACGGGCCGAAGGCTCGCCCGGCGGGCCCGGTGGGCGGGCGCGCCGGGCGCGGGCGGGCTGAATGCGGCGTCGGTTGCCGTGCTGGCCGCGGAGCGAGCCGGTGCAACCTGCGCGAGCGGCCCGGATGCGACGGCGGCGGCCATGCCCTGCGAGTCGGGCGCGGCCGAGCAAAGCGGCGCTAGCCGTGGCTTTGCGGCAGCCGGATGCGCCGCGGCCCCGCGCGGTGGACGTTCGGCGCGGCGTCGCGGTACAATTAGCCCGATTTTTTTGGCCTGCGTGGCTACCCTATAAGAATAACGGCGCGGGCCGTTGCCTTTTGGTCGCCCGTTTCCCCTCAAGCCAGGTTACATGCTATGAATAAATTCGTTGGCAAAAACGTCGTGATCGCAGCGCTGTCGGTGCTCGCGGGCTATACGGCCAGTGTGCAGGCTGCGGATGTCGTCGGCAACGCGAAGGCGGGCCAAGGCAAGGTCGCGATGTGTATTGGCTGCCACGGCATTCCTGAATACCGCACGGCTTACCCTGAGGTCTACCGCGTGCCGATGCTCGGCGGGCAGAACCAGGCGTACCTCGAGAACGCCCTGCATGGCTACAAGAAGGGCGACCGCCATTTCGAAACCATGCGCGCCATCACCGCGTCGCTGTCGGATCAGGATATCGCCGACATCGCGGCCTACTACGCAGCGCAAAATTCCTCTTCGAAGAGCAATCCCGACAAGTGACCGGCTGCGGCTCGTCCATCCAGTCACTCGGCAAATAAATTCGCGGGATAGGAGAATTCATGAATAAGCCCCAACAGCCACTCCACACGGTGTTCAAGGCTGCATGCGCGTCGGCGGCAGTGATCGGTCTGGTTGCAGCGAACCTCGCGCACGCGGCCGACGCCGGCAACGGCAAGGTGCTGTCCGAAAGCCACAACTGCGCGGCATGCCACGGCGTGAACCTGAACAAGCCGGTGAGCCCGGAGTATCCGAAGCTCGCGGGTCAGCATTCGGATTACGTCTACTTTGCGCTGCGTCAGTATCAGATGGGCAACGGCAACCCGCATTTCGGCCGCAATAACGCGATCATGCAGGCGCAGGTGCAAAGCCTGTCGCAGAGCGATATGAAAGACATCGCCGCTTATATCGAATCGCTGAACGGCGATCTGGTGCAGAAGAAGTAAGCGCGTCGCACATCCTTCGCGCCGCTTTCTGATTGAACGACACCCCGCTTCGGCGGGGTGTTGTGCTTTTGGAGCCGCGGTCTTTGCCCGGCTCGCGTGTGTGCGCGCGACGCCGGTCTTAGTCGCGCGTGGCGCGCCGCTCGATGCGTTGCAGATACGCATCCGTGTCCGGCGGCGTGCCTGTGCGCTGCGCTTCCCAGATGGTTTCGCCGAGGCAGTCCATGATCGCGTGCTGCGCCTCGTGGGTCGAGCCGAGGCGAGCGGCAAGCCGTTCATGCGCCGCGCGAATGCCGGGCGGCTGGTCGATCGACAACTGTTCGGTGATCGCCAGATGCATCGATAGATGCAGAAACGGATTGGTTTGGCCGCGTTCGGGCGAATAGTCCTGAGCTTGGGCGGCGTCGCCGTCGGTCAGGTCGGCGTGGTACTCGGGATGTTCGACGATCCAGTCGGCGGCGATGGCCTCCAGCGGCGTCAGAATCTCGCCTTTGCGCTGCTTGCGCCAGGTGTCGGTGAAGAAAAGACGGACTTCGTCGCGGCTGGGATTGAACATCGTAAGACCGGTGCGTTGAGTGGGGCGTTGGACGTGAGCCTGTAAAGCGTCAACTCGTGAAGCGGACGAGCGGACGAGGCAGGGCGTCATTTTACGCCGGGGCGCCGCGGGCTGCTGGCGGCGCTTCAGCGCGCCGGCGCTTCAAGCGGCGCCGTTGCGCTTACAGCTCCGGCGGCGGCGTTTTCGGCCGGAACTCGCACAGCGGCTCGATCACGCAATGCCAGCATTCAGGCCGGCGCGCCTTGCACACATAACGGCCGTGCAGGATCAGCCAGTGGTGCGCGTCCTGCTTGAACTCGGCGGGCGTGAATTTCTCCAGCGCCACTTCGACTGCGCGAACGTCCTTGCCGGGCGCAAGACCGGTTCGATTCGCAACCCGAAAGATGTGCGTGTCCACCGCAATGGTCGGATGACCGAATGCCGTGTTCAGAATCACATTGGCCGTTTTCCGGCCGACGCCCGGCAGACTTTCGAGCGCTTCGCGATCCTCGGGCACATCGCCGCCGTACTGGTCGAGCAGAATGCGGCAGGTCGCGATGACGTTCTTCGCCTTGGTGCGATAGAGGCCGATGGTCTTGATGTAGCCGGTCACGCCTTCTTCGCCCAGATCGAAAACCTTCTGCGGTGTGTTCGCGACCGGGAACATCTTGCGCATGGCCTTGTTGACCGACACGTCGGTGGCCTGCGCCGACAGCAGCACGGCGATCAGCAGTTCGAACGGAGTGGTGTACTCGAGTTCGGTTGTCGGGTGAGGATTGAGACTCTGAAGCGTCTCGTAGATGGCGCGGCGTTTGTTCGCGTTCATGCTGGGCGTGACGGTGCGGTTAGCGCTTGTCGGACGGCGTGCCGGTGTCGTCCGCGGCGAGGCCGAGACGGCGGCGGCGTGCTTCGGCGGCGTCGATCTGCGCCTGCACATCCGCGCTCACGCGCTCGGTGTTCAGCGGGCCTTGGCCCTTGGCGGCCAGTTCCTCTTTTTTCTTGCGAGCACGTTCGAGCGCGGCCTGGATAATCGCGCGTTTCTTGGCTTCGGCGTCGTCCGCTGCGGGTGCGGCCGATGGCGCCGCGTCAGTGTGCGCAGTTGTTTCGGTAACCTGAGCAGTGGCAGCGCTGCCTGCTCGCCGCGCTGCAGCACGTGCTTCGGCAGCCTCGCGCTCGCGTGCGAGACGCGCCTCGCGCCGGTCGTGGCGTGCGCGCGCGGCGTCGGCCTGCGCCTGGCTCCACGCATCCCAACCGGTCGCTTCGCCCGTGACCGGCGGCAAGGCGATGCAGTCGACGGGGCAGGGCGGCACACACAGGTCGCAGCCGGTGCAAAGCTCGACGATCACCGTATGCATCTGTTTCGGTGCGCCAACTATTGCATCGACCGGGCAGGCCTGCATGCACAACGTGCAGCCGATGCAAACTTGTTCGTCGATAACCGCCAACGGGCGCGGCCTTTCGACGCCGTTGG
Source organism: Paraburkholderia phytofirmans PsJN (assembly GCF_000020125.1). Taxonomy (NCBI): domain Bacteria; kingdom Pseudomonadati; phylum Pseudomonadota; class Betaproteobacteria; order Burkholderiales; family Burkholderiaceae; genus Paraburkholderia; species Paraburkholderia phytofirmans. Next base: position 1,382,772 of record NC_010681.1, read on the forward strand.
CGGAATTGAGCGGAATCACCGGTTTGCCGAGCAACGCAGCGAGTCGCGCGACACCTTCGGCGCCGCCCGGCGGGCATTGGTTGTAATTGGCCTCGCCGCTTGCAACGGCTTCGGCATAGGGACGGCATGCGGGGTAACCGCACTTGGTGCATTGCGTCTGGGGAAGCAGATCTTCGATGCGGTCTGCGAGTGTTCTGGTATCGGTCACGGTCACGGCGTGGGGCTCTGACTGGTGCTTTGGCTTGCGGCCGCACAGCTTGAACTAAATAGCACATTATCGCCGATTTCCCCAATTGCCATCCGCAATCCATGTGCCATAATCGAAGCGCTTTTTCGAAAGACCGCAGAAGGGTATTCCCCCAACCAGCCCGTTCAGTGCTGTCGGTGCAAGGCCCGAGGAGAGGCCGGCGGCGCGATCCGGATAACGCGGCTCACGAAGACGATGCCACCATGAATCAGCCGAAAATCAAAAGAGATCCTGAAGGCACACGGCGCCGCATTCTGCTCGCGGCGGCCGAAGAGTTTGCAAATGGTGGGCTATTCGGCGCGCGCGTCGATCAGATCGCTCGCCGCGCGGAAACGAATGAGCGCATGCTCTATTACTACTTCGGTAGCAAGGAGCAACTTTTCACCGCGGTACTCGAGCACGCGTTCAGCGCGCTCAACGAAGCGGAGCGCACGCTCGAACTCAATGGCATTGCCCCGGTCGAGGCCATCACGCGTCTCGCGCATTTTGTTTGGGATTACTACCGCGATCACCCCGAGCTGCTGCGTCTCATCAATAACGAGAATCTGCACGAAGCACGCTATATGCAGAAGTCCACGCGCATCCGCGAAATGATCTCGCCGATCGTCGCCACGCTCGGCGGCATTCTCGAGCGCGGTCAACGCGCGGGGCTGTTTCGCACCAATGTCGATCCGCTGCGCTTCTATGTCACCCTGTCCGGCATGGGCTATTACATCGTGTCGAACCGCTTTACGCTCGAAGCCACCCTCGGCCGCGATTTCAGCAGCGCGAGCGAGCGCAGTGAAGTGATTCAGATGAACACCGAGTTGCTGCTCGCCTATCTGTTGCGAAAGTAAGCTCGCGTCGTGCGTTGCGCACTGAGGCTTCGGGATCCTCATAAACGAAAACGGCCTCCGAAGAGGCCGTTGTCTTTCGACTATGCGTGCGAAGCTCAGGCTTCGACTTTTTCCTTCGCTACCTTCGGCGCCTTGTTGTGCTCGAGGATGAAGTCGCGAAGCTGCGGGTAGATGATGGTGCGCCAGCGGCGCCCCGAGAAAATGCCGTAGTGCCCGCACTTTTCCGCGGTGAAGTGACGCTTGTGCTCTTCCGGAATGCCCGTGCACAGATCGTGTGCGGCATAGGTCTGGCCGTCGCCGGAGATATCGTCCAACTCGCCTTCGATCGTGAAGAGCGCGGTCTTCGTGATGTCCTGCGGTTTCACCCGTTCGCCGGAGACGTCCCACGTGCCTTCGGCAAGGCTGAATTCCTGGAAGACCACGCGGATCGTGTCGAGGTAATAGTCCGCGTCCATGTCGAGCACGGCGTTGTACTCGTCGTAGAAGCGGCGGTGCGCTTCCGCGTCGTCTTCGTCGCCGCGCAGCAGGCTCTGGTAGTAATCCCAATGCGACGCCGCGTGGCGCTCCGGATTCATGGCCACAAAACCGGTGTGCTGCAAAAAGCCCGGGTAAACCTTACGGCCCACGCCCGGATAATTCGGCGGCACCGTGAAGATCACGTTGTTCTCGAACCACTCGTACGAGTGCTGCGTGGCGAGCGAGTTGACCGAGGTCGGGCTCTTGCGCGCGTCGATCGGGCCGCCCATCATCGTCATGGTGCGCGGCGTGTCTTCGCCGCGGCTCGCCAGCAGCGAAATGGCGGCGAGCACCGGCACGGTCGGCTGACATACCGAGATCACGTGCAGATTCTTTGCGCCAATGTGACGGATAAATTCCTGAATGTAGGCGACGTAGTCGTCCAGACGAAACTGGCCGGCTTCGAGCGGCACCATGCGCGCGTCGATCCAGTCGGTCAGGTAGACCTTGTGATCCTGCAGCAGTGTTTTAACGGTGTCGCGCAGCAGCGTGGCGTGGTGTCCTGACAACGGTGCGCACACCAGCACGACCGGCTCGTCTTTCAATTGGGTAACAGCGTCGCTGTCGTCCGCGAAACGCTTGAAGCGCATCAGGCGGCAAAACGGCTTCTCGATGATCGTCTGTTCGATGATCGGAATGTTGTGGCCGTCTTTGACGATCTGATGGAGGTTGAACTCAGGCTTTTCGTAATCTTTGCCAAGCCGGTAGAGTAGTTCGTAACCGGCTGAGAGGCGCGTGGCGCCGGGCACGTAGGCCAAAGGGCTGGCGGGATTCGCGAAGGATTTCGACGCGGCCTGAGCCCAGGCGGTGAGCGGGCTCAACATCGCCCGTTGGAATTCGTGCAGTTGGTAGAGCATGGGTGCTCCGTTTTAAGCGGTTCGCATGAGGCTTCGCAAACACGCGTGTGGCGCTGCGGCAGGCCATTCTGGTTGTAGGCACATTGTTTTTCGGCCGACAGTCTCGTCGATCATATCGAACAAAGCGTACTTGTGCAATGCAGCATTTTGCGCGCGGCTAGCACGCAAACTGTCATTAAATCATGCTACTGGCGATGTTGCCGCGCCGCTATCCGGGGTTGCAGCAGCATCAAGTTCCGTGGCTCCAGTGCCGTTATGGGGCGGCTGCCCGGTCGCCTGCGCCATGGCCTGTTCATGTTTCATCAGGTTCAGGCCGGTGTGCACGAGCGCCACGTGCGAAAACGCCTGCGGAAAATTGCCGACCAGACGCTTCGCAGCGGGATCGTACTCCTCCGCGAGCAAACCAACATCGTTGCAGAGCGCGAGCAGCCGTTCGTACATCGCGATCGCTTCGTCGAGGCGGCCTTGCAGCGCCAGGTTGTCCACCATCCAGAACGAGCACGCCAGAAACGTCCCTTCTCCCGGCGGCAGGCCGTCGTCGTATTCGGTCGTGCGATAGCGCATCACGAAGCCGTCGTGCATCAGGTCGCGTTCGATCGCGGCCACGGTGCCTTTCACGCGCGGATCGTGCGGCGGCAGGAAGGCGACTAACGGCATCAGCAGCACACTCGCGTCGAGCTGGTCGGTGCCGTAGCACTGCGAGAACGCGTTGAGCGCGGGATTCCAGGCCTTCTCGCAGACTTCCGCGTGAATTTGCGCGCGGGTGGCGCGCCATTCGTCGAGCGGGCCCTCGAGCTCGAACATTTCCGCCGACTTGATCGCGCGGTCATACGCGACCCACGCCATGACCTTCGAGAAAGTGAAATGCTGGCGGCCGCCGCGTGTTTCCCAGATGCCTTCGTCGGGTTCCTGCCAGATCGTGTCGAGGTGCTTCAGCAGCGCGCGTTGCACGTTCCATGCGGTGTCGTCCGCCTGCAGGCCGCCGACGCGCGCCAGATGCAGCGCATTCATCACTTCGCCATAGACGTCGAGCTGGCGCTGGCCGACCGCGTTATTGCCGATCCGCACCGGTTTCGCGTCCTGATAGCCCCGCAGCCAGTCGATTTCGAACTCAGGCAGACGGCGCTCGCCGGCGATGCCGTACATGATCTGCAATTGATCCGGCGCACCGGCCATCACGCGGCCGAGCCAGCTGCGCCACGCGCGCGCTTCGTCGTAGTAGCCGCCGCGCATCATGGCGAGCAGCGTGATGGTCGCGTCGCGCAGCCAGCAGTAGCGATAGTCCCAGTTGCGCGTGCCGCCGAGCTGCTCCGGCAGCGAAGTAGTAGGCGCGGCGACGATGCCGCCGGTCGGCTCGTAAGCGAGCGCCTTCAGCGTGATCAGCGACCGGCGGATCGGTTCGGCCCAGCGTCCTTCAACCGTGCTGCGCGCCGACCATTCGAGCCAGTGATTCTCGGTGCGTGCCAGCGAGGTGTGCGGATCGCGCGCCGGCGGAATGCGCAGATGCGAGGCCGCGTAAGCAAGCGAGAACGGCACCCGTTCGCCTTCGCTGACAGTGAATTCGGCGACCGTCTTCATGTCTTCGCCGCGCAATTCGACCGGCGTGCGCAACACGGCGGTGTCCGGTCCGACGATCGCCTTGATGCCGCTGTCGTGCGTCAGGCGGTCGACCCACGGCACCGAAAAGCCGTAATCGAAGCGCAGCACCAGTTCCATTTTCATGCGCACGGTGCCGCGTCTGCCGACCACGAGCCGCACCATCTCCGACCAGCCGTTACCCGGCGGCATGAAATCGATCAGCGTGATGGCGCCCTCGGGCGTCTCGAAGTCGGTTTCGAGGATCAGCGTTTCGCCGCGATAGCGCCGGGTGATGGTCGGCGGCGTGTCCGAGACCGGCGCGATCAGCCAGCGGCCGTTTTCGGGCGTGCCGAGCAGGGCGGCGAAGCAGGCGCCCGAATCGAAGCGCGGCCAGCAGAGCCAGTCGACCGATCCATCGCGGGAAACTAGCGCGGCCGTATGGCCGTCGCCGATGAGCGCATAGTCTTCGATGAGTGCTGACATGGGAGCGGGTCAGTAGTGCGCGCGGCGTGTCGCGCCGCGCGAGGTGTCGTTGAAGTGTCGTTGCCTATACCCGACTTGCGCGATGCGTTTTGGTTCATCACGCGACGCAAAAACGCGGGTTGGTAATTGTCAAATCAATGCCTACAATCAGATTTCATGCCGACGCCCGGAGGAGCTTTCGGGATTATGAACCGGCCCCGCCCATGGCGCATACAGACGCCGTTTCCGAGGACCCAAGCTATGCTGAACCCGTCGAAATCCGATTGCATCACGATTCTCTCGGCCGCCAGCGAACTTGCCGACGATTCGATGTTGCCGCTCGACCATGGCCGCCTGGGCCTGAGTCGCAACGGCTTGTTGACCGCTGCCGCCTTTCTGGTCGAACGGGCCTGCTTTCGCCGCTATCAGGCAGGCGACGGCCATTATGCCGTCGGTGCGCTGTCGCTGCAGGGACGGCTGCGTCTCGACCAGCTTTCGAACGGTTAAGCTGCGGCGCTTCATGGGCACCGGATGGTGATTTCACAGCACTGACCGCAAAACTCACCCTGCTTCGGGCGAACGAACGTTGCTTCGCCATGCCGTCCGGGTTTATCGCTTGCATCGAGCTTCACGGCCAATCGGCGCGTGAAGCTTTCGCACGTCTCATGTCTTACCTCCATGCGAGGCGCAGCCGGGCCGGCGCTGCGCCCGGTCGCACTTTCCATGCTTGCGTAACCCTTGCGTAAGCATGGAACGCCGCCGCTCAGAAGTGCGACGACCCCACGCCGAAGATCCCAATGATGCCGATGATGATCAGATAGAGCGCGACGATGTAGTTCAACAGGCGCGGCATGACGAGAATCAGAATACCGGCGATCAACGAAACCAGCGGGCCCAGGCTGAGTGTGACGTTCATGAAGACTCCGTAGTGTGAGACGCGATTGAAAAAACGACCCGTCAGGCGGGACAATTGCTATTCATGCTGCCGATTGTCGATTGCCGGCTGACCCGGCGCGGGTCGACGGAATCGCTGCATGATCCGGCACAACGCTTTTATACTTCTTTCGATAAGAACAACGCTCGACCGATTGCGCGGCAGACCAGCGACACCATGACAACCGCTTCAACCAAATAACCGCTGTCCGAGGAGGTCATATGCTTCGTCGTCACCGAGCCGCCGCGATGCGTGCCGTTGCGGATTCCCGCTTGCCTTCTGCTGCTGATTCCACTTCATGGCGCGTCGCGCAAACACCATTGCGCTCTGCCCGCTCGATAATAAAAGGTTTCGTGCTCATGGTCTCGATTGTTGCTTCGCATGCGTTTGCGCAAGATTCCGGCCCGGCTCCCGCCGACGGCGTGTATGACATGCTGGTCGGCACTTATACCGGCCCAAAGAGTGAAGGGCTGTACGTCTATCGCTTCGACACCAAGACGGGTGAAGCGACGCGCGTCTCGGCCGCGCAGACGGTCAACCCGTCCTACCTCGTGGTGAGCCGCGACCGCCGCTTCGTCTACGCAGTCAACGAAATGCCCGGCGACAACGGCCCGGCCACGCAACGCGGCGGCATCAGCGCGTTTCGCTTCGATGCCGCGAGCGGCCAGTTGACGTTTCTCAACAAGGTCTCCTCGGACGGCAACGACCCCTGCTATCTGAGCCTCTCGCCGGACGGCAAATATTTGCTAACCGCAAACTATTCGGTGGCCGCGGATCCGGGCGGCAGCTTCGCGGTGTTCCCGTTGCAGGCCGACGGCCAGGTCGGCGCGTCGGTGCTCACCGTACACCACGAAGGCGGCGGTCCGGTGAAGGGCCGTCAGGACAACTCGCATGTTCACTCCACCGTGTTCTCGCCGGATGGCCACTATCTGTTCGCGCAGGATCTCGGCGCGGACAAGCTGTACTCGTATCGCTACACGCCTGACGGCAGCCGCGGCCTGTTCGGCCCGACCGACTGGCGCTACAACCAGGAAAAAGCCGGCTCGGGTCCGCGCCATCTGGTGTTCGGCGCCGACGGCAAACACGCGTATCTGACGAGCGAAATGGCCGCCACGGTCAGCACGTTCGACTACAACGACGGCAAGCTCACGCAGGTGCAAACGCTGCCACTGACCGAACCTGGCTTCAAGGGCGCGGTGGGCGCGGCGGCGATTCATCTGTCGCCGGACGGCCGCTTTCTGTATGCCACCAATCGCGGCGACGCCAACGACATCGTGATCTTTTCGGTCGACCCAACCAACGGGCACCTGAAGAAGGTCGGCCATCAATCGAGCATGGGCAAGTCGCCGCGTGAGTTCGCGATCGACCCGACCGGCAACTGGCTGATCGTCGGCAATCAGAACAGCGATACCGTATATGTGTTCAAGCGCGACCAGCAGAGCGGTTTGCTCGAAGCGAATCCGAAACATTTCGAACTCGGCGCGCCGGTGGATTTCAAGCTGGTCTCGCCGTCGTAACACGAGATGCCGACGAGGCCGTGAACGACGAGGCGGGTGCTGTCGACGCGCCGCGCGCGGGATGAAAAAACGGGCCGCTTTTGTGAAGCGGCCCGTTTCTTTTTTGTGGTCGATTTCGCAACGAGGCTGTTTGCGCTTGCGTTTTGCGCCCTTCGGAAGCGCCGGCAATCAACTGCAATCAGCGGCGTTCACTGGCCATTCGCCGCCTATTCCGCCGGCCCGGGCGCCAGCACTTCGCGGCTGCCGTTGATGCCCATCGCCGACACGAGGCCCGCGGTTTCCATCTGCTCGACGAGCCGCGCCGCGCGGTTATAACCGATGCGCAACTGCCGCTGCACCGACGAGATCGACGCACGCCGCGTGCGCACCACGAAGGCGACCGCCTCGTCGTAGAGCGGGTCGGCTTCCGCATCCGGCGACTCGCCGAACAGGTCTTGCGCCGCGCCGCCGTCGGTGGCCGGGCCGTCGAGAATGCCTTCCTCGTACTGCGGCTCGCCGAACTGCTTCAGATACTCGACGATCCGATGCACTTCCTCGTCGGCGACGAACGCGCCGTGCACGCGTTGCGGATAGCCCGTGCCGGGCGGCAGGAACAGCATGTCGCCCTGGCCGAGCAGCGACTCGGCGCCCATCTGATCGAGAATCGTGCGCGAGTCAATCTTCGACGATACCTGGAAGGCGACGCGCGTCGGAATATTCGCCTTGATGAGGCCGGTGATCACATCAACCGAAGGACGCTGCGTCGCCAGAATCAGGTGGATGCCGGCGGCGCGCGCTTTCTGCGCGAGGCGCGCGATCAGCTCTTCGATCTTCTTGCCGGCCACCATCATCAGGTCGGCGAGTTCGTCGATCACGACCACGATCAGCGGCAGCGGCGCGAGCGGTTCGGGCGCTTCCGGCGTCAGCGAGAACGGGTTGCCGAGCTTCTTGCCCTTGGCCTCGGTATCGCGGATTTTCTGGTTGAAGCCGGCCAGGTTGCGCACGCCGACCGCGGACATCAGGCGGTAGCGCTTTTCCATTTCGCCGACACACCAGTTGAGCGCGTTGGCCGCCAGCTTCATGTCGGTGACGACGGGCGCGAGCAGATGCGGAATGCCTTCGTAGACCGACAACTCCAGCATCTTCGGGTCGATCATGATCAGGCGCACTTCTTCCGGCGTCGCCTTGTAGAGCAACGAGCAGATCATCGCGTTGATCGCCACCGACTTGCCCGAACCGGTCGTGCCGGCGACCAGCATATGCGGCGCCTTCGCCAGATCGGCGACGACCGGATGGCCGGTGATGTCCTTGCCCATGGCGAGCGTCAACTGCGAATGCGAGTTTTGATAGACGCTGGCTTCGAGAATTTCGGAGAGGCGGATCGTCTGACGCTTGGCGTTCGGCAATTCGAGGCCCATGCAGGTCTTGCCGGGAATCGTCTCGACCACGCGAATGGACGTGAGGCCGAGGCCGCGCGACAGATCCTTCATCAAGCCGACGATCTGACTGCCGCGCACGCCGAGCGCCGGTTCGACTTCGAAGCGCGTGATGACCGGGCCGGCCGACGCGCCGACGACGGTCACCGGCACCTTGAATTCCTGCAGACGCTGTTCGATCAGCAGGCCGGTTTCGATGAGCTTTTCTTCGGAGACCGGTTCGACGTCGATGTCCGCGGGCGCGAGCAGGTCGAGCGTGGGCAATTCGACCATCGATGCCGCGGGCGCGCGGAACTCGAAGCCGTTGGCGGGGCTGTGGCCGCGCAGGGGAGGGCGCGGTTGGGCTGCGGGTTCGGTGGGTTCGGTTGCCGCGGTTGCCGCGGTCGCCTCTGCGGATGGGGTCTTCTCGGTGGTAAATGGCGCCGCGAGCGATGTTGATGTTATCGGCGCTGGCGGCGGCATGGCGGCTTCGTTCGGACGTTCTGCGATGGCGAAAGATTCGTCGTCAGCGACGTCGGATGCCACGGGCGCAGTCTGAACCGCGAAGCCTGGAAAGCGAACCACGTTTGATGCTTGCGGCGCGTGGCTCTGCGGCGGCACCGCGATGGGCGGGTTCGACGCGTGCTCGTTAGCCGACGAGTCCGACGTCTGCGGTGCAGTGCTTTGCGGCGTCGCTGCGGTGCTTATGTTGGCCGCGTGTGCGGTGGCCGATGTCTCCGAGACGTGCGGCGCGACATGCTGCGGCGGCATTGCGGCGGTGAGGTTTGCAGCGTGCGCGGCGGTCGGCGAGTCCGATGCTTCAGGTACGTCCGACAGGGCAGGGGCGTCCGCCGTTTCCGTTTCGACGGGCGTGGCGGACTCGCCAGCGCGGGCAATGCTCAGCGATGGCATGGCGGCGTCAGGCGTCGGGCCGGTTCCGCTCGACACAACGACGCGGCTGACAGCCGGCACACTGGATGACGAAGCGGCGTGTTGGGCCAGCACCGCGTCGAGCTCGGCTTCCCACGGCGCGAGTGTTTTATCGATCACGACTTCGGCAGCCGAAGCAGCCGCGGCGGGTTGCGGCTCGACAAACGATGCGGCTTCTTTCACTTGTTCGGCCATCGCCGGCGCAGTGGTCTGCTCGCCGACGCGCGGTGCAATGACTTCTGAATGGTGCGCAGGCTGACTGAGCGTCTGTGCCGTTTCAATGCTCGGGCTCGCGTAATGGTCGGCGTGAGTCGTCGATACGGTCGGGTTGTCTTCGAACGGCGGTTCATCCTCGTGCGCTTCGCTTGCTTGCAACTGCGCAGCGAAAATCTGGAACGGCGTCGGCGTGGCGACTGGCGGCACATACGGCGATGCCGGCGAAGACGAAGGCGAAGACGAAGACGAAGACGAAGACGAAGATGCAAGTGCAGGTGCAGGTGCAGGTGCAGGCTCAGCAATCGGCGCCTGCTCAACGAATGGCGCAGACGCAGACGCAGACGCAGACACTGACGCATGCGTAGGCGTAGGCGTAGGCGTAGACGCAGACGCAGCAACCGGCGCGTGCTCAGCCACTGGCGCGCGCTCAACCACTGGCGCCGCCGTCAACGGCGGTTGAATAACTGGCGGCTCGATCGGCCACTGCACGACGGGTTCGTGGCTGACTTCGGGCGGCACTTCGAACGAGGCTTCCACGCGCGGCGCATCGGCCGGCGCGTTTATCGCGTGATCGACCGGTGCGCTGTCCACAACTTCAAGCGAAGGCCGATGCGCATCCGGCGTCAAAGCCGCTTCTGTCGCATCCGTTCGCGGCACATCGACAATCGGCTGCTCAGGCTCGAACGACGGCGCTGCGTTCGGCGCACTCGTCAGCTTCGCGTTTTCCGAACCGGTGCTGCGCGCGAGGCTCACGCCCGCGATATCGGTCCAACGTGCGGCGTTTTCCGCGATGCTGCGAAGGGTTTCCTGGACGCTGGCAGGCGGCGTGACTTTCTGCGTCGCCGGCATCGGACGCGTGTAGCTGGGCGCCAGACGGCTCGCTGCCGGTGTCGGCGCGACATCGTTCGAACCCGGTGCAGGCGAGAAAGCTTGCCGGGGCGCCGGCGCGCGATTGACGGAAGCCGCCGACGCCGCCGCACCTTGGGCCATCGTCGAAGGGCGGCCCGCGCCGGCCGCTGCGGTTCCAACTGAACCTACGGCGGAATGAGAACCCGCGCTGCCCGACAGGGCCCGCGCCGTCGCTGACGTGTGCACTGCTGCCTGAGTTACCTTGCCTGCAGCACCCGCAGCACCCGCCGCGAAAGCACCGCCGGCCGCCAACCCCGCGCCGGCTCCTGCCGATCCGACGGGCCGTTGCTCACCGGCCGAACGACGTCCAACCTGTGACGCGCCAACGCGAGCGGAAGCACCAGAAGCACCTGCCACCCCCGTCGCACCTGCTGAACCTGCGACCGAACCCGCCACCGAACCCGCCACCGATCCCGCTCCCGGCACAGCCACGCGCGACCCAGACTCGCGCAACCAACCAGCCGGCGCAACGGGCTCAGCCGGCATCCACGCAGCCTTCTCCGCTTTAAGTGGTGGCGTCTGCATCGGCACATGCCGCGGCGATGTCGTCGCCGCGCCCGTGCGCAGTACCGGCTCGGCCTGCTTCGCATGGCTGCGTGGCGTTGTCGCGCCCGTGCGCCAGCTCGGCGCAGCGCCACGCGCCGCCGCATCCTTGCCCGCCACGCTCGCCGCGGCGCCGGCCGCAGCCGCGTCGCGCCCACGCGCCGGCGGACGCCAGACTGTCGGGCGCGTATAACGGCCATTGGTTTTAGGCGCCATCGTATTGGCAGCCGGCGAAACATGCGACTGCAAACCGTCGTCGACACTGCGATGACGGCGCGCTTCCTCGTCGCGTTTGGCGAGGCCGCGCGACAGGCCGAGGCCGAACGCGCCGTCGGCCCAGGCGGCGAAATCGCGCCAGCGGAAATCGATCAGCCAGGGCAGGCTGATGAAAAACAGCGCGAGCGCCGCGAGAGGCGTGCCGATATGCCCAAGGAGATGGCCGAAGCCCGCAGCCAGCGCACGGCCGAAGCCATTCACGCCGGCCACGGCGATCAGCGACGCCTCGAGTGTGCAGCTCGCCACCAGCACGCAGACGAAGCCGAGCCACAGCCGGATCGTGCCGGGGCCGCGCAGACCCGCGCCGCCCGGCAGAGCCGACTTCACGAGACGCCACAAAAGAGGAATGAACCAGACGGCTGACCCGCCGAACCAGCCGAAAACTACCGTGTGCATACTAGACATCAGCGAATGACGGACGCGCAAAAACGCAATCCGTCGAGTTTAACCGGCGAAGCCCGATGCTTCGAAGGCAGACGCAAGTATGCTTGCGTCCAATTGGAAAACAGACCGGCGCGCGGTCTGCCGTCGGTGAAAAACAACGGCTGTCGGGACAGCCTTCACCCGTCATCCGGACCTTCCGGATCGCGGCGCCGCTGTGGGCATCCCGCTTCGCTCATCAGCGCGCCGGCGCATCGACGGGACGATCCTCGACGCGTTCATTTCGTGCTGCTGTCGAAGGTCAGCGTGTCGCCGTTGTCAAGCACCAGTTGCATCTGCTGCGGCGCGCGCATCTGCACGCCGGTACGGTCGATGTGCGTGAGCGCATTGAGATACGCCCCTTCGATCTGTCCGCCCGGCGTCGCGCATGCCATGCGCGTGCCGCCGAGCGTGCCGAAGCTCAGCTTGCCGTCTTTCAGCGCGTACGAGCCCATGTAACGGTTGCAGCCGGAAAAACCGCTGGCGTGGCGTTGGCCGGTCGAGGTGGAGAGCGTCAACGTGATCGGCTTGCCCTGATCGGCGGCCGGGATCGCGCGCGCCGTGCCGTCGGCCTGTTTCCAGGCGCTCAGCACCCAACTGGTGTCGTCGAGCAGTTGCGCGGCGGCGGGATTGAATGGATCGGGCGCGGCGGCTTGCTCATCGGGATGTTTCGGGATCGCACAGGCGCTCAACAGCGCGGCGACGCTCAACGCGGCAATGGCGGTGCGCAGATAAGGGTTGAAGCAAGGGGTGAAGCGCGCAACACGTCGCGCGGAGGAGCTTTGGAGCATGGCGTCGTTCCTCTTCAAACTGGCGAAGGCGTAAGGGTAACGCACTAAGCTCGCCGCACGCGAGAGCAACGGCACGCGAAAGCGCCGATTCGGAGCGCCGCGGCGCCCTTGCGCGCCGCCTTCGCGCCACGCCGTTGCCCTGCACGCGCGAATCATGGTGCGGCCGCCGCGAGCAAGGCGCGGCGAGGGGCCCGCATGTTAACATCGTGCTCTATCCAATCCCACCCTCATCCGACTTTTATCTGGAGACCTCATGCAGATCGGCCAACGGATCGGCACGCCCCTTTCTGAATCCGCCACGCGCGTCATGCTGCTCGGCGCCGGCGAGCTCGGCAAAGAGGTGATCATCGCGCTGCAGCGGCTGGGCGTCGAAGTGATCGCCGTCGACCGTTACCCGAATGCGCCGGGTCACCAGGTGGCGCACCGCGCGCACGTGATCGACATGACCGACCGCGCCGCGTTGCGCGCGCTGGTCGAACAGGAGCGGCCGCATCTGATCGTCCCCGAGATCGAGGCGATCGCCACCGACGCGCTCGCCGCCATCGAAAGCGACGGTCTCGCCGAAGTGATCCCAACCGCGCGCGCCACGCAGCTCACCATGAATCGCGAAGGCATCCGCCGTCTGGCCGCCGAGGAACTCGGCTTGCCGACCTCGCCGTACGCATTCGCCGATTCGCTCGACGAACTGCGCGCGGGCATCGCCAAGGTCGGTTATCCGTGCGTGGTGAAGCCGGTCATGTCGTCGTCGGGCAAGGGGCAGTCGGTGCTGCGCAGCGACGCCGACGTCGAACCCGCATGGCAATACGCGCTGGCCGGCGGCCGCGTGAATCACGGCCGCGTGATCGTCGAAGGCTTTATCGACTTCGAATACGAGATTACGCAACTGACCGTGCGCGCCATCGACCCGGCAAGCGGCGAGGTCAGCACGTATTTCTGCGACCCGATCGGCCACGTGCAGGTGGCGGGCGACTACGTCGAATCGTGGCAGCCGCAGCCCATGAGCCCGCTCGCGCTGGAACGTTCGCGCGAAGTCGCGCACAAGGTGACGGCCGCGCTCGGCGGCCGCGGCCTGTTCGGCGTGGAACTTTTCGTGCGCGGCGATGACGTATGGTTTTCGGAAGTGAGTCCGCGTCCGCATGACACGGGTCTCGTCACGCTGTGCTCGCAGCGCTTTTCGGAATTCGAATTGCACGCGCGCGCGATCCTCGGTTTGCCGGTGGATACGTCACTGCGGGCGCCGGGTGCGTCGGCGGTGATTTATGGCGGACTCGACGAGGCCGGCATTGCCTTCGAAGGCGTGGCCGCGGCGCTGGCGGTACCGAACGCGGACCTGCGGCTGTTCGGCAAGCCGGAGAGTTTCGCCAAACGCCGCATGGGCGTGGCGCTCGCCACCGGCGAGAACACCGACGAAGCCCGCTCGCGCGCGAAGCAGGCCGCGGCGGCGGTGCGGCCGGTGTCGGCGAAGTAAGTGACGGCACAACGCAGCGAATCGCGGTAGCCGAAGCGATTCGCCGCGCGCCGTGCAACCCGCGTGTCCGGCGCCATTGCCGCGCGTGCAATCTGAGTGCTTGGGGCTCGTCGAGCCCACCGGAGTAGAGGTAAGTATGGCGCTGGAAATCCGCAACACCACGCGGCGCGGTTGGACCGGCCGACTCGGCACACTCGGCGTGTTGTTTGCGCTGTGCGCCGGCTTGAGCGGATGCGGCCTCGCGGCCGCGCCGTGCCGGGTCGCGTCGGCAGGCCTGAAGATCGTGCCGCTGGTCGGGCATGTCGCCGCCGCGCCGACCGACGCGTGCGCCGACGTGATCGATCCATAACCGGGTCCGTCGCCGGTCGTTTAGCCGCAACGCCACGCGCAATGTGCAGTGCGTCATTCGTGTTTGATTGGTAGCAACGATCGAGGCATCTCATGAAGAAATGGCTTGTTGCAGTCACCACGGCGGCGGGTCTCGCGGCGCTATGCGGCGAGGCGTGGGCCGCGCCGTTGCAGTTCTCCGAGATTCAGACCAAAAACCGTCAGACGCACAAATACACCTGTGCGACCGGCAAGATCCTGCACGTCACTTACTGGAACACGGCGAATGGCCAGAGCTTCGCGCTCGTGCCGGTGAAGGGCAAGCAACTGCTGTTCGTCAACACGCTGTCGGCGTCCGGCGCGAAATATCAGGCCGGCAGTTACACGTGGTGGACCAAGGGCCCGCGCGCCGACCTGTACGACGCCATGGCCGGCGAAAACGCGCCGCCCATGCTCTCCGACTGTATCACCATCAATCGCTGAGCGCGATGCGGCGGCTTTTCCTTCCCATGCCGCCGCTTCTTCTTTCGACCTCTGCCTTGCGCTTCGCGGCATTGCCCGCCGGCGCACACCGTTTCCATTCGAGTAGTAAGCTGTCCCGCATGGCATTGCCGCCGTGCCGCCGCGTCCTGCCATCGTAGTCATGCCAGGGGCTGCCGGCGTGGCCGTCGTCGTTTTCGATCGTCCGTTTCCGGAGCCCGAGCGTTGGGCTCACGGCCCGCGTCCGTATCATCAAGCGAGACCCTCAATGAAAGCATCGGACCTGTTCGTCAAATCGCTGGAAGCCGAAGGTGTCGAGTACGTGTTCGGCATTCCCGGTGAAGAAAATCTCGATCTCCTCGAATCGCTGCGCCGCTCGAAAATCCGTCTGATCCTCACGCGTCACGAACAGGCGGCCGGTTTCATGGCCGCCACGTACGGCCGTCTCACCGGGCGCACGGGAGTGTGTCTGGCCACGCTCGGGCCGGGCGCGACCAACTTCGTGACCGCCGCGGCGTACGCGCAGCTTGGCGGCATGCCGATGCTGATGGTCACCGGGCAAAAGCCGATCAAGTCGAGCAAGCAGGGGCATTTCCAGATCGTCGACGTGGTGCGCATGATGGAGCCGCTCACCAAGTACACGCGGCAGATCGTCTCGATCGCCAATATCCCGGCGATGGTGCGCGAGGCGGTTCGTCAGGCGGAGGAAGAGCGGCCCGGCGCCACGCACCTCGAATTGCCCGAAGACGTCGCGCATGAAGAAGGCGACGGCAAGCCGATTCCGAAGAGCTTCAGCCGCCGTCCCGTCGCCGAGGAAAAAGCCGTTGCGCGCGCGGTCGAGGCGATCACCGGAGCGAAGCATCCGTTACTGATGATCGGCGCGGGCGGCAATCGCAAGACCACCACCAAAATGCTGCGCGAATTCGTCGACCAGATCGGCATTCCGTTCTTCACGACGCAGATGGGCAAGGGCGTGATCGACGAATCGCATCCCATGTGGCTGGGCAATGCGACGCTCTCTGACGGCGACTTCGTGCACCGCGCGATCGATCATGCGGACTGCATCATCAACGTGGGTCACGACGTGATCGAGAAGCCGCCGTTTTTCATGCGCAGCGGCGACGCGGGCGAGAAAACGGTGATTCACGTCAACTTTCTCGGCGCGGAAGTGGATACCGTTTACTTCCCGCAGATCGAAGTGGTCGGCGATATCGCCAACGCGGTGTGGCAACTTAAGGAAAGTCTCAAAGAGCGGCAGGAGCATTGGGACTTCACGCGCTTCAAGGAGATCAAGGAGCACTTCGAGGCGCATCTGGCCAAAGGTCAGCACGACGACCGCTTTCCGATGTATCCGGTGCGCGTCGTCAACGACGTGTACGAGACCACGCCGGTGGACGGCATCGTGTGTCTGGACAACGGCATGTACAAGATCTGGTTCGCCCGCTACTACCGCGCGCACGAACCGAATTCGCTGCTGCTCGACAACGCGCTGGCGTCGATGGGCGCGGGCTTGCCGTCCGCGATCGCCACCAAGATCGTGCACCCGGACCGCAAGGTCATGGCCGTGTGCGGCGACGGCGGCTTCATGATGAACTCGCAGGAGCTGGAAACGGCGGTGCGTCTGAAGCTGGACCTGGTGATCCTGATTGTGCGCGACGACGCCTTCGGCATGATCCGCTGGAAGCAGGAAAACATGAACTTCCCGGACTACGGCATGACGCTGAGCAATCCGGATTTCGTCGCGTATGCCGAGAGCTACGGGGCGAAGGGGCATCGCATCGAAACGGCGGCGGAGTTCGCGCCGTTGCTGCGCGAATGTTTCGCGACGCCCGGCGTGCATGTGATCGATCTGCCGATCGACTATTCGGACAACGAGCGCGTGCTGAATCGCGAAATCAAGCGGCTTTCGGCGCAACTGTGAAAGCATCGGATCAAGGAGACGCGTCATGTTGCAAAAGACTTACCCGTACTACCTGGCGAACGTTGCGGTGGCCGCCAACACCGATCTCGAAGTCACCGATAAATTCAGCGGCGAAGTCGCCACCCGCGTCGCGATGGCCGACGCCGCCGCGATCGACAAAGCGATCGGCCATGCCGTCGACGCCATGCCCGCTTTGCGCGCCTTTCCCCCGTTCAAGCGCCAGGCGGTGCTCGAACATTGCGTGAAGCGCTTTCGCGAGCGCTACGACGAGCTGGCGCTGGCGCTGTGCATCGAAGCCGGCAAGCCGATCAACGACTCGAAAGGCGAAGTCACGCGCCTGATCGATACGTTCAAGGTGGCGGCGGAGGAATCGGTGCGCATCGACGGCGAGATCGTCAATCTGGAGATATCGCCGCGCGCCAAGGGCTATCACGGCTATGTGAAGCGTGTGCCGATCGGCCCGTGTTCGTTTATCTCGCCGTTCAATTTCCCGCTGAACCTGACCGCGCACAAGGTCGCGCCGGCTATCGCGGCGGGCGTGCCGTTCGTGTTGAAGCCGGCGAGCCGCACGCCGGTCGGCGCGCTCATCATGGGCGAGATTCTGGCGGAGACCGACCTGCCGAAAGGCGCATTCTCGATTCTGCCCGCGCATCGCGACGGCGCGGATCTCTTCACCACCGACGAGCGCTTCAAATTGCTGTCCTTCACCGGCTCGCCGGCGGTGGGCTGGGACCTCAAAAAGAAAGCCGGCAAGAAGAAGGTGATTCTGGAGTTGGGTGGCAACGCGGCGGCGATCGTCGACGGCGATCAGGGCGAGAAGCTCGACTACGTGGTCGAGCGGCTCGCGTTCGGTGCGTTCTATCAATCGGGGCAGAGCTGTATCGGCGTGCAGCGGATTCTGGTCCACACGAAAATCTACGATGCGCTGCGCGAGAAGCTGATCGCGAAGACGAAGTCGCTGGTGATGGGCGATCCGAAAGACGAAAAGACCTTCGTCGGGCCGATGATCTCCGAATCCGAGTCCAAACGCCTCGCCGGCTGGATGGACAGCGCGGTGCAGGCGGGCGCGAAAATCGTCGCGGGCGGCAAGGTGGACGGCGCGATGTTCGAGGCCACGCTGCTCGAAGGCGTGAAGCGCGACACGGATCTGTATCGCAAGGAAGCCTTTGGGCCGGTGGCGATTCTGGAGCGCTTCGACGATTTCGGCGCGGCGCTCGCGACCGTCAACGACAGCGACTTCGGCCTGCAAGCGGGCGTGTTCACGGATTCGCTCGCGCATGCGCATCGCGCGTGGGACGAACTCGACGTCGGCGGTGTGGTGATCAACGACGTGCCGTCGTTCCGGGTCGACAACATGCCGTATGGCGGCGTGAAGGATTCGGGGCTGGGGCGCGAAGGCGTGCGCTACGCGATCGAGGACATGACTGAACTGCGCTTGATGGTGATGCGCGAGACGTGGTGAGACGCGCTGTCACGCAACTGTCGTCTCCACGAACTACGCTCGCGAGCGAGGCGCGCCGGTGCTTTGCCGCGATTTGCCGGCGGCTGCGCCGCCTGCCTGCACCCGCCTTTCGCTGACGTAAGCAGAAAGCCGGCACATGCGCCATGAGTGTTTTTGCTGAAGTGCTACAATACCGGCCTTTCCGGCGGGTGTTTCCGCCGGCCGGAGCCGGCCGCAATTTTTCCCGCCGTACCGACAGTACCAACGGGTCCCGTGCGGAACGCCGTGGCTCCGCCTTCATCACAATGCCCTCTGCGGTTCCAACCGCGGCCGCGCGCACGCGCGAAGCGCATTTTTAGCGAAAGCCACCATGTCCGACACAGCCGTCACGCCCAGTACTGCGACTTTTGATCAATTCGGCCTCGCGCCCGACATCCTGAAAGCCGTCAAAGAGTCGGGCTACACCATCCCCACGCCGATCCAGGAGCAGGCGATCCCTGTCGTGCTGGCCGGCCGTGACATGATGGGCGCCGCGCAAACCGGCACCGGCAAGACTGCCAGCTTCTCCCTGCCGATCATCCAGCGTTTGCTGCCGCAGGCCAGCACGAGCGCTTCGCCCGCCCGCCATCCGGTGCGCGCGCTGATCCTCACGCCGACCCGCGAACTGGCCGACCAGGTCGCCGCGAACGTGCAGGCGTATGCGAAACACACCGCGTTGCGCAGCGCGGTGGTGTTCGGGGGTGTGGATATGAATCCGCAATCCGAGCAACTGCGCCGCGGCGTCGAGATTCTGATCGCCACGCCAGGCCGTCTGCTCGATCACGTGCAACAGAAAACGGCCAACCTCGGCCAGGTGCAGATTCTCGTGCTCGACGAAGCCGACCGGATGCTCGACATGGGCTTCCTGCCGGATCTGCAGCGCATTCTGAACCTGCTACCGAAAGAGCGTCAGACGCTGCTGTTTTCGGCCACGTTCTCGGGCGAAATCAAGAAGCTGGCCGCCACGTACCTGCGCAACCCGCAGACCATCGAAGTCGCGCGCAGCAACTCGACCGCGACCAACGTGACGCAAGTCGTCTACGAAGTCGCCGAGGGCGACAAGACCGGCGCCGTCGTGCAATTGATTCGCGAACGCGGCCTCAAGCAGGTGATCGTGTTCTGCAATAGCAAGATCGGCGCGAGCCGTTTGGCGCGCAGCCTCGAGCGCGACGGTGTGGTCGCGACCGCGATTCACGGCGACCGCACGCAGAATGAGCGGATGCAGGCGCTCGACGCGTTCAAGCGCGGTGAGATCGAAGCGCTGGTGGCGACGGACGTCGCCGCGCGCGGCCTGGACATCGCCGAACTGCCGGCGGTGATCAACTTCGACCTGCCGTTCAACGCGGAAGACTACGTGCACCGGATCGGCCGCACCGGCCGCGCGGGCGCTTCGGGCGATGCGTTGTCGCTGTGCAGCCCGAACGAGCGCAAGCAGCTGGCCGACATCGAGAAGCTGATCAAGCGTCCGCTGGATGTGCAGCGCCTGACGGTGGAGGCGCCGGTGCGGCATCATCATGAAGAACGCGCGCCGCGTCGCGAGCGCAGCAGCGAGGGCCGTGAGGATCGTGGCAGCCGTCGTCGCACAGGGGCGTCGTCGGGTTCGTACGACCGGCCGCATCATCATCGCGCGCAGCCCGTGGATGATTTCTTCCTGAAGCCTTATGAGCCGTCGCCTTCTTCGGTTCGCAAGATCGAGGAAGCTGCTGCTGCGGCCGCGCCGCAAAAGCCGGCGTCCAAGCAACCGCTGGCAGCGCTGCTGGGCGGGTTTGGGATGCCGCGGAAGTCGTCCTCGTCTACCTGATTTGTAGTTCGCTGGCGCGGCTCGGTTTATCTCAAGGGACCGGGCTTGGCCGCAAGCGGGGCGCCGCTTGAAGCGCGGCAAGATTTGGGGCGCTTCGAAAACTCACGCCGCACGTTACCGCACCACGTACCACACAGCATGCCGGTTGCCGCAGTCAGTCTGCGCAATGCGCGCCGCGCCCGGCGAGATCATTTTCAAACGCGAATCGCGTTCACGCTGCTGGTAAGCCCATCCGTTTTGCCCATGCCGCCGTGGCGGCAGCGTAAAAGCCATCTAGCGTCGTCTGGGCCGCAGCGTTTTCCAGATCGAGCCCGAGGTGCCGTGCCGCCGCGCTCAGTGCTTCGAACGGCTTCTCGCTGTCCAGTGCTGTGGCTCCGTTCTGCTTGCTGAGTTTTTCGCCCGCTTCATTCGTGACGACGGGCACATGCAGATATTCCGGTGTCGGCACACCCAGGCAGCGCTGCAAATAGATCTGCCGTGCCGTTGAGTCCATCAAATCCGCGCCGCGCACGATGTGCGTAATGCCCGCGTCCGCGTCGTCGACGACCACCGCCAGTTGATACGCCCATTGGTCGTCCGCGCGCTTCAGCACGAAGTCGCCGACCTCGGTGGCCAGATTCTGCGTCTGTTTGCCTTGCCAGCGGTCTTCGAATGTGATGACCGCACTGTCGCCGTCGGGCACGCGCAGGCGCCAGGCGCGCGCCGGTTTGCCGTGCAGGCCGTCGCGACAGGTGCCGGGATAGGCGAGGGTCGTATTGCGCGTGTGCGCGTTGAGCAGCGAGTCGGCGATTTCCTTGCGCGTGCAGCCGCACGGATAAATCACGCCGTTCGCTTTCAATTGCTCCAGCGCTTCCTGATAGCGTGGCATCCGCGCGCTTTGCCACACAGGCGGTTCGTCCGCGTGCATGCCGAAGCGTTCGAGCGTGGCGAGGATGTCTTCGGCGGCGCCCGGCACGGTGCGCGGGCCGTCGATGTCTTCAACGCGAACGAGCCATGCGCCGCGATGCGCACGCGCGTCCAGCCAGCTTGCGAGCGCGCTGACCAGCGAACCGAAGTGCAATGGCCCGGTGGGTGAGGGCGCGAAACGTCCGCGGTAGGTCATGGCCGAGTGGTGGCGTGGTGCGCCGCCACCCTCACGCGGCGCGCGCCGCCTTGCTGTCCGGATGGCATTCCGGACAAGTCTTGCCGGCTACGTACAGCGGCGATTCTTGCGCTTGCGGCGGGACTACCGCGCGGCAGCCGAAGCATTGCGTGGTCTTGCTAGGCTCGAGTTGCGGATTAAGTGCGGTGCGGTAGTCGAATACGAAGCAGTCGCCGTGATAATGCGCGCCGCCTACTTCCTCGAAGTATTTCAGAATGCCGCCTTCAAGCTGGTACACGTTCTCGATGCCGACTTCCTTCATGTGGATCGCGGCCTTCTCGCAGCGAATCCCGCCCGTGCAGAACGACACCACCGTCTTGCCTTCCAGGTCGGCGCGATTTTGCTCAATCACCTCGGGAAACTCGCTGAATTTCGTAATGCGGTAGTCGAGCGCATTGTCGAACGTGCCGACGTCGACCTCGAACGCATTGCGCGTGTCGAGCATCACGACCGGACGGCCCTGGTCGTCGTGACCGCGGTCCAGCCAGTGTTTCAGCGTAGGCGCGTCGACGAACGGCGCGCGGCCGAGTTCCGGACGAATGGCCGGCTTTTTCATCGTGATGATCTCGCGCTTGAGCTTGACCAGCATGCGGGTGAACGGCTGCTTGTCCGACAGACTTTCCTTGAACTGCAGATCCACGAACTTGCCTTCGAACAGCGCGTCGTGGCGGATGTAGTGGATGAAGGCGTCGGTGTTTTCGCGCGTGCCGGCGACGAACAGATTGATGCCTTCCGGCGCGAGCAGAATGGTGCCCTTCAGGCCAAGCGCGTTGCAACGTTCCGTGACGAACGGGCGCCATGCGGCGGTGTCTTCGATAGTCGCGAAATGATACGAAGAGAGATTGACGATACTCATGAGTGTCCAGCGGTAAGAAGTGACCGGCCTCGCGGAAAACGGGGGCGCATTGGGCTGCCCGCCTTCAAACGCCATACGGCGCGGCCACGTCGAATAGAGCGAAACCCGTATTATCCCTCAACCCGGCTCTTTCCCCGACTAGGCCGAATGACCAACGGGTTGCGGTAGCGCAAATCGTTTGTCAACTTGCTGTCGATTCGCTCTGCGCGAGTGTCCGTTCGCGTGCTCGGACGACGTAGAAGCGCCTGTGCACACGGCTTGCGCAATGGCGTCCTAAGCCGATCGGCCAACGCGTCGTTTCGGCCTGAAAAGTCCGGACGGGTGGCGTTACAATGTCGCCCATGTCAGATCCCCGCTTCGTCCATCTCCGCGTTCACTCCGAATTCTCGATTGCCGACGGCATCGTGCGTCTTGACGACATCGTCAAGGCCGCGGCCAAAGACGGTCAGGGCGCGCTCGCCCTCACCGATCTCGGCAACGCGTTCGGCCTCGTCCGTTTCTACAAGGAAGCCCGTGGCAAAGGGGTCAAACCCATTGCCGGCTGCGACGTCTGGATCACCAATCCGGACGATCGCGACAAGCCTTCCCGTTTGCTGCTGCTCGTCAAAGACCGGCGCGGCTATCTGAACCTGTGCGAACTGCTCAGCAAGGCATCGCTCACCAATCAGTACCGCGGTCGTGCAGAGGTCGAAGCAGGCTGGCTCGAATCCGGTCTCGGCGAAGGCTTGCTCGCACTATCAGGCGCGCAGCAGGGCGACGTCGGCCTCGCGCTTGCGGCGGGTAATGAGGAAGCGGCCAAACGCAACGCGTTGCACTGGGCGAAGGTGTTCCCGGGCGGCTTCTATATCGAGTTGCAGCGCAGCGGCCAGCCGGGCGGCGAGCAGTACGTGCAGCAGGCGGTCGCGCTCGCGGCGTCGCTGAAATTGCCGGTGGTCGCCACGCATCCCATGCAGTTCATGACGCCGGACGACTTCACCGCGCACGAAGCGCGCGTGTGCATTTCCGAAGGCGACATTCTGGCCAATCCGCGCCGCTCGAAGCGCTTTACGTCAGAGCAGTACTTCCGCACGCAGGAAGAGATGGCGGCGCTATTCGCGGACATTCCGTCGGCGCTCGCCAACTCGGTCGAAATCGCCAAGCGTTGCAACCTCACGCTCGAACTCGGCAAGCCCAAGCTGCCGCTGTTCCCCACGCCCGACGGCATGTCGCTCGACGACTACCTCGTGCAGCTATCGAAAGAGGGCCTCGAAAAGCGTCTCGAGCAGTTATATCCGGACGCGGCCGAGCGCGAAGCGCAACGCGAAACGTATTACGCGCGCCTCGAATTCGAGTGCGGCACGATCATCAAGATGGGCTTTCCCGGCTACTTCCTGATCGTGGCGGACTTCATCAACTGGGCGAAGAACAACGGCGTACCGGTCGGGCCGGGTCGGGGCTCGGGCGCGGGTTCGCTGGTCGCGTACGCGCTCGGCGTGACCGACCTCGACCCGCTGCGCTACAACCTGCTGTTCGAACGTTTCCTGAATCCGGAGCGGGTGTCCATGCCCGACTTCGACATCGACTTCTGCCAGCACGGCCGCGATCGCGTGATCCAGTACGTGAAGGAAAAGTACGGTGCGGACGCCGTGTCGCAGATCGCCACCTTCGGCACGATGGCGGCGAAGGCGGCGGTGCGCGACATCGGCCGGGTGCTCGACCTCGGCTACATGTTCACGGACGGCATCGCCAAGCTGATTCCGTTCAAACCGGGCAAGCACGTCACCATCGCCGACGCGATGAAAGAAGAGCCGCTCCTGCAGGAGCGCTTCGACAATGAAGACGAAGTGCACCAGCTGCTCGAACTCGCGCAGCGGGTGGAAGGGCTGACGCGTAACGTCGGCATGCACGCGGGCGGCGTGCTGATCGCGCCAGGCAAGCTGACGGATTTTTGCCCGCTGTATACGCAGGGCGATGAAAGCGGCGTTGTGAGCCAGTACGACAAGGACGACGTCGAAGCCGTCGGCCTCGTAAAGTTCGACTTTTTGGGTCTGACCACACTGACGATTCTGGATTGGGCCGAGCGCTATATCCGCCGTCTCGATCCGTCCAAGCAGGACTGGTCGCTCGGGCAGGTGCCGCTCGACGACCCGGCGTCGTTCTCGATCCTGAAGAAAGCGAATACGGTCGCCGTGTTCCAGCTGGAAAGCCGCGGCATGCAAGGCATGCTGAAAGACGCGCAGCCTGACCGTTTCGAGGACATCATCGCGCTGGTCGCGCTGTATCGTCCGGGCCCGATGGACCTGATCCCGAGCTTCTGCGCGCGTAAGCACGGCCGCGAAGTGGTCGAGTATCCGGATCCGCGTGTCGAATCTGTTCTGAGAGAGACCTACGGCATCATGGTCTACCAGGAGCAGGTCATGCAGATGGCGCAGATCATCGGCGGCTATTCGCTGGGCGGCGCCGACTTGTTGCGTCGCGCGATGGGTAAGAAGAAGGCCGAGGAAATGGCCGAGCATCGCGAGCTGTTCCGCCAGGGCGCCGCGAAGAACGGGCTGACTGCGGAAAAAGCGGACGAAATCTTCGACTTGATGGAGAAGTTCGCGGGCTACGGCTTCAACAAGTCGCACGCGGCGGCGTATGCGCTGCTCGCGTACTACACCGCGTGGCTGAAGGCGCATCATCCGGCGGAATTCATGGCGGCGAATATGTCGCTCGCCATGGACGACACGGACAAGGTCAAAATCCTGTTCGAAGACTGCCTCGCGAACAAAATGGCGGTGCTGCCACCGGACGTCAATCTGTCCGCTTACCGCTTCGAACCGGTTGCCGAGCCTGACGGCAAGCGTTCGAAAACGATCCGCTACGGCCTCGGTGCCATCAAGGGCAGCGGGCAGAACGCGATCGAGGAGATCCTGCGCGCGCGTGAAGAAGGTCCGTTCATCGACATCTTCGATTTCTGCAACCGGGTCGATCGCCGCATTGTCAATCGCCGCACGGTCGAGGCTTTGATCCGCGCCGGCGCGTTCGACACCTTGCATGCGAATCGCGCGCAACTGATCGCGTCCGTCTCACTCGCCATGGAAGCCGCCGAGCAGGCGAGCGCCAACGCGTTGCAGGCGGGTCTGTTCGACATGGGCGACGCACCCTCGCAAGGTCACGAACTGGTCGACGAACCGGAGTGGCCGGAAAAGAAAAAACTGCAGGAAGAGAAGGCCGCGCTCGGTTTCTACCTGTCGGGCCATCTGTTCGACGCCTACAAGAACGAAGTGCGCCGCTTCGTGCGTCAGAAGATCGGCGAACTGAAGGAAGGGCGCGACAAGCTGGTTGCGGGCGTGATCGCATCGCTGCGTACGCAGATGACCCAGCGCGGCAAGATGCTGATCGCGCTGCTCGACGACGGCACCGGCCAATGCGAAGTCACGGTGTTCAACGAGACGTTCGAAGCGCACAAGCAACTGTTCAAGGAAGACGAACTGCTGGTCGTGCAGGGCCAGGCGCGTAACGACGCGTTCACGGGCGGCATCCGCTTCACCGTCGACACGGTCATGGACCTCGGCCGTGCGCGCTGCCGTTACGCGGAAGCGGTCAAGGTGCAGATGAACGGCAATGCGGACGCGCTGGCGTTGCGTCGCGTGCTCGAAGCGCACAGCGCGGGCAAGGACGAACCGCAAGCAGTCGCGGCGCCGGCGGCTTCATCGCGAGGTGGAAATGGTGGAAATGGCGGCGGCCGTAATGGCGGTGGCTATGGCGGAGGTGGCCAGCGTCAGGCGGTACAGATCCCGAACGGGCTTGCCGTTCAGGTGGTCTATCGCAGCCAGAATGCGGAAGGCGAAATGCGTCTGGGCGACGCATGGCGCGTGAAGCCGACCGACGAACTGCTCGCAGCGTTGCGCGGTGAGTTCGCGGGAAGTTCGATCGAGATAGTCTATTGATCGCTCAGGAGGCCGGCGCGGCTTACGTCCCACTACCTATCGCCGCGCCTTCTTCCCCAGCCGCGCCAGCTTCAAAAACCGGTAATACACCGTCTCCGCATTGAAGATCGCGATCATGAAACCGGCGCGGCCGTCCAGAAAACCACGCCGCAACAAGTAAGTCCGCACGAACGCCCACGCACCGCGCCCGAGTGCCTTGCCGAAGCTGCCGCGCTGACCCGCCGCATGACGTTGCTGGGCGCCCGCTGTCGAATACGCGTCGAGCTTGCGCAACACGCCTTCGAAGTCCTCGTACGAGTAATGCATCAGCTTGCCGGTGAGCCGCTGCGCAGGCGTGTCGAACACCAGCCGCTCGTGCACGAGGTCGTCGGAGAATCGCGCGGCGCCGCGTTTGAAGAGGCGCGGAATCCAGTCCGGATACCAGCCGCTGTGATGAATCCAGTGGCCGCAAAAACTCGACAAACGGTCTACCGCGTAGACATCGGCAGTGGGGGCCAGCAGCGCCGCGCGAATCGCCGACGCCAGTTCCGGCGAAACGATTTCATCGGCATCGATCGACAGAATCCAGTTCGTGCCGAGCGCGTCGACCGCGCGATTCTTTTGCGGGCCGAAGCCCGGCCAATCGGTCTGTTCGATCACGCGAGCGCCGTGCGCGCGTGCGATCTCGGTGGTGCCGTCGGTGCTGCCGCCGTCGATCACGACGATCTGATCGGCGAAGGCCACGGCTTGCAGGCATTCAGCCAGCCGCGCCGCCGCGTTTTTAGTGATGATGGCGACGCCGAGGGTGGTTTCTTGCATACGTGAGTAGCGTAAGGGCGGAGTGACGGAGCGAAGCGCGCAGGCGAGCCGCGCGAAACGAGTCGCACCGGGAGTATACACAGCCGGCTTCTAACCGCCGACGCTCACCCCCAAGCGTTTACAATGCTCCTTTTCGATATTCCGCCCGGCCGGCATTCCGTCCGCCGCGCGGCAGCCGTTCCGCCTTCTCAGAGGATTCCTTGAGCGCGAAGCCAACGTTAAGCAAACCCATCGGTTCAGGCGAGGCGTCGTCGGCCGCCGTCGTCTTTAAACGGCTCTGGCCGTACATCCAGCCGCTGATCTGGGTTCTCCTCGGCGCAATCGTCGCAATGGCCGTCAGCGCCGCCACCGACGCGGCGATCCCCGCCTTGCTCAAGCCTCTGCTGGACAAGGGCTTCGGCGCCCACGCCAACGACAAGACCAAGTGGTTCGTGCCGGCCGCGGTGATCGGCCTCGCCCTGGTTCGCAGCCTGTCGCAATACGCGTCCGGGTATCTGCTTGCCTACGTGACGAACAAGATCCTGCTCGACCTGCGCCTGAAGATGTTCAGCCGCATGATTCACACGAGCGTCGCGTTCTTCCAGCGCGAAACCGCGAGTACGGTCATCAATGCGATCGTCTTCGAGGTGAACCAGATTCTCAACGTGCTGCTGAGCGTGCTGGTCACTCTGGTGCGCGATTCGCTCACGGTGGTCTTCCTGCTCGGCTATCTGTTCTATCTGAACTGGCGTCTGACGCTGATCGTCGCGGTGCTGCTGCCGGCCATCGGCTGGCTGGTCGGCAAGATCAACCGCCGTTTGCGCCGTCTGAACCGCGAGCATCAACTGTTGACCAATGAGCTTTCGTACATCGTCGAAGAATCCGTGGGTGGCTACAAGGTCGTCAAGGTGCACAACGGCGAACAGTACGAGATGGACCGCTTCGAGTCGATGAGCAAGCGTCTGCGCGGCTATGCCATGCGCATGACCGTGTCGGGCGGCCTCGCGCAGCCGTTGACTCAGTTCCTCGCGTCGATCGCGCTCGCTGTCGTGATTACGATCGCGGTGGTGCAGTCGTCGTCGGACCAGACCACGGTCGGCGGTTTCGTCGCCTTCGTCACGTCGATGCTGCTGATCATCTCGCCGCTCAAGCATCTGATGGACGTGAACCAGCCGCTGCAACGCGGCATGACGGCGTGCGAACTGATCTTCGGTCTGATCGACGAGCCGTCCGAGCCGGCAGGCGGCGGCAAGCCGCTCGAGCGCGCGCGCGGCGAAGTGGAATTCCGCGACGTCTCGTTCAACTACAGCGCCAACGCCACGCACAACCGCCACACGCTCGACCAGGTGTCGTTCAAGGTGGCGCCGGGCGAAATGGTCGCGCTCGCGGGCCCATCGGGCAGCGGCAAGACCACGCTGGTGAATCTGCTGCCGCGCTTTTTCGATCCGACCGCCGGCCAGATTCTGGTCGACGGCGTGGCGATCCCCGAATACGATCTGCACGCGTTGCGCAGTCAGATCGCGATGGTGAGCCAGGACGTGGTGCTGTTCAACGACACGGTCGCCAATAACGTCGCCTACGGCCAGACCGCGGATCCCGACAAGGTCAAGGCTGCGCTGCGCGCGGCCAATCTGTGGGACACCGTCGAGGCCATGCCGAAAGGCATCGACACACTGGTCGGCGACAACGGCTTGATGCTCTCGGGCGGCCAGCGGCAGCGTCTGGCGATCGCGCGCGCGATCTACAAGGACGCGCCGATCCTGATCCTCGACGAGGCCACCTCGGCGCTGGATTCCGAGTCCGAGCGCCACGTGCAGGCCGCGCTGGAAACCTTGATGAAGGGCCGCACGACACTCGTCATCGCGCACCGCCTGTCGACTATCGAGCGCGCCAGCCGGATCCTCGTCATGGAAGCGGGGCGGATCGTCGAGAGCGGCAGCCATCGCGAACTGCTGGCGCAAGACGGGCTGTACGCGCATCTGCACCGCATCCAGTTCCAGCAGACCGCGGCCTGAAGCGAACGACACGTCGATCCGCCTTTCGGGTTCCCATTCACGCGGTCCGCCAGCGCGGACCGCGCATGATTTCTCCCTCTAATATTTGACGAGGCGCAGGCGCGCGCTGTCTGAATGAAGAAACTTGGACTCTCCAGTAACGCCCTGCGGCACAGCGGCGGGCTCGAGCGCTACGCCATGGATCTGGTGCGTGGCTTCGCCGCGCTCGGCGTGGAGCCGGCTTTTTTCGCGCGCCGTTTCGACGCGTCGCTGCCCGAATTCAAACTGGTCGAGCCGCACCGTATCAACGTCTCGTTCCTGCCGGGCAAGCTGCGCGATCGCTGGTTTTCGTGGCGCCTGCGCGCGGCGCGGCGCGCGGCGCAGGTCGATGTGCTGATCGGCTGCAACCGCGTCGATTCCTCGGAGATGGCAATTTGCGGCGGCACGCATCTCGGCTTCTTACGGGCCACGGGCCGCGAGCGGAAGCGCTCGGACGATTGGCAGATCGCGCTGGAGCGCCGCCAGTACGAGCGCTCGAAAGTCGTGGTGGCGCATTCACAGTTGATGCACGACGAACTGCGCGAACTGTACGGTGTCGACGAAGCGAAGATCCGCGTGCTGTATCCGCCCGTCGATGCCACTCGCTTCGCGCCGACCGACGCCGCCACGCGCGCCGCATTGCGCCAGAAATATGGTTTCGCCGACCACGAAATCGTCCTGCTGTTTCCGTCGAGCAGCCATGAGCGCAAGGGCTTGCCGCTCATCGAAGCCGCGCTGCGCGACACCTCGCTGCCCGTGGTGGTGGCCGTGGCCGGGCGGCCGCCGGCGCGCACATCCGAACGGCTGCGCTACATCGGCTATGTGAAAGAGCTCGCCGAGTGCTACCAGGCCGCGGACTTCACGATCCTCGCATCGACGTATGAGCCGTTCGGCCTGGTTGGCATCGAATCGGTGATGTGCGGCACGCCGGTTATTTTCCCGTCGAGCATCGGCTGCTGCGATGCGATCGCGCCGCACGCGAAGTTCGTTTTCGCGCCGCACGACCTCGCCGACCTGCGTGCCACCCTCGAGCGAGCGGTGCGCGCGCATGGCGACGGCACGCGTCGCGCGCCGTCCGAGCTTGCCCGCGACGCGGTGCTTTACAACGCAAGCGTGACCGCTCACGCAAGCGCGCTGTTGACGCTGGCGCGGCAGATCGACGCCTCGCGCTAGGACCCGCCGCAGGGTTGCCACGTAAGGCGCGGGCGGCCCTGCTGGCGCGGTTTTGCGTCGTTCGGCGGCAGGGCCACATGTTATAATTTTGTGCTATCAACGCTCGAACTCAATTCGAGCCGAACACCCCTTTTATTTCATCGAGCTTTCCATGCCGGCCTGGGCAGGCGGCGGGCGAGAGGCGCCGCGTCCGAGCCGCGCCAGCCCGCCGTGACGGGGCCGTCGCCGCTGCACTGGAGGCCTTCGGGAAGAATACCGCTGGAGATTGTGCATGGCGAACGCGACCTCACGCCGGGTATCGGCGTACAGCAAGATCGCGGCGGGAACCCACGCGCCGATGAGCCTATGAGTCGGCTTGCCGGGCGTCTTCGTATTTTTGCGCGGGCCATCCCGCGACTGCTGATCAAGCCATTGCGCCGCGAGCCACGCCACCCGCGCCGTATCCTGATTGCGCATCATCTATTGCTGGGCGACACGCTGCTGCTCACGCCGTTGCTCGCCAAGCTGCGCGAGCAATACCCCCAGGCGCAGATCGTTCTCACCTGTCCGAAGGCGATCGTGCCGTTGTATGCCGGCCGGCCTTTCGACGTCACGGCCTTGCCGTTCGATCCGCGCGATTCGAAGTCCGTGCGCAACGTTTTGCTTTCCGGACCTTACGACATCGGCATGGTGCTCGGCGACAACCGTCACAGTTGGCTCGCATTGGGCGCGGGCTGCCGCTGGATCATCGGGCACGCGGGCGACCGCCCGGCCTGGAAAAACTGGCCGCTCAACCGCAGCCTGCCGTATCCCGACACGGCGGCGGCCTGGGCCGACCTCGCCACGGAACTGATCGACGGGCCGCCGCCGCGCGCTTATCGCCCGGCCGACTGGAGGGCGCCGCAGCACGCGGCGCTGCCCGAGCCCTCGCTGCTGACAAAGCCATACGTCGTGCTGCATCCGGGCGCGAGCACGAGCGTCAAACGCTGGCCCAACGCGCGCTGGCGCGAGCTTGCGCAACGCGTCGAAGCACTCGGCTATCTGCCGGTATGGACCGGCGGACCGGGCGAAGCGGAACTGATTCGCGCGATCGACCCGGAACCGCATCATCCGAATCTGGCGGCGCGGCTCGGCCTCGGCGAGTTATGGCATCTGTTTGCCGGCGCGCAAGCCGTGGTTTGTCCCGATACCGGCGTCGCGCATCTGGGGCGTCTGATTGGGGTGCCCACCCTCGCGCTGTTCGGGCCGGGTAACGCGGCGATTCACGGCGCGGGCCGCTATTGGCGCGAGGTGCCCTTCGTGCCGATTACGATCGCCGATATGCCGTGCCGCGATCAGCCTTTTATTTTCCGGCGGGAGGTAGCATGGGTGCGACGCTGTGATCGCAACGAGACGACCTGCGTCGCGTGGCGCGGCGACCATGCCGACTGTATGGGCCGGCTGTCGGTCGAGTCGGTATACAACGCATTGCAAAATGTTCTGGTGAAAGTGTAATGACTCACACGGCTGCGCGAGTGGAGCGCGTGTTCTGGGTTGCCTGTCCGGTCATTCTGTTCGTGGTGATGTTCGGCCACATGACGGCGATCGTCTTCAATGCGCTCGCCCTGATGGCGCTCGGCGTGGCGGCGGCGGCCTGGTCGCCGGAGCGGCCCTCGCTGTGGCGCTGGCCGCTGGCGTTGCCCATCGCGGGCTGGGCCGGCTGGAGCCTCGCCTCGGTCGCGTGGTCCATGTATCCGATGATCAGTCTGCACGCGTGGTGCGACGAGGTGCTCTATCCGCTGGTGTCGTTCTGGGGCTTCTGGCTATTCGGCACGCAACTGCGGCGGCCCGAGCCCGTGGTGGCCGTCAACTGGATCGCCTGCCTGGCGGTCGCCGTGATCAGCGCGCTCAACTGGGGGCATTTGCAGCCGCCCACCGCCAATACCTTCCCCATGCATTTCTATAACCGCGTCGGCCACACCAGCACGCTCGCGGTATTTGCCATGGCGCTGTTCGCGGGCTTCCTGCTGCGGCCGCGCTGGCGCGTGATCGGTGCGAGCGGCATCGTGCTGTGCCTCTTCATTGGCCTCGCCACGCTCAACCGGTTCTTCTGGCCGGCGGCCGCCGCGACGCTGCTGGTCGCGCTGTTCCCGCTGTACCGGCGGCGCCTGCCGCTGGCATTGCTGGTGGTCGCCGTCGTGGGCGCGGCCGGCGTCGGCACGCTCGAGCTGAGTTCGCGTTTGCGCTCGGCCGCGCTGCCTCCTGCGGCGCAGCAGCCGCATGATCTGGCGATCGAAGGTCATCAGGTGTACGTGCCGGGTTCGCTGTCCGCGATCGGCGACACGGTATCCGCCGACACGCGTCCGAAGCTCTGGGCGTTCTATATCCGCGAGGCCGAGCGCCACGCGTGGGTCGGCGTGGGCTTCGGCAAGCCGCTGCCGGGTATCGTCTATCGCAGCGAAATGCCGGCCAGTTTGCTGGCGGTCGAACCGCAAGCACTGACGCATGCGCACAATCTGTTCATCAATACCTGGTTGCAGACGGGATTCGTCGGCATGGTGCTGCAGACCGTGCTGTTGCTGTGTCTCGCCCTGCGTTTCTGGCGCTTGCGACGAGTCAACCCGTGGCTGTGCGCCGCGGGCGTCGCGCTGGTGGCCGGCATGATCGCGAAAAATTCGACGGATGATTTCATGTGGCAGACTACCATGCTTGCATTCTGGGCTTTTGCGGGCCTGCTGCTAGGCTGCGCAGAACAGGCTCGCGCGCCGGGCGCGGCGTCGAGCGGGACTGCACGTGGGCAATCCACGGCGGCACGCAGTGAACAGCGGCGCGAAGCGCCAACGGCCGAGTTGGGCGAATAACCGAGATGACGAACGTGAACCCCCACTCAGTTGAAGCTGACCGCACGCCGCTGCGCATCCTGTTTCATATCAACGATTTCGGCAAGGGCGGTACCGAGACCGCGTTGCTCTCGTGGCTGAAGACGCTCGACCGGAGCCAGTTCGCGCCGAGCCTCTCGGTGGCGTATCCGACCGACGACCTGACATTCTGGCGCGCACAGTCCATTCCCGAAGACGTTCCCGTCCACGTACTCGCCTCGTCGAAATGGATGTACGCGCTGCATCAGGCGGCGCGCGTGCGCAAGCTGGGCACCGGCGAGAAGTTATTGCACAAGCTGTCGACTTACGGCGCGATCCGGCCGCTGCTGGCGTTGCGTATGCGGCATCTCGTCAGGCAACACGATCTGGTCTGCGATTTCGATTTTTCGCTGCGCCATATGGCGGGCAGTTGCAATGTTCCCTGGTTCGGCGTGAACCATTTCAGCCTCGCGGCACGGCTCGGCAGCAAGAGCGCGCGATACATCGCGCGGCGTGTGCGGCATTACGCGCGTTACTCGGCCATCACCGTGCTGATCCCCGCCATGCTGCACGAGGCGCGGGAACTCTTTTCGACAACCGGCGTGGACATGGACATCGTCGAGTTGCCGAATGTGATCGACGTCGACGCGCTGCGCTCCGCGGCGCGCGCGGAGATCAAACGTCCGGCTGAGTCGTTCATTGTTTCGGTGGCGCGTCTGGACGAAGGTCAGAAGGACCACAAGACCTTGTTGCGAGCCTATGCCCAGTTGCGTGAGAGCGGCCGCTGCGAGGCAGCGCTCGTCCTGATCGGCGACGGGCGCGACCGGGGCGAACTGGAGCAACTCGCCGAGCAACTGGGGATCGGTGCGTCGGTGCAGTTTCTTGGCTTCTGTGCGAATCCGCTGCCCTATATCCGGCAGGCGGAAATGCTCGTCCTGAGCAGCCGCTACGAGGGTTGCGCCGTGGTGCTCGGCGAGGCGATGGCGCTCGGCACGCCGGTGCTGTCGACGGATTGCCCGACCGGCCCGCGAGACATGCTGGAAGGTGGCAAGGCCGGCCTGCTGGTGCCGATCGGCGACGTGGACGCCATGGCGCTCGCCATGGAACGTCTGCTGACGGACACCGAACTGCGCCGCAGCGTCGCGCAAGCCGCGCTGCAAAAGGTCGAGACCTTCACGCCGCCGCGCGCCAATCAGCGGATGCTGGATCTGGCGTTGCGCCTGCTGGCGAAGCAGGGCTCGCCGTCGGGCGTGCTGGAAGCTCGCTGAAGCGCAAGCCGAGATTCACACGCCGCCAGTCACCAGCGGCAATACCGTCAAGTCTGGATGCGTGCCTTCCACGATGCTGCGGCCCACGTGCACGGCTTCATACACGGCTTCGTCCTCGCCCGCGAAGCTCTCTTCGCCGTCGGGGTGAAACGGCACCGCATGGCCCGGAATGGCCGGGTCCGCGCCTGGATGGCAAACGTAGCCGATATACGTGTAGCGCTGATTCGCCGCGGTCGGCGTGTGCCCTTCGCTCGGCGGGTTTTTCAGAAACGGCGCTACGTGAATCTCGAATCCCTCGTATTCCACCATCTGCCAGGCTGCGGTTTGATCGGCCATGGCCGCCTCCGTCTAGTCACGTGCTTGTCAAAAAGTCTAGGTGATTTCAACGTGAAGCGCGCTCAAAACGGCTACGGCTAAACCACTACGGCTTGATGGCGCCGAGTTGCTTGAGCAGCGTCAGGTTGTCTTCGAGGTGCCAGTTTTCGACGATGCGGCCGTCTTTCACGCGATACAGATCGAAGGCCTGGAAGTCGACGGTCTGGCCGCTGCCTTTGAGGTCCTGAAATTGCCCGGTGAAATGGCCATGGAAATGCAGATGAACCGAAGCGCGATCGCCGGCTACCACGAGGTCGTCGATTTCCGCGTGCAGGTCGGGCACCGCCGCGCGAAAACCCTTCGATGCCTGCAGCGGACCGTCAGGACCTTGCGGGCGTCCATCCGGCAAGGTGCGGTCGATGAAGGCGGGCGACAGTGCGAGCTTTGCGTAGGCATTGTCGCCGGTGTTCCAGAAGGCGGCGTAGCGGCGGGCGGTCAATACGACTTCGGCGCTTTGCGCCGAGTTCGACGCGACAGCGACGTGGTGCGGCACGGGCAGGTCGGCGTCGCTTGCGGCGTGGGCGCTCAAGGCGCCGGCGAAGCTTGCGGCGACCAGCATATGGCGGGCGATCCGGGAGAGAGAAGAGGTGGACATGGCGCGCTCCAGACAAAGAGTTGAAATGGATGAAGCGCATTCTCCAGCGCAAACCCGCATTTGATAATCGGTCTGTCGCTTAAAGGATTTTCGCGTTTTATTTGAAAATGGCCACCGTGCCGTGAACGCTCGGGCGATGAAGTAACAGAGTCCTTCCAGCCGCCCGCGCGACGTCTATCGTCAGATAGAATGGTGCGCTTTGCCCGTACACGACACTGCCCATGTGGTTCAAAAACCTTCAGCTTCACCGTCTTCCCGCTCCGTGGTCCGTCACTGCGGAACAGATGCAAAAGTGGCTCGCGCCGCACGCGTTCGCGCCCGGCAATAGTGTCGAGATGCAAAGCCATGGCTGGGCGTCGCCGCGTGATAACGACTCGCTGGTGTACGCACTCAACGGCCAGATGTTGCTGGTGTTTCGCGCCGAAAAGAAACTGCTGCCGGCCTCGGTCGTCACGCAGGTGACCAAGGAACGCGCGCTCGAACTCGAAGATCAGCAAGGCTTCAAACCCAGCCGCAAGCAGATGCGCGAACTCAAGGAACAGGTCACCGACGAACTGTTGCCGCGCGCTTTCAGCATTCGCCGAGACACGCGCGTGTGGATCGATTGCAAGAACGGCTGGCTCGTGATCGACGCCGCTTCGCAAGCGGTCGCCGATGAAGTGCGCGGCCTGCTGGTCAAGTCGATCGATCAATTGCCGCTCGGCACGGTGCGCGTCACACACTCGCCGGTCGCGGCCATGACCGAATGGCTGCTATCCGGCGAGGGCCCCGCCGGCTTCACGCTCGACCAGGACACCGAGTTGCGCTCGCCCACCGAAGGCAACGCGACCGTGCGCTATGTCGGACATACTTTGGATGCCGAAGATATGCGCCGTCATATCGAAGCCGGCAAGCAATGCATGCGGCTCGCGATGACATGGAACGATCGCGTGTCGTTCGTGCTGACGCCTTCGCTGACGATCAAGCGTATCGCGCCGCTCGACGTGCTGAAGGAAGCGAGCGATCCCACCGCGCAAAACGACGACGAACGCTTCGACTCCGACGTCACGCTGATGACCGCCGAACTCGACCGCATGCTGAGCGATCTGCTCGATGCGTTGGGTGGCGAGCAGGGCGGCGAAGCCATGCCGCAAGCCAAGGCGGCGTAAGCAGCTTCTGGTTTGATGGTTCGTTGCAGGCCGGCGCGTTGAAGTCATTCCGCGCCGGCTTTTTTCATGGCCGAACGATCTAAGCATGAAAGCGCAGCCGCGTGAGCGGCACAAAAATACTCGGGCGAGGCGTGGTGAATGTGCGCTGTCGCTACGTGGGTCACGCCGGAGCGTTGCATGCTCGCAGCGCGAAACTGGTTAAGATGGCGCTCAGCAGAACGCATCTGTCACGGAGGACTTGCAATGGTTCGTCTGGTCATGATTCTGTTGGGCGTCGACTATCTGCGCACGCGTTGGCTATCGTTGCGGATCGTCGGTTGCATCAGTTTTCTGCTCGGTGTCTTCGTATTCATCGACGCGCTCGATAGCGCGCTCTATTTTCCCATCACCCCGTTCGTCTCGTTGCTGCTGCTCGAAGGCCTTGCCACGCTGGCCGTCGCCTGGACCGGCATGGGCGGGCAACGCACGCTGCGCTATGTGAAGGGCATCGCGTTCACCACCGCGGCGGCGCTGATTCTGATCGGCCACGAGCACGGCAATTTCATTCTGTCGATGATCTTCGGCACGCTCTTTTTCGCCGATGGCCTTTTGCAGATCGTCGCGGCGAAAGTGGTCCGCTTTCGCACGTGGCGGCTTGCGATGATCGGCGGCGCCGTCGAAATCGCGCTGGCGATTTTCTTTTATCAACCCTATCCGACGCACTACGTGGGCACGGTGCCGTACTGTGTCGGACTCGGCCTGATCTTTGGCGGATGGAACATGATCCTGCTGAGCGCGCGGGTGCGGCGGCTCGCGTCGAACCCCGCGGTCGCCGCGGGCGATTCCGCGGCCGACGCCGGCATTGCCGCCGCGAGCGCGCTGGCCGCGAGCCGTGTGATTGCGCACGAGTGGGACGGCCCGCCCGCCGCCGACGAAGCCGCATTGACCGTGCATGTCTGGACGCCGGTCGGCTCCGCGAAGGGCGAAGCGCGCCGGCAGCTGATCGTGGACCGCTATATCGCGGCGGTGGATCGCAACGGCGTGATATCGACCGGCCATGCCGCGCTCGAATCGCCCGAGGGCGTCTATATCAGTCTGTATCCGGGCGTGGAGATCGATCGTTCGCCGGACGATTTCGCGCGTCTTCTGCGTGCCACGCGCGAGAACGACGTGCCGGGGCTATTCCAGCCCGATTACCCGACGGAATCCAAGGCGTGGTGTCCGTCGACGGTTCAGGTGCGCATCCGCAACTACGATCCGGTACGCCTCGCCCGCTTCTGGGACACCTATCGAAAGGACACGACCTACAACCTCACGCATCGCAACTGTTCGAGCAGTGTCTCGCGCGCATTGGAAGCAGCGATCGAAGGCGCCTCGGCGCGCGTGTGGGGCAATCTTGGCGGCTGGCAGCCGTTTCTGCGTGTGATCTCAACGCCCGAATTGTGGGTCGCCGCGCAAGTGCGCAAGCGCGCCGCGACGATGGCATGGACACCCGGCCTCACGCTCGACTACGCGCGGGCGCTCAGCATGCTGGCCGACCCGCGGCCTTCGGGCTGGGTCAAGATGGCGCGGCTCGCGGTGCGCAGAATGGTTCGCTCGCGTCAGCAATGGCGTAAAGAGGCCCGTCACGCACACGTTGCCGACGACGCGGCGCGCGCCACGGTGCGCGAATGACGCGCGCCTCGTACGCGTGCTGCCCAACTTCGGCGTTGCGGTAGAAATGGCAATCGCATCAACAGGTTGCAGTTTTTGCCGAATGGTTATGCACAGATTTGCAAACAGATTCTGTTGATAACTTCGCGCGCGCGATGCCGGGGCCAAATGAATGTTTTCAACCAATATGGCGGGTGTATGCTCAACCCGTTAGTTTCTGTTTGAGAGCACTCGACCACACCGCTATCCGGCCGTGGCTCATTGAAGATCAAAACCGCGCTGCGCGCTTTTTGCCCGCTGTGGCCGCGGCTTTTTACAAGCGTGAACGCGATGGACAGGATGAACCCGGCAGCATCCATTGGGCGGCCGGATGAATGAGCCGCAGCGTTTCACGGTGCGCCACGTCAGCGTCTACCGTTATTCGGAACCCGTGCGCTTCGGCGAACATCGCATGATGTTCCGGCCGCGCGCGAGCCACGATTTGCGTCTTGTCACCAACAAGCTGGTGATCACGCCCGTGCCGTCGCGGCTGCATTGGCTGCACGACGTGTTCGACAACTCGGTGGCGGTCGCGAGTTTCGCGGACAAAGCGAACGAATTGCGCTTCGACAGCGAAGTGACACTCGAACACTTCGAAGCGCCGATGCCCGATTACGCGCTCGAACCGTATGCGGTGAACTGGCCGTTCGCCTACACCAACGAGGAAGCGTCCGATCTCGTGAACGCGCGCAGCCGCCAGTATCCGGACAGCGACGTGGACGAGTGGGCGCGCCGTTTCGTGCCGACCGCGGGTGTTGCCGCAAAGAGCGCCGCAGGCAGCAAACGCGGCGCCGCAGGCAGTGGCACGATGGCGCTCCTGCGCGCCATGACGCTCGAAATCAAGAGCACGTTTTTCTATGTGCGGCGCACGGAAAAAGGCGTGAACCGTCCCGGCGACACCTTGCGCAGCCGCAGCGGCAGTTGCCGCGATTTTGCCGTGCTGATGATGGACGCGGTGCGCTCGCTCGGCCTCGCGGCGCGCTTCGTGAGCGGCTACATATTCGTTCCCGAGCACGACGCCACGCAAGGCGGCGGCGCCACGCAAGGCGGCGGCGCGACGCACGCGTGGTTGCAGATCTATTTGCCAGGCGCCGGCTGGGTCGATTTCGATCCGACCAACAGCATCGTCGGCAATCGCCATCTGATTCGCGTGGCGGTGGCGTGGAACGCCTATCAGGCGCTGCCCTTGTGGGGCACATGGCATGGCGCGCCGCATTCGTTTCGCGGTTTGCAGGTGGACGTGAGCGTGACGGAAGGCGAATGACAGTCAAAGCCCGGCGCATACGGACGAGCAAGGGCGATCAAGATCGAATGAACGCGCGCCGCGAGTCACGGCGTGTCGAATCGAAACGTGTTTGCGGGGAGTGCCGCTTCGGGCGGCTCGCCGTGCGCGTCAATTGAATGTTTCAACTGGAAGAGGGCGCCGCGATGAAATTGCGCGTTGGCTACGAGCTGGTCTATGAGTGCGTGCAACCGACGCCGATGATGCTGATGTTGAACACCCACTATTCGCATGCGAAAGAAGTGCTGAATCCCGACTTGCTGGCGGTCGATCCGCCGGTGCCGATCAGCCAGTATCGCGACTCGTTCGGCAATCTGTGCAGCCGGCTGGTGGCGCCGCCGGGAAAGATTTCCTTTTCGACGAGCGCGGTGCTTGAAGTATCGTCCGAGCCGGAGACGCGGCCGCCGTACACCGAACAGCATCCGGTGGAAATGCTGCCCGACGACACGCTGGTCTTTCTGCTCGGCAGCCGCTATTGCGAAACCGATCTGCTCTCCGAATTCGCGTGGCAGACCTTCGGCAAGCTGCCGCTCGGCCGCGGGCGCGTGGATGCGATCTGCAATTACGTGCACAACCACATCGTGTTCGGCTACGACTTTGCGCGTTCGACCAAGACCGCATGGCAGGCCTGGCAGGAGCGCAAAGGCGTGTGCCGTGACTTCGCGCATCTGGCCGTGGCGCTATGCCGGGCCATGAATATTCCGGCGCGCTATTGCACGGGCTATATCAGCGACGTCGGCCTGCCGCCGCCGTACGCCCCGATGGATTTCGCCGCGTGGTTCGAGGCCTATGTCGGCGGATGCTGGCAGACGTTCGACCCGCGCAACAACGCGCCGCGCACGGGGCGTGTGCTGATGGCGCGAGGACGCGACGCGGCCGACGTGGCGCTCAGCAATGCGTTCGGGCCCACGCAGCTGTTGAAATTCGCGGTGGTGTGCGAGCCTGTCTAGCTGCGTGGCGGATAAAGATCTAAAGTTTCAGACGTGAAATGCCGACATGTTCGGCATCCACACCCGCTTCACGAACTGATCTGTCAACAGCATGATGTTCCGCGCTTTAGCCGCTACGTCCGCAGTCATTCTGCTCGCCATGCCGTCGGTGCATGCTTTGCAGGCTGCGCCGTTGGAGCTCGCTTCGATCCCGGTAAGTTTGACCGTGCAGGAAGCCTGCCTCGTGCAGTCCGCCGACGCGCTGATCAGTACGGCGAATCAGCCGGAGGTGTCCTGTATCCACGGGGCGCCGTTCCAGATCACGCAGGCCGGGTTCGATCCCGGCACGCCAGCCGACACTGCACGCAACGCGACGCAGCCAGTCGAATTCGTCGCCACCCACGACACGCAACACACCGTCTGGACCGTCAACTTTTAGTGGTTTCCTCGCATCGGGCTTTCCTCAGAAAGTGATCGTCGCGGTGATCGTGTCGCTGTAGCTGCCCGGCATGGGAGTGCTCTGTGCCGGCACGCGGCCATACACGTTGATCGATAGGGCATTGCCGCTACCCGTGCCGGTGGCCATCGTGGTGCCGGCCGTGCCGTCACCCCAGGCGCTTGTGTGGCCTGAATCCGTGTAGAGCTGGTAATTCACCGTGCCGCCGCCGCCTGAGCGCTGCATCTGCCGGGCCGCGACGTTGCCGCTCGAGCCGCTGCTGAGCGCGATCCGGTACGCGTCGCCGTTGGTGCAGCGCGCCGTGATCGCGCCAGTCGCGTTGAGTGCGGAGCTGAGCACGCCCGTCGACGTGAACGCGATGTTCGTCGCGCTGATCAGGCAGTTGTTGACGACCGTTGCGTTGACGGTGAAACCGAAGCTGCCGGCGCTCGTCGTCAGCGAGGCGCATGTCGGCCCGAGCAGCAGAAAGAAGGCGTAGGTCAGAGAGGTTTGGCTCAACGTCTGTGAATAACTGGTGCTGCTGTTACCTGTGGTCGGCACGGCCGGCTGATTGGCGGCGATCTGGCCGTAGAAATTGACCGTCGCTGAGGCGGTCGTGCCGCTCACCGGTTTCTCCAGCGTCAGCGATATCGGCGTCGTGCCGAGCGTGCTCGAGCCCCATGCGAGCGAATGCGCCGCGTCCTGGTACAGATCGTATTGCAGCTGGTTGCTGCCGGCGCTCAGATGGCGCGGCGTCGTGCCGCCCATGTTCAGGCACACCTGCACACTCGGCGTCAGCGTGACCGCGGGCCACGTGCATTGCACCGTGACGCTGCCGGTTGCGGCCACGGCGCTGAGGCTGATGGGGCTCACGTTGCCGAAGCTTAGCGCCGACGGACTCGCCGTGCAGGTCTGCGCGCTAACGTGGCGCGGCATGATGCCGAGCAGGGCGCATAGTGCGAGGAGCAGCAGGAGCCGTTTCATTGCGCTGCTCTTGCGTGCGGCAGCAGGCTGTCGAGCAGAACGCGTTGCAGGAAGGGCAAAAAGATACCGCCTCATTGCGCTGCCTTCACGTTTGTCGCGGCATCCGTGACTGCATTCGCCGCGGCATTCGCTGTAGCGTTCATTGCTGCGGTTGCCGCTGCATTAGCTGCTGCATTCATCGCTGCATTCGTCGCAGCGGCCGACATTGCATCCGCTGCCGCGTTGGAACCACGCGCGCCGCAGGTCAGCGGTCCGATGGTCGGCAACGAGCCGTTAGCAGGGCGCTCGTAGATGAATTCGACGCTACACGTCGCGGAGCCGTTCTCGACTTCCAGATGATTGTCGTGCTGCAGGTTTTCGATGAAAGTCAGGCCGTCGTAGCCGACGATCGTGTCCACCCCGCTTTCCACGTGGTGCACGCGCGTGCCCGGCGGCATCAGGTGGCCGTCGGCGCTGCGCAGAATCACCGAGGCCGCGCTATAGCGCGACACGCGGAAGCTCGCCAGCACGCCGGCACGCGACTTCGGCACGAGGTCCATCGCGGTCGTGGCGATACGCGCGTCGGCAGGCAGATTCATGCTGTCGATCCCGACCTGGTTG
The DNA here is from genome assembly GCF_000020125.1 of Paraburkholderia phytofirmans PsJN. Classification (NCBI taxonomy): domain Bacteria; kingdom Pseudomonadati; phylum Pseudomonadota; class Betaproteobacteria; order Burkholderiales; family Burkholderiaceae; genus Paraburkholderia; species Paraburkholderia phytofirmans. The sequence goes on from NC_010681.1 coordinate 1,424,670, forward strand.
TGCTGGTACGCGTTCAGATCGGGAATCAGCAGATGCCCACCGCGGTCGGTCGTACCGATCACGCGGTTCTCGTGCAGCACCGGCACGCTCGCCGCGCCGTCGGTGGAAACCAGCGCGAAGCCGTCGTCGATCCGGCGCGCCGGTTGCACGGTGCGGTCCATCAGCACGATCGCGCCGGTGACGTCGAGCGAGGCGCCCGCATGCCGGTCGATGTCCTGCGCAAGTGCCGTCACCTGGCCATATCTGCCGAGATATCGCGCCTGCGCCTGACGGTACGGCACCGCGCCGGAGCCGCCCGCCTGCACGCCCCAACCCCAGCCGCCGGCGTAATCGGGTGGACGCTGCGCGTTGACGTTGTAGGTGGACTGGCCGTTCTGGCGGCCCACGCTCGCGTTGATCGCGGTGTTATTGCCGAGCCCGAAACTCGCGGTCAGAAACACGCCTTGCGCGTTGTGCTGCAGAAAGTCTTTGTAGGTGCTGAGCGTGAGCGACGCGAGATTGCCGAAGTTGAGCGTGTACGACAGCGAGCCGATGCGCGACGCCGGCACGCCGGGATAACGGTAGCCGACGTAGCTAAGCGACAGCGTCTGGCGGCTGAAGAAGGGCAACGCCAGCGTGACGCGGTCGGTGGCGGTGGGCACGGGTGTGCCGTCGCGCGCGGCGAGGTCGCCGTAGTTGCCGTACACGCGCAAGGTTTGTGCGTCGATCGAGAAGTGTGGCTCGATCAGTTGATAGCCGAGACCGAGTTGGATGCCGTTCAGCTTACCCGCGCTCCCCGACACCGAGCCATTGATCACACCCGCCATGCCTATGCGCACCAGCGCGCCGGCGCCCGCATTGGCGAGTCCGCCGGTCGCTTCCGCGTGGCCTTCCAGCGTCAGCGTGTCGCTCATGCCGCGGCGCGCGGTGGCGCTGACGGCGGGACGCGGATCGTAGGAAAACGAATCGATGCCGTATGCGCGGCGCAGGAAGCCGGCTTCGAACGAATAGCTCGACAGGCCCGCGGCCAGCATGCGCGTATCGACGTAGAGCGGCAGCGAAGTCGAAATGGTGCGGCCGAGCGCGTCGTGCGTAATCACGGTGGCTTCGCCCGCGCCGGTGATGCCCGGCACGTTGTTGACGATAAACGGTCCGCTCGGCACGTTGCCGCTGAACTGGCGCACGTTGTTGATATACAGGTCCACCGCCGACGGGACCACGGCCGTGCCCGACAGCGCCTGCACGGGAAAGGTCACGAGGTCGGGGCGCAGCGCGAAGTTGCTGCGCCACTGAAACCCGCCGATGCGAATCGAGCGGCTCCAGTCGAGCGATGACGAAATGGTGTCGCCGAACTGGGTAGTGCTGAGCGCCGCGGGATTCGACCTGCTCCACGAAGTGTCGTATCGCACGTAGCGATGCAGATCGCGATATAGATACGCAATGCCGGTGTTGCTCAACACACCGGCCGGGTCGAAGTAGCGTTGCTCGCTCCATAGTGCGAACTGCGCGTTGGTGTCGGTTTGCGCGAACGCATCGTAGTTGATCAGAAAGCCGCGCGACGCAGTGGCGTTCGGCGTCTGCGCCAGCTCGCGCGTGTCGAACGTGTATGGCTTGCGGATGGCGTCGGGCACCTGCAGGTCGATGCTCTGACGCCCGGCGTCGTAGTGATAGCGCAGGCCAGGGATCTGGTCGAGTTCGAGCGTGGCGGTGTCGGCGGCGCCGAGCTTCTCCGTGGCGACGCCGATGTCGCTCAAATCCCTGGCCGTCGCGCTGAGCCGGCCGTCGCTTTCGCGAAAGTGGGCGATCAAAGAAGTGCGTTGGCCGTTCAGCATGACTTCCAGATACAGATCACGGCCCGCAGCGGAAGCTTGCGCGGGCTTCGCTGTGACAGACCTTGCGCTGTCCACGTTGGCGGCTGGCGTGGGCGCGCGGGCATCGGCGTGACGGCCGCCCATGTCCACGTCCGAGTCGGTGCGCGCATCGACGCCCGTATCCGCGAACTGCAGTGAAGGCTGCGCTTCGGCCCGGTCCATGCCCAGCATGTACAACGTGGCTGCGAGCGCGATGGCATGCGGTTTCCATCCAAGACGTATTCGCCGTCGTGTCATTCTCATTGGTTGAATGGCGGTCGATCGTGTCCGTTCCCCATGGCCGGGGCGCGCTCGTGGCCGGCGGCGTGTGCTCGCCGGCTGTCTTATGCCCTCGCATGTTTACTCGACAGTCACGCTGGCTTCAGCCGGCAAAGAGTTGACAGCGGCGCGCACCTTCAGCGGACCGTTCTGCGCGACGTTGTCGGGGAGCGTGATCGGCCAGTGCCGTTGACGCCCGGCAAGCGCATAGCCGAGCAGTCCCTTGTTGATCGGGTAGGCGTTGCCGGCGTTGTCGATCAATTGCACGGCGGCGATTTGCGCGCGCCTACGGCCCGTGTTGTCGACGCGCAGCATCCAGGCTTGCTCGCCGGTGCCGCGCGATAGATGCCACGACAGCCTGGGCTGGCCGACGTCGACGGCCGGTTCGACGAACACCGGCACCGAGTAGCGAAGGCGGATCGTCACGCCGCTGGTCGGCGCGGCGTCGGCTTCCGGCAACTCGTCGATCAGCACGCGATAACCCTGCTCGGATGCGGATGGCGCTGGCGCGGTGCGCACCAGCCGCACCAACTGGTCGGCATGGCCGGCGATCTGGATCAGCGGCGGGCTGGCGACGAGGTCCTGGGTCGGCGTGAGGGTGTCGTCGCCGTTAGCCTGATCCCAGCGGAACACGCGCACCTGACCGAACAGCGGCTTCTCGCCGGGGTTTTTCAGCGTGATGCCGGTGGCGTTGGCTTCGGCCGCCATGTCGACCATGACGGGCGAAATCTGCAGCGTGGCCGCGTGCGCGAATGTCGGACTCAGACACCACGCGCAGGCGCATGCCGCCAGGAGCCGGCGAGGCGCGCTCATGGCGCTCGCACGACGCGTCAAAAGTAGACCGTGGCGGTGATGGTGGTCTGGTAGGTGTCAGGTTTCGGCGTGGTCTGCGCGGGCACCTGACCGTACACCACAATCGATTGCGCCGACCCGGTGCCGGTGCCGCTGACGGTATTCGTACCTTGGGTGTTGCCCCACGCCGTGGTGTGGCCGGCGTCCTGATACAGCTGGAAGCCGACGGTAGTGGACGTGTTGCCGGTGGCGGTGCCGGCCATCAGGCGATTGGTCACGGTTGAGCCGGTGACGGTGCCGGCGTCGAGCCCGACGTTGTACGGCGTGGTGTTGGTGCAGGTCACGGCAACCGTGGTCTGCTGGTTGATGGCGGTGGCGAGCACGCCGTTCGTGCCGAAGTTCAGCGGGTTGGCGCTGATCGAGCAATTGGCGTTGAGCGTGAGCGTGACGGTAAAGGTGGTGACTGCGGTGCCGTTCGAATAAACCGCGGCGTGCGCGAGCTGCAAAGGCAAGCCGAACATCAAGGCGACGATCAAGCTGGATGACAGCAATTTTTGTTTCATCACGCTACCTCTCTCTCGGGCCTACGAAACACCGGTTGTCATTGCGCGGTCATTAGAATCGAACCCGCCAGATAACGGGATGAATTACTGAAAATGCCGTGCTGGATAATCGCGTTATGTGAGTAGTCAATAGGATTGATGAAAATTAGTCTACACAGACTTTCTGGATCGTACAAATTATTGCGTAATGAATTGATATCGAATTCCGCGTAAGAGGCTCGCCCTGATTGGATCTTGAGGAGGGGGCGGGAAATTTGTTCTGAATGATGGCTGGGGCAATTACCTAAATGCGGTATTTTTTTCTAATTGATAATTTTGCGTGACTATAGAGTGGTGGCAATTGCGAATGCATAATTATGCAAATCGAATTTTTTTAAGAAATTTTGATTGGCCTATTGAAAGGTGCGTAGGCGAGAAAGTCGATGTAATGGCGCGCCCAGCGTCCGATATGAATCACGGCATTCGGGTGAGCCAACGCGACTTCATTCCCCGAGCGCCAGTGCGCGCTGCTTCCTCCGCACCAGCGCCGCACCGATCGACACCGCCGCGCCGATGCCGCCCATCGTCAGCGAAAGAATGACGATAAGCGGCCCGGTTTGCGTGCGCGCCGAGAATACGCTGACCAGCAAGCCGGCGAGCGGCTGCGTCATGTTGTTTAGAAGGATCACCACGCCGGTCGTCTTGCCGTAGTCTTGCGCTGGAATGATTTGTTGCCGCGCGCTGCGGATGTAGACGTTGAACATCTTGTCGAAGCCGACGATCAGCAGGAAGCCGAGCGCATAGCCCCACGGCGCCGCGCTCGCGCCGGCGATCACGCCGCCCGCGCAGATCGAGACGAAGGCGACCAGTCCCAAAGTGCGCGCCGGCCAGGCGGCGCGTGCGATCGTCAACAGAATCAGCACCGTAGCCACGGCGCCGGCTGTTTGCAGTCCGGCATAGTAGCGATTCGATTGCGCATGAAGGCCGGTCACCATGGCGGCGGACGTGGCGAGCGTCACGCCGATCACCAGATTTTCAGCGGCGGCGAGCAGCACGACTTTCTTCAGGCCCGGCAGCATCAGCACATGCCGCAGCGCGATACGCAGCGGCAGCGTCCAGTGGCCCGGCGCCGGGGGCGGCGGCTCGGCGGCGCGAAAACCGCTGGTGCGGTGCCACAGCAGCAGTGCGGCATCGGCGAGGAGAAACAGCGTGCCGGTTGCGCCGACGACCCATTCCCAACGCCACAAGCCGAGCAGCAGTGCGGCGAGCATCGGACCGAGCACGAACCCCAACTGATCGGCCAACTGCGAGTAGGCAAGCACGCGCTGAAACTGCTGCGTACTGAAGATTTGCGGCAGCATGACTTCACGCGCGACCAAGCCTTGGCTCGTCAACACGCCGCAGACCGCCGAGAGCGCGATCAACCAGCCGATGCCGCCGAACAACGCATAAGCGAGTATGCCGCCGAAACATGCCAGCGCCCGCACCGTCTGGCTCACGCGCATCAACCTGAGCGGCGAGATGCGGTCGCACAAGGCGCCGAAGAAAGGAAACACCAGATAGCGCGGCAGCGTTTCGATAAAGAACGCGAGGCCCGACCACGAGACTTGATGTGTGGTCTGGAAGACGACGAGCGGCACGAGAAACAGCAGGACCTGATCGGCGAGACGCGCGACAAACAGCGAGCAGAAGAAAGCCTGATGGTTGACGCGCACCGTTCATGTCCCGCCGTTAATGAGCCGAGACCGATCCTATCAAAGATGGAGGCGTCGCGTCCCAGGCCGGCAAGCTCGCTGCGCTGCGCCGTGAGTGCTCGGCGCGTTGCAAGCGGACCGCGCGCCGACGCCGGCGACGCGCGGTCAGGGGCGTACTTCAGGCGCCGCGATAAGCCGCTTCGAGCGGCGCGATATCGAGCTTGACCATGCTCATCATCTGCTTCATCACGCGGCTCGCCTTGACTGTGTCCGGGTCGCGCAGCATCTCGCCGAGTACGTCGGGCGCGATCTGCCACGAGACGCCGAAGCGGTCCTGAAGCCAGCCGCATTGCCACTCCTTGCCGCCGTCGAGGAGCTTTGTCCAGTAACGGTCGATTTCCTCCTGCGACTTGCAGTGCACGAACAGCGAAATCGCCGGCGTGAAGGGGAACTGCGGGCCGCCGTTCAGGGCCATGAACTCCTGGCCTTCGATCTCGAACGTGATGGCCAGCACCTCGCCCTCCGGCCCGGGTCCCGCATCCGTGTAGTGCATTGTGGTGGCGATGCGGGAATCGGAAAACACGGACGTATAGAAGCGTGCCGCTTCTTCGGCATTGCCGTCGAACCACAGGCACGGCGCAATCTTTTGCATGACGTTTCTCCTCCTTCTCACCGGGCGGACCGTGCCTTACTTCATGCAGTCCATCATGCCTTTCTGGATTTCTTCCGGGCTCAGGTCGCGCTTGTGCGTGGCCAACGACCAGCTATGGCCGAACGGGTCTTTCACCTGGCCGTAACGATCGCCCCAGAACATGTCGGTGACGGGCATCACGGCGGTCGCGCCGGCGTCGACTGCCTGCTTGAAGCTGGCGTCGACATCTTCCACATAGTAGTGAATCGTGACGGGCGTGCCTTTCAGCGTATTCGGGCCGAACGACTGGTGCTCGGGCCATTCGTCGGTCAGCATCAGCATGGAGTCGCCGATCTTCAGCGTGGCGTGCATGACCTTGCCGTTCGGGCCCGGCAGGCGGACCTGTTCGACGGCGTTGAAGGCTTTCGTGTAGAACGCGATGGCTTCGGCGGCATTGGCGCAGATCAGATACGGGGTGAGCGAATGCATTCCCTCGGGGATCGGTTTGACAGCGTTGCTGGACATGACGGCGACTCCTTGAAGTAACAGGTTCGTGAGTTGAAAGACCGACTCGTCGAGTCAGGTCTTCAACGTTACGACGAGTACATGACCGTTGAATCGACACTCCGGAAAAAATATTTTTTGGCGCGCGTCTCAACCGGCGGCATTGTCCTCGTCCGGCGGCGCGGCGGACGGCGCCGGCGCGCCGAGGATGCTGATCTGGAACGTCGGCGTCGCCGCGAGGGATTGCAGCGTGGCGTCTTCGGGAATGTGTTCGAACAGCGGCAGAATCACCGAGCCGCCGATCACCGCGCGCCGGCTGTTGTCGGCGGGCCGCAAGCCCCATACGTCCTGATAGACGACCGGCACCGCGCTGCCGTTGCGGGTGGTGTTGCCGATATACAGCATCACGTGGCCGCCGATGTAGATCAGCGTGCGCAACGGTTCGCCGTGTTGCGCCAGATAGTCGAGCCGCTGCGCGGGCGTGGACGACGACAGATCGATCATGCGCCCGGCGCTCATCTGCGTGGACGAATGGCGCGGCAGCCAGACGCCGAACGCGGCGAAGATGCTTTGCAGTTCCGACGAGCAGTCGTTGTAGAGCCCGCTATTGCCCCAGCCGTAGGGGCGGCCGATCAGCGTTTTCATCAGCATCGCCAGATGGCGCGGCGTGGCGGCGAGCGACGCCGGCGCGATTTGCGCGTCGCTCAGGGCGGCGCTGCGGATCAACGCCTGGCCGTCGGCGTCGCGGGCCGGGACGAGTATTTGACGCGCGGCTGCCGGCCCGGCTACGGCGCCAATGTCGCTCGCCGCAGGCTTGGCTTGCGCCGGCCGCGCGGCGTTGGCGGGCTCGATCGGCAGCAGCGTGCCGGCCGGCGCGTCGAAGCGGAACACGCCGCGGCTGTCGCGCACCGGCGCCGACGCCACGATCACCGCGCCGAGCGATTTGCCCGTTGCGGCGCGCCATGTATCGACGAAGCGATCGTCGGCCATGCCGACGCCGTCGCTGCGCACCCAGCCCTGCACGTCGGGCGTCTGCACGTAATGCCACGCGCCGTCGACGCTGCCGCCGAGCACATACAGCGGCGTGCCGGGACGCACGGCCGAGATCTGCAGGTTGTCGAACGGATAGCCTTCGCCGGCCAGATGGTGGTCGTAGAACGACGGATCGGTGGTCGGCAGTTCGCGCACCATCAGGTTGCCGGTGGCGATCGCGCGGCGCCGCGGCTGATAAACGGCCATCTGCGTGAACTGCGCGACATTCATGTTTTGCGCGATGGCGTCGATCCACGCCTTGTCGTGCGGCCGGAAATTTTCGCCGTAGCCGATGTCCGCGCCGCTCTTGCCGGTGTTGTCGAACCGGTCGATACGCCGCTGCTGCAATGCGGCAATGTCCGCGCCTTGCTGCCGGTAGACGCGCATCGTGACGTAGCTGGCATTCCACGGCGAGGGCGCCGCAGTGCCGGTGCCGAAATAGCGCGCGTAGAGCGCTGTGAAGTGCGCCTGCTGATCCGCCGGACTCAGGAACGGCTGGTCGTAGCCCGGGCTGTCCGGTTCGAGCCAGTGATCGACGTTCTGGTCGTAGTGTGCGATGGGAAACAGCGTGACGGTATCGAGCGGCGCATGGGTGTCGTGCGTCGGCGACGGGTTGCTGCAGGCGGCGATCGCCGCGACGGCGGCGCACAGCGCGGCGGCACGGCAGGCGTTCGGCCAGGCGGCGGCAACGCGGGATAGGACGGCAACGGGCATGAGGTTCGGCGAAGAAGGTCTAGGGCACGATGATACGGTGTCGGCGCACTGTGCAGCACGTTGTAGCGGCACAGCGTTGCGCGCACCCATGCATAATGCTTATGCGGATGCATTGGAGGTTCGCATCGTCCATAGCGGCTGCGCGATACCGTGCTTCACGCGCAGACTGCCGCAGCCGGCGCCTGTTTCATTACACTCAATGCTCAACCCAACGCATGGCCTCGAAACAACGTTCGCACCAGGCCGCCTGATCAAGAGGAACAACATGCAAACCAGCGCACGCAATCAATTCGCCGGCGAAGTCACCGAACTCAAACACGGCGCCGTGAACGACGAAGTCACGCTGCGCACTCAGGACGGCCTTGAGATCGTCTCGATCATCACCCACGGCAGCGCGGCGTCGCTCGGCCTCGCGGTGGGCAAGAAAGCTTTTGCGCTGGTCAAGGCTTCGTCGGTGATCGTGATGGTCGACGTCGCGCAAAATCAGGTGTCGGCGCGCAATTGCATCGCCGGTACGGTGGCGGCGCTCACGAAGGGCGCGGTGAATTCCGAAGTATCGATCAGTGCCGGCGGCGCGCAGATCGCGGCAATCATCACCAATGAGAGCGTCGATCGCCTCGGCCTCGCGAACGGCAAAGCGGCGACGGCAATCTTCAAGGCGTCGAGCGTGATCATCGGCGTCGATCAGTAGTCGTCGTGTATTGTCGCGTGGTTCCGAGGCTGGCAGGCCTGACGGACCCGGAACGAAAGAGGGCTTGACTCTGTGCGCCCGTCGTCGCGCGGCGCCGGCATGCCGTGAAGGAAATGGCGGCTTGCTTTAAACTGCACGACTCGCTGCTCCTCTTTCCGCTTTCATCACGGACGCCGTCATGTTCGAAGTCTCCTCCGCCTCGCATCTGCCCAAAGCCGCGCACTATGAAGAACTGGTCGCGCAGGCGCGCTCGCTGCTCGCCGGCGAAACCGACTGGATCGCCAACGCCGCGAATTTTTCCGCCTTCGTGTTTCATTCGCTCAGCGATCTGAACTGGGCCGGCTTTTATTTCCACGATGGTAAGGAACTGGTCGTCGGACCGTTCCAGGGCAAGCCGGCGTGCGTGCGAATTCCGCTCGGCAAGGGCGTCTGCGGCACGGCTGCACAGACGCGGCAAACGCAGGTGGTGCGCGACGTGCGCGAGTTTCCCGGCCATATCGCCTGCGATTCGGCTTCGCAATCGGAAATCGTCGTGCCGCTCGTCGCGCCGGACGGCACGCTGATCGGCGTGTGGGATGTGGACAGTCCGAGCGTCGCGCGCTTCGACGAAGAAGACGCGAAGGGCATGGAAGCGCTATGCGCGGTGTTTATCGAAGCGGCGTTGCCGCGCGCTGCGTAAAAAACACAGCGGCGACGGGGCGGCGCCGTATGCTTCTCCGTACATAGAGTCAATGCAGTTCAGGGGATGGGTCGGTGAACCTCATCCCGCTATCGTTCTCTGCCGCGCGCTCGAAACAACTCATGAGCACGACGAACCTCACCAGGTTTGGAGACATGCATGGGTTCCGTCGCTGCAACTGCCACTGCGACCGCCAGCCCGCCGACATTCCAACGTTCCTCGCCTTTACCCCCACAACTGCACTTTCGATAGCCACGACTGGGAGATTCTCAGCCGCTACTGGCAACCGGTGGCGTTCGCCGCCAAGGTCACCGACAAACTCATCAATCAGTGTGACGCTGCTCGACGTCCTGCTCGTGGTGTTCCACTCGTACGGCCAACCGGTGAGCGCGCGCAACGCATCGCGCAAGCGTGCCGCTCGCGAAGATCGGGGATTACACCAAGGGAAACGATTGCCGCGAAGATTGCGGGGCGGCCAATTCGGCGGGGGCGCGAAAGCCGTTATCATACGCACGGTTGCCCGAAACATCGGACCGGAATTTCGAGGCTCTACTGGTTGCGCCCACGCGTCAGGAACACGCTCGATCGCTCTCACTACTCAGGAAAATCAAAAGGCCGGCGCGATGCAAGTCCCCCTCTACGCCGAAACGCGTACGCGCGATGCCGCGCTTGCATCGGCGCCTTACGGCATGTTTACCTGCACTGCGGACGGCACGTTCGACTGCGTCAACGCCGCTTTCGAAAAGCTGACGGGACTGGCGGCTGAAGAACTGATCGGCCGGCGCACCTTCGAGTCTTTGTTCGATCCGGCCGAACTGGCCAAGCGTCGCGCCGAACTGCCGTCGCTTGCCATGGTGACTTCGCGCTATGAAGGCGAGTGGAGCTTCTTGCGACGCAACGGCACGCCGGTTCGCGTTGTGCTGGCGTTGGCGCCGCTCGTCACCGAGCCCGCGCGGACCGCTTGTCCCGCGCTGTATGTGGGCATCGCCATCGACATGACGCGTTACGCGCAATCGGAAGCGCGTCTCTGGTACGTCGCGCATCACGACGGCGTGACCCGCCTGCCGAATCAAACGCTTTTCACCGAACGGCTGGAACTCACGATCGCGCGTTGCGAGCGTAGCGGCAGCGGTTTTACCGTGCTGATCGCCGAGCTCGATCATCTGCGCAAACTGCGCGACGCGCTCGGCTTGCATGCGGCCGAACTCGTGCTGCAAATCGTCGGCGAACGGTTGCGCGGTCTTTTTCCGAACGACGGCACGATCGCCTCGATCGGCGGCACGCAGTTCGCATTGCTGGTCAACGAAACCGGCCCGGCGGCCGATGCGTTCGCCGCCGAAGCGCTGGGCCGCATTGCCGAGGCGATCGATTACGCCGGCACCGCGTTGAACATTACCGCGAGCATCGGCATCGTGGCGTATCCGGCCGACGGCGGCGATGCGCCTACGCTGATGCGCCGCGCGGGCGTGGCGTTGTCGGCGGCCTCGGCGGTGAACGGCAATGCGGTGCGGCGCTTTTCCACCGCGCTCGAAGGCCAGGCCGCGCGCCGCTTCGAACTGCAGACCATGTTGCGCGACGCAATCGATCGTCAGCAACTGCATCTCGTGTATCAACCGCAGGTCACGCTCTCCAACGGCCATATCGCGCAGGTGGAGGCGCTGCTGCGCTGGAACCACCCGCAACGCGGCCTGATCAGTCCCGTCGAATTCGTGCCGGTTGCGGAGGAGGCGGGCTTGATCGAGCAGATCGGCGAGTGGGTGATCCGGACCGCGTGCCGCGATGCCGGCAAGTTGCTGCGGCTGACGGGCAACTTGCCGCGCTTCGCGGTGAACGTCTCGCCGCAGCAGTTCCAGCGGCACAATCTGTTCGAGACCATCCGCGAGGCGTTGGAAGATGCCGCACTCGACCCGTCGTATCTCGAAGTGGAAATCACCGAGGGCGTTCTGCTCGGCGACACCGAACAGGCGTTGCAGACGCTCTTTGCATTACGCGATCTGGGCGTGGAGGTGGCGGTAGACGACTTCGGCACCGGCTATTCGAGCCTCGCTTATCTGACGCGCTTTCCGTTGAATCGCCTGAAAATCGACCGCTCGTTTGTGATGCGCATGAGCACCGATCCGCAGTGCGCGGCGCTGGTGGGCGCCATCATCGCGATGGCGCACGCGCTCAAACTGCGCGTGACGGCCGAAGGCGTCGAAACGGCGGAGCAGGCCGCGCAACTCGAAGCGCTCGGTTGCGATGAAGCGCAAGGCTTCTGGTTTTCGCGGCCGATCACCGTTGCGGCACTGCGTAATCTGTTGAGGCCCTTGGGCACTCTCTGAAGCCGGAGGGCGGGCGGCAAGGATTGCCGTGCGCCTGCATGTGCTTAGCCATCCCTATCAATTATTCAGTCGATGCAGCGCGTCGCCGCGATGAACGGCATGCTTGCCGCTTTTCTCGCTTTGCACCTCGTAGTGTGGATCGGATGTGGAGGCATCGACGGTTCTGCCATCCACGGTCGTGTGGGTAGAAATGACGCGCACAATCTTGCCGTGCGTGACACCTTGCGGCGTGTTCCAGCTGACACGGTCGCCAGATTTCAGATGTTGGGACATGTGACGCTCCACGGTGGCATTCCGCATATTTGCGTATTCGGATATGGGAGCAAGTCGCGTGCCTTCGCACATGAAAAGTGAAGAGCGGGAACGTAACCTGCTTCCTTGCGTCAGGGTACCTATACCGTAACGGACCGAAGACTCAAGATGAACGATCTCCTGACCCGACTTTTTCACTTCCAGCCGTCGTTGCTCGTCACGCTGACGCACGACGCCCTGCATATCGTGCTGGCCGTGCTGATCCTCGCGCTCGGCTGGTGGCTGTCGAACCGCGTCGGCTCCATGTTCGCCCGCGCGCTCGCGCGCACACATGCTGACCCGACCCTCGCGCCGATGCTGGCGGCCATGGGCACCTGGGCCGTGCGGGTGCTCGTTTTCATCGCGGCGCTCAGCGAAGTCGGCATCGCGACCGCAAGCGTGCTTGCGGTGCTGGGCGCCGCCGGTCTCGCAATTGGGCTCGCGCTGCAAGGCACGCTGCAAAATATCGCGGCCGGCATGATGCTGTTGATGCTGCGGCCGTTTCGCGTCGGCGATGTGATCGAAGGCAGCGGCGCGGCAGCAGGCATCGTGCGCGAAGTGGGGCTCTTCACCACCCGCATCGAACGCGGCGACGGCAATGCCGTGTTCGTGCCGAACAGCCAGATCTGGAGCAATCCGGTGATCAACTACAGCAGCGGCGGCACGCAGCGCATCGAGGTCGAAGTGGGCCTCGCGCAGCGCAAGGACGTCGACGCCGCGATCGGCGAATTGAAGAAACTCGTCGCCGACGAACCGCGCGTGCTGGGCGGTGCCACGCTCGCGCCGATCGTGACGGTCGCGGACTATCCGGACGATGGCGGCGCGACGCTGCGCATCGCGGCGTGGGTGCGCACGCCGGACGCGTCGCTGACCAGCGGCGACCTGCACGAGCACGCGCAGGCCGCGCTCGAACAGGCCGGTTGCCCGGTAGCGGCGTAGTTCGCCGCGGGCGTTGCACCTCGCCACCGTGCGACAGCGACGCGCCGGCGCCGACGGCCCGTAGACGGGCGTGAGGCACACCGTACCAATCGCACCGCGTGCCGTCTGGCGACCGCCTCTATAATCGTTCACTGCTCATTCACAATGAACCGGACTCGTTTGACGTTTGACCGACACATCTGAAACCACTGTCCGCTCGTCTTCGGGTGGAAACGAGGGGGCGGCCGGCGCACTACCCGCTGCGCTTGTCGCGCTGCGCGCCGCGACCGCTGAACGCCACGAACTGCTGCACGAAATCATGCCGCTGTCGGTCGACAGCGTCGCATTGCGCGACTATCTCGCGCACCTGCAAATTCTGCGTGACTGGCTCGAACCGCTCGAAGCCTGGCTGGGCACTTTCAGCGATGGTCCGCAGTCGCCGCTGCTTCCAGCGCGCATCAACCGCCTGGCGCTGATCGACGCCGATCTCGCGCATGAATCGGCGCTGCCGCAGGAGCGCGCCGCCTCGGCGGCGTGGAACGCGCACCGCTGGCAAGGCGGCGCGAGTGCTGCCTATCGCTGGGGCGTCTGCTATGTGATCGAAGGTTCGCAACTCGGCGGCGCGGTGCTGTATGCGCGCCTGAAAGACCGCCTCGCGCCGCATCCGCTAGGCTTTCTGCAAGCCGGCCGCGAATCGCTCGCCGCGCGCTGGCAGGCCTTCCATCGCGCCATGGCTGCGGAGGTTGCCCATTCCACCCTGATCGATGAAGCGTGCCGCGGCGCGGCCGATGCCTTCGACCGTCTGATCGAACTCGCGCGGCGCCCTGTCACGGCCGCCTGCGCGAACGCCGATTGAAGCGCGACCGGAACACACCTATGGACAGCCGCCACCAGGAACCTTCCTCGCCGACTCGCCAGTTCGACGCAGCCGCCGCATTCGAGGCGTTGCCCGAGGCCTACCTGATCCTCAACCACCGCTACGAGATCCTGCTCGCCAACGCACGTTATCTGCACTTGACGGGGCAGTCGGCGGTCGATCTGCTCGGCAAATCGATTCTCGACGTTAATCAGTTCGGCTCGTCCGAGCAACGGGAAGCGCGGCGTGCGTGGCTGACCACTGCCTTGCGCGAGCTGTCCACTGGCGAGTCGAAATGGTCGCCGCTGTTTCGCTACGAAATGCCCGGTCACGCGGGGGCAGGCGGCGAGAGCGAAACCCGGCTGCCGCGCTACTGGACGATCAAGGCGAGCCTGTTGCCCGCGCGTGACGGACAAGCCAGCGCGATCGCGCTGCGTGTGAGCGAAGTCACCGAGCGCGTTTCCGACTACGAACGCGACCAGCGTGAGCGCGCGAAGCTGCGCTCGCAGGCCCAACTGCGCCGGCTCCTCGCCGATGAAGCCAGGGCGCAATTGCGCGAGCAGCAGGAGCGCTTCCAGATTGCCATGACGTTTTCGCAACTGGGCGCGTGGGAACTGGATCCGGTGACCGGTGCGATTGATTGCACCGATCAATGCAAGTTGAACCTCGGTCTGGGGTTGAACGCGGAGTTGACCGCAGCGCGCCTGTTCGACGAAATCGTGCATCCCGAAGACCGCGCCCGTTTGCGTGATGCGATGAATCAGGCGCTGGCGGCCCACGACCATTTCGAAGTCGATTACCGGGTCGGCTGGGCAAACGGCAGTGTGCGCTGGATCCTCGTGCGCGGCGTCGGCCGTTTCCTGCCGGACGGCACCTTGAGTTCCATCATCGGCTTCACGCTCGACATCACGTCGCGGAAAGAAGCCGAACTAGAGCAGCGGGAGATCGCGGCTTCCGAGAAACGCATGCGCGAGCATAGCGAACGTCTCGCCATGGCAATGGATCATTTCGTCACCACCGTCAGCCACGAACTGCGCTCGCCGCTTTCGGCCATCATGTCGTGGACCGATCTGTTGCAGCGCGCAGCCGATCCTTCGCATCTGGCGCGCGCCACCAGCGTGATCAGCCGCAACGCGCGGCAACTGTCGCATATGGTGGACGATCTGCTCGACAGCGGCGCGATCGTGACCGGCAAATTGTCGGTCAATTTGCAGCCCGTCGATCTTGGCGCGCTGGCCGGGATCATCGCTGAAGATATGCGCATGCATGCCGAAGCCAAAGGCTTGCGGCTGATTGCGGACGATCTGGCGTCCGCTACGGTGCTCGCCGACGAAGGCCGCATGAAGCAGGTGGTCTGGAATCTCGTGTCGAACGCGGTGAAATTCAGCCCGCAAGGCACCGTCGAACTGTCGGTGCGGGCCGACGCCGAGTGTGTCGAAGTCGCGGTGCGCGATACCGGGCTCGGTCTGGATCGGGAATCGATGGAGCGGATTTTCGAACGCTTCCAGCAGTTCGGTGCCGATGGTTCTGGCCGCGTGGCCGGTCTCGGTTTGGGATTGTGGCTCGTGAAGAACCTGGTGGATCTGCACGGCGGCACGGTCACCGCGGAAAGCCCCGGCCCGGGACAGGGCGCGACGTTTCGGGTGAGGCTGCCGGCGTACCGCTAGTGCGCGGTGATGAAGCGCGCTAGCGTGGTCGATCGATGCTGCAAATCAGCGTGGATCAGCGTGTTTCAGCGTGCATCAACGTGGATAAGGCGGCGGCTCGTTCAGCACGCCCCAGAACACGCCGAGGTCGTTGATCGCCGCCATGAAATCGTCGAACGCGACGGGTTTCACCACGTAGGCATTGACGCCGAGATCGTAACTGCGCAACAGATCGCTTTCTTCGCGCGACGACGTCAGCATCACCACCGGAATGCGCTTGAGTTTGTCGTCGGCGCGCAGGGCTTTGAGCACCTCGTGACCATCGATCTTGGGCAGCTTCTTGTCGAGCAGAATCACCGCTGGATTGTCTTCCGAGCGGTTCGCCCATTGGCCTTCGCGGCGCAGATATTGCAAGGCTTCCTCGCCGTCGCGCAAAGACACGACGGGATTGGCGAGGCGCGTTTTTTCGAGCGCGATCAGCGTGAGCTCCACGTCGTTGGGATTGTCTTCAACCAGCAGGAAAGGTCTTAGCACGCTGTGTCCTTCATTTTGATTCATCTTTCGACTCCTTCGGCACGGGGCGAAAGCGCTTGCCCGGCGCCAACGCGGTTAGTCGCGCCATGGCCGCCGCGGGAGATTTTTCTCCCGCAGCCGGGGCGGCGGCGAATACGTGGGGAAGCGAAAAATAGATCGCTGCGCCCTTGTCGATTTCGGCCGCCGCCCAGGCTTTACCGCCGTGCCGCTCCACAATTCTTTTGACGCCAGCAAGCCCGATTCCCGTACCGGCGAATTCCTCGACCCGATGCAGCCGCTGGAACACGCCGAAGAGTTTATCGACGTAGCGCATGTCGAAGCCGACGCCGTTGTCTTTGACAAAAAAGACATCCTGCCCGGCCAGTTCGCCGTCACCCGCATAGCGGCCGATTTCGATTTCAGCGCGCTCGCGGGTCGACGTGAATTTTACCGCGTTCTCGATCAGGTTCCGGAGCACGACATGCAGCAGCACGGCGTCGGCGGTCACATGGCCGAGCGCGCCAACGCGCCATGCAATGTCGCGCGAGGGCGCGTCCTTGACTTCGTCCGCGATGAGCGCTTCGGTCATGGCGTTCACATCGACCGATTGCGGACGCAAGGCCGCGCGCCCCATCTGCGAAAAGGCGAGCAGATCGTCGACGAGTTTGCCGCCGAAGCGCGCCGAGGAAATGATTCGCTCGACGAAATGATTGCCGCGCGCCGACAGGCGCTCGCTTTCCATCTGGCGCAGCAGGTCGCCGAAACCGACGATGTGCCGCAGCGGCGCGCGCAGGTCGTGCGATACCGTGTACGAGAAACCTTCGAGTTCCTTGTTGGCGCGCCCGAGTTCGAGCGCCAGTTGGGCGAGTTCCTCGGCGCGGCGCAGCACGATGCCCAGCAGCGCGGTACGGAACTCGACCGCGATTTCGAGTTCGGCGGGACGCCAGGCCGGCGAGCGGCCGCGTACGGTATCGGTCCAGACAGCAAAGCTCTCGCGCGGCGAGAGGGAAGCGGACAGGCTGGCCAGTTTCACGCGCGGATCGCCCGCCCATTTGATCGTCTGAACGACTTCCTTGCGAAACCACAGCACGTAGTTGCGAAACAGCTTGGAAATCGATACCGCGAGCACGCCCGCAAAGTCAGGATTAACCGGCAACGCCGGGTATGCGGTAGCGAGCGTGTCTGTGGCGAAGGTGTCGTCTACTTGCGTGTCGAGCCATTCGACGAGCTTCGACACTTCCGGCTCGGAAGGCGTGGTGCCGACCAGCAGCACACGCCCGTCGAAGACGATCGCCGCGCCGTCCGACGCGGTCAGTCCGAGCAGATCTTGCGGATCGCCGGCAAGCGCGTCCGTGAAACTGTCCGTATTGGCCATGACCGCGAGCAGGCGCGCGAGCGCGCGGCGCAGTTCGAGCCGGTACTCGGCTTCCGCGTGATCCTCCTTCGCTTCGATCTGCAGCGACAGCACTTGCGCGATGTGTTCGCACGCGGTGCGCACCTCGAAGGGCGGGACGCGCGCGGTGTCGTGATGGCAGGAAATCAGTCCCCACAGCTTGCCGCGCACCACGATCGACATCGACATGGACGACAGCGTGCCCATGTTCTTCATATATTGCACGTGCACCGGCGAGACGCTGCGCAGCGACGCGTAGGTGAGATCCGTCGGCCGGCCGGTGGACGGATGCAGCGGCGGCACGAGCGGCGCGGGCCGGTAGTCGGCGTCCGCGATCAGACGGATGCGGTTGCGCACATAGAGCGCGCGCGCTTGCGCGGGGATGTCGGAGCCCGGGAAGTGTTGGTCCGCGTAGGACGCATAACCCGGCTCGACATGTTCCGCGATCACGTGGCCGCTGCCGGTGCCGTCGAAGCTGTAGACCAGCGTGCGGCCGTAACCGGTGATGCGCTGCACTTCGTCGGCGGCGAGTTGCGCGAGTCCCGCGACCGTTTGCACGTCTTCCAGACGGTTGATGAACGTGCGCACCAGCGGGTACATGGACGAGAACACGTCGAGCGTGCCGCGTGCCGGTTCCAGTTCGACGATTACGACGCCCTGATACCGATGCACGATGACGGCGAACGGCGCGGCGGGTGAACCGGCGACGTTCGCGCGCGGATCGTTCATCGAGCCGACGTAAAGCGGAATGCCTTCTTCCTGGTGCGTGGCCAGCGTACTGACAATGCGTTCTGCCCATTCGTCGCCGACGATTTGCGCGATCGGCTGGCCCAGCGCGTGTTCCGCGGGTAAGCCGGTCAACGTTGCCGTGTTGGCGCTGACTTGCAGCAGCGTGCCGGTGGCCGAAATGCTGAACAGAAAACCGTGCGGCTGGATGCCGCCGGGAATCTGGATAGGTTCTCTCGCGCAGTCGGCTTCGACTGTCGAAGACGCGGAAGAGTTGAGGTCTGCCATGCGTGCTCCACGAACGGTACGCTTCATTTTCGCATAGCAAGCGCGCGCGCTCGCTTGAGTGGGTCGATGGCGAGGCGCCGATTGTTCAATGCCCGCGTGGATGGGCCAGGAAAAACCTCACCATTTCCGCGGTGGCGTCGGGACCGGACGGATCTGTGTACGAACCGCGCTGACTGCCGCCGGCCCACGCGTGAGCTGCGCCGTGAATCGACCACGACTCCGCTTCCACGCCGTTCGCCGCGACATGCCGTTGCCGCGTATAGGCACGCTGGCCGCTTGCCGCGCCCGATTGCTGGCTGAGGGTGGTGGTGCCGGCGTCGAAGGCCGCGACGATCTCGGCCGCGTTCGACGGATGGACCGTCGTGTCAGCGTCGCCATGAAACACGATCAGCGGACGTTGCGGCGTGCCATGTGCGCGTTTGCCTTGCGCTTTGCCGCCCTTCATCGCGCCGAGCGCCGAAGGCAAGTCCTTCGCGCAGCCGTAGGCGAGCCCCGAATGCACGCCGGCCGCGGCGTAGAGATCGGGCGACGTCTTCAGCATGATGTCCGCCATCGCCCCGCCCGCCGACAGACCCGCGACGTACACGCGCGCGGGATCTACTCGATAGCCACCCATCACTTCTCGCGTGATGCCGGCGATCAACGACGGCTCGCCCTGGTCGCGCAGTTGATCGGCAGGCTTGAACCAGTTCCAGCATTTCGAATGATTGGCCGCTTGAGCCTGATTCGGATACACGACGATAAAGCCATGACGCTCGGCCATTTCGTTCATGCGCGTGCCGGCGGCGAAGTCGTCGGCGTTCTGCGTGCAGCCGTGGAGCATGACGATCAGCGGCACGGGTTCGCTGTTGTAGACAGCCGGCACGTAGAGCTTGTACTGGCGTTGGCCCGCTGCGTTGCTGAACGTGTGCGTGCTGAAGGTGCCCGGCGAGTCGGCTTCGAAAGACGGCGCGCCGGGGGCGTGCGGAGCGGGGCGCGCCTGCGCTTGCGTTTGCATTTGCTTCCACGCTTGCGCCCATTCGCTGGCATTCGGCGTGTTCGATGCTGGGGAGTGGTCCGCGCGGCCCTCGTTCGCTTTGCCGCCCGCGAGCGCGCGCTGAACCGCCGCGGTGGCTTCCTGCGGGCCCTTCGTGCGCAATAGCTCGAAGGCATCTGTCATCGATTTCAGGAAATCTTCGTTCATCTTCATGGTGGTTGCGTAGACCTGTGTGGGGCGTGGGTGAGCGAGTCGATTGATGCGTCGCTGCTTCAGCCACGGCAATGAGTCGAGCGCCGCGCCTAGCTGATGCGGCCGGCAAGCGCCGCCTTGACAGCGGGCGACGCATGAAACGCGCCTAGCACCACCACCGATGCAATCGTGGCCGCCGCGAGCTCGGGCGGCACATCGGCTGCGATGCTGGCGAGGCCTAGCACGTGAATGTCCAGTTGTTCGTGCGCGGCCTGAGCCGCTTCGAGGTCCTGACGCGAGAAGTGCTGCATGCCCAGCACCATGGCGCGCCGGGTCACCGTCTCCGCGACGGCCTGAGCATGCACCGCGATCTGGTTGCGGATCGCCGTGCGGATCAGGTCGGTGCGGTTCGAGTAAAAGCCCTCTTCGACCAGCAAATCGATCTGGCCGAGGTCGATCGGGCCCAGGTTGATGGTGATTTTTTCGGTTTCGCCGCCTTTCGGGCGTGAAGCGTCGATGAGCTTGAGTTTTGACATTTACACTCCGGTAGCCATCTGATGGCCATCCAATTAACATCCAGTGGGATGGTTATACGCCTCGCGGCGGAGCGCGGTCAAGAAGGAAATTGAGGGTTCGTTCGGGGTTTGCCGTGGGCAGCGGAGGGCCGTGAAGCGCCTCGCGGGTGCGGGTCCTGCGATTGCAAGTCGAGGTCGCTCTGGTCCCATGCGCCGCAATCCGCATGGGACCACAGCATTCTTTTTTATCAGTAGAATGCTGCAATCGCAAAGGGCCGTATTGCTTCGAAGCCGGCTTTCAGGCCCACCAGGCTAACGAGCTCGTTAAGACCGTGATGCCCATTAGCACACGTGCTGTCGCAAGACGATGCGGACAAGTCAAACGCACAACTTGTCCGGCCGATGCAGTTCGGGAGGAAGGGGTACGCCACCCGGAAAGAACGGGTTGCTGCGGCGACAACAGAAATACCGATGGCGACGCTTCGTCACCTGGACCTGAGGACACCGTCGACGCTGAACCGGCCGCCTGCCGGCCTGGTATAGCACCAGATTTCAAACCAACTTCTCGTGGTACTTTCCTGGCCGCCATACTGTGTATTCCAAAACGCAAATCGATCCGGTAGTGAGCTTCCTCAACTCGCAGGGCGAGCAGGTGCGGGGCACGATCATCAATCTTCAGCGAAAGTCCCTGGTGATGGAGGTCTATAACCCGTACTCGATTGTCCAGGTCAGCGAGGTGTTGAGCGACCTGTCGGTCAAGATGGGTGTTGAGCACGCCTATTCGGGCAAGGCGGTCGTGATCAGCATGGTCAACACCGGCCTGACAGCCATTGTCTCGGTGACGTTGATCGCCGAGTGGCGAGAACTGAGCGGCGGCACGCTGGAAGCGCGCGCGGTCGGGGAGGAAGCGCGCCGCTTCTCGCAGGACTGGGCCGAGCGTTTCAAGATCCGCCGTGACTACCAGATCGCGGTCAACCAGATCCGGGCGTTTCTCTCGGACATGTCGCGTTGGGTCGAACAGGCGGACCTGGCCGACAGCATGCCGAAGGAAGGCAAAAGCCTGCGCGAGGACTTCTTCCTCGAACTGGCATCGCCGCTGATGGAAAGGACCAAGGTCTACTTCGACGAATTCGAAGGCGAGGCACGTCTGGTCGACGAAGAACTCGCGCCGGCGCACCGTGCCTTTGCTCAGGCCGCGCTGCATCCGCTGCTGCTGCGTTCACCCTTTGTGTTCCGCACGTTCACCAAGCCGCTGGGTTATGCCGGCGACTACCAGATGGTCAACCAGATGCTCGACGATCCCCGCCAGGGCCCGAGCACGTATTTCCAGATCGTCAACGCGGCCTTCCTGCAAACGGCCGTGGCACGCGCGCACCGCAATCGCGTCGAACTGCTGGTGGACTACCTGACCCGGCTTGCCAATGAAGCGCGCGCCGCGCGGCGGCCGTTCCGGGTCCTGAACGTGGGTTGTGGCCCCGCTCAGGAAATCCAGCGCTTCATGCATGAATACGACGAACCGGAGTGGCTGACGTTCGAACTGCTCGACTTCAGCCAGGAAACACTCGATTGGACCCGCGACCGCCTGGGCGCCATTGCGCAGAAAACGTCCAGGCGCATGACCATCAGCTATACCCATGATTCGGTCCACCACCTGCTCAAGCGCCGGATGGATGCGGACGCACCCGACGTTCGCGAGTTCGACGCGGTCTATTGCGCCGGCCTGTTCGACTATCTCTCGGACAAGGTCTGCGCCCGGCTGAACCAGCATTTCGCCAGCCGCACCAGGCCGGGCGGCCGCCTGCTGGTCACCAATGTCCACGCCGACAACCCGGAGCGCTTCAGCATGGAGCACGTGCTGGAGTGGTACCTGATCTATCGCAACGAGGCACAGATGGCCGAAATCATGCCGGAGAACTGCGGCGAGCCGCGCCTGTATACGGACGCGACCGGCGTGAACGTGTTCGCCGAGGTGGTGATCGGCCAGCAGCAAGTAGCCTGAGATGACGACATCGCTGGCTGGGCTACAGTCGAACTATCGTGAAGAATTGCGCGACTACCGGTTGCTGCGCAGCAAGGCCGGCGGTCTGACCGTGATCGTGCTTGTGCTGATGGGCGTGGCGCTGGACTATGTCGTGTATCCGGCCGAGCAGAAGCGCTTTGCCATCGTTCGGATACTGACCAGCGCGGCCATCGGCCTCGCATTGCTCTCGCTTTACACGCAAACGGGCAAACGCCACGTGCAGGTCATCACCTTCTTCTGGCTGCTGCTGCCGCAGGCAATGATCTCGTGGATGATTTATGTCACCCAGGGTGGGGAGTCGCTGTTCTATGCCGGACTCATGCTGACGATCTTCGCGGTCGGGATCCTGTTCCCCTCCGGCTACTGGCAGACGCTGGCATTCGGCCTGGCCACCGTCTTGCTCTATTACGTCGCCTGCGCGGCACATCCGGGCGGCATCCAGAACCCAAGCAAGTTTCAGTTCCAGCTCATCCTGATCTTCTTCTGCGCGTTGGCCAGTTCCATTTACACCTACTTCAACGAGAAGGGCCGTTTCCAGCTTTTCCGTTTGAAGGATGAGGTGGCGCACAAAAACGACCAGCTCGCCCTGACCAATGAAAACCTCGCGCAGATCAAGGGCCAGCTGCTGCAGCAGGAGAAGATGGCTGCGATCGGCACGTTGTCCGCGGGGCTGCTCCACGAGGTCAACAACCCGGTGAACTTCTGCCTGATGGCCATCGAAATAGCCATGGAGGAACCGCAGGTCAAGGACAGCGCGTCGCTGCAGGAGTGCCTGACCGACGTCAAGCAGGGCATGCACCGCATCCAGCATATCGTGTCGGACCTGAAGACCTTTGCTTACCGCAAGCCCG
Organism: Paraburkholderia phytofirmans PsJN; assembly: GCF_000020125.1. Lineage (NCBI taxonomy): Bacteria > Pseudomonadati > Pseudomonadota > Betaproteobacteria > Burkholderiales > Burkholderiaceae > Paraburkholderia > Paraburkholderia phytofirmans. Next base: position 1,447,563 of record NC_010681.1, read on the forward strand.
GCGCGGCGGCGGACGACGTGCCGTTCCTGTTCGAAAAGGCCCTTGACTCGTCGATCCGGCTGAGCGCGCATGAACTGCGCGGCGTGAGCGTCACGCGCGAGCTGCCTGGCGACACGCTTGTGCTGGGCGACGAAGCCGCCATCATCGGCGTGCTCATCAACCTGTTCTCGAATGCCGCTCTGGCCATGCAGAAGGCCGGCACCGTATCGCCGAAGGTCCATGTCACGGCGCAATGGCGGGACGACCGGCTGCATGTGAATGTGCGCGACAACGGCCCGGGGATCGCCGCGGAGAATCTGGCGCGGGTGTTCGAACCGTTCTTCACGACCCGCGAAGTCGGCCAGGGCCTCGGCCTTGGCCTGTCAATCAGTTATGCGGTGGTGGAGCGGCACGGCGGCACACTGTTTGCGGAAAGCCAGTTGGGCGAGTGGACAGCGTTCAACTTCGACCTGCCGCGTCTGGAGTGATGTCGAGATGAAAGAGACCCAGCAAGCGCGGCCCACTGTCCTGTATGTCGACGACGAGGAACTGGCTCGCAAGTACTTTGCGCGCTCGGCCGGCCGTGAGTATGAGGTGCTGCTCGCCGGCGACGCCGACGAGGCCCTGTCGATCCTGCGCCGCGAAGGTGCGCGCGTGACGATCCTGGTGACCGACTTCCGCATGCCGGGCCGGCACGGCGACGATCTGCTGCGGCAGGTCTCAGAGGAGTATCCGCATATCGTGCGAATCCTCGTGACAGCCTACGCGGAAAACCACGCGCTCCCGGGAGCGGTTGATTCTGGCGAAGTATTTCGCATCCTGGAAAAACCGCTCGGCGTGGCCACGGTGCGCGAGGTCCTGGCGTCAGCGGCAACGGCCACGGCATCGCGCCCGAAATGACGCGGCGTTTGCGGGTCGGCCCGGTTATCACGAGCGTCGGCGCGAGCGGCTGCGACATGATTTTCTGCAACCGCGTCATGCAGTCCTTCGGCGGGAGGATCAGGATCGTATCCGCGCCCGGCGCCGGCACGACCGTGACGCTGGAATGCCCAAATTTGAAAGATCGAATCAGGAGTTACCCATGAGCGATACGATTGCCAACCAGACACCGCCCCCGGCGATTCTGTTCGTTGATGACGAAGCCACCGCGGTCAAATACTTCGAGCGCGCCATCGGCGCAATCGCGCCGGTGGTGACGGGCGCCTCCGTGGAGGACGGCAAGGCAATGCTGGATGCCCACGCCGCCAGCCTGGCCGTGCTGGTGTCCGACCAGCGCATGCCGGGCGAATATGGCAACGAACTTCTGCGCTACGCGCGCGAGCGCTATCCGCACATCGTCCGGATTCTGACCACCGCCTATTCGGAGCTGGACCAGACCGTCGAGGCCGTCAACCAGGGCCAGATACATCGCTATATCAAGAAGCCTTGGGACATCAGCGCGCTGCGCATGGAGATGAAGCAGGCGCTGGAGCTGGCGGGACTGCGCAAGGAACGCGACCAGCTCGTGCGCGAGAAGCTGAGCGTGCTGCAGACGCAGACCGTGGCCACCCGCATCGGCATCGTGCAAACGTTGTGCGCCAGCCTGATAGGCCCCGGCCGCTTCCAGCCGGTGGAGACTTACCTGGCCGGTGCCGACCTGGCTGGTACGCGCAATGTGGAGCCGGACTGGCAGCGGATGGACTACGCCGACCTGGTGCGCGTCGAGAGCGAAGGCAGCGGCAGTTTCGGCCATGCGGTCAGCACGCGTCTGGCGCAGTTGCGTACGCAGAATGCGGGGCGTAGCGCTGCAGAGGCGGTGCAGGTTTTCACTGAAGTTCTCGGCGCCGCAGTGCGCGGCGATGGGGACGCGCTCATCTGGACTTCGCCGGCCACGTTGAGTGAGTTCCTCACCCGGCCCGTGGCTCAGCCTGTATCGGCCGAGCACGCTGGCTGGCTGGCTTGCCTGCTGTGGCTGGAAGAAGCCGGCGGCGCCCTGCGATGCGTGCGTGAAGGCGACACCATCGTCTGCCGCGCCGGCACACGCGCTGCCAGTTTTGCGACCGACCGCCTGGCGCTCTGGATCGAACGGTTCTCGGAGCGGGCGTTCGATTAGGCGAAGGAGACGATCCGCTGTACGAGAAGCAACGCATGACGCCGGCCGCTGCAACCCGTTGTTAGGCGTCCGCGCGCCCCTGGCGCCGTAGGACGACGTGCGTGGCCTTCTCCGATGCTGCGAATTCGACGCATTCGTATCCCAGAGCCCGCAAGTCAACCCCTTCGAACAGCCGTTCTCCTTGACCGAGCAGGACCGGTGCGATAGCAATGTGCAGTTCATCGATGAGGCTCTCGCGAAGATACTGCTGGATGGTGTTCGGTCCGCCGCCGATGCGCACGTCCATTCCACCGGCCGCCTCGCGTGCCCTTTCAAGCGTTTCCCGAACACCGCCCGTGACGAAATGGAATGTCGTGCCGCCTTCCATCTCGATGGGTGGACGCGCATGATGCGTCATGATGAAGACCGGAACGTGATACGGTGGATTGTCCCCCCACCAGCCTTTCCAGCTCATGTCCGGCCAAGGCCCGCGATCGGGGCTGAACATGTTCCTCCCGAGAATCCAGGCCCCGACATTCTCAAAACCACGAGCGGCGAAGTCGTCGTCAACCCCGGTCGTGCCGCCGTCCTTGCCGAACAAGGACCGCTGGAACGTGCGTGTTGGAATCAACCAGTGGTGTAGATCCGTTCCGCCGATGCCGAGCGGATTGTCGATGTCCTGGTTTGGGCCTGCTCCGTAGCCATCGAGCGAGATGGTGAAGCCGTTCACGCGAACTCGTGTCATCCTGTGTCTCCGTCTGGACGTTTGATCATCCGTTCTGGGACAGTGTACTGAGGTTGAGCCGGTTCGACAGATGGATATGCAGGAAACCTCACCACCTACGAGATGGGCTTTGCCTCCGGCAGCGTCCACTTCCCATCGAGAATTTCAATTCGAGGACGATAGAAGCGGACCATATAGTTCCAGCCCGGCATGATGGCGATGCAATTGGTTGCGCCAGGCGTGCAATCGCCGAAGCGAATGGTCGTCGAACCGCCCGGCGATTTTTTTGCGGTCAGGCTATTGATGGAGTATGCGTTGTCCGGGTTCGGGTGCAGGTCGCCGGCTGCGTCATACACGGTGACCGACCAGAAGGCGTCCACCGGCACATTCGACATGTCGAGACGATAAGCCGTCGTGCCGTCGTTTCGTTCCGGCGTGACAAGCTGGTAGTACGCATCCTTTTCCGGAATCCCACCCCATGCAATGGCGCTTCCGATCAGGTGTCGCACCGGGTCGACTTCGGCGGCCGTGCCGAACATCCGCCGGGAATCAGGAATGGTCGTACCGAGGGCGATCAGCAGTTTGCGGATAGTGTCCTGACTCGCGGTGTCCCAGCCAGGAACCTCGAAGCGACCCGGGCCATTGGGCTGCTCAACCCGGATGGCGTCTTGCAGTGTCCATGCCTGCTTCGCGTCGTCGGACTTGTCGGGATCGACCAGCGTACGGACACCCAGCAGGACGTAGCGGGTCCCGATGTCTTTTCTGTTGAATGTGTGGCTGGCGCCGCCGTGATACACGCCGAAGACGTGGCCGTCTTCGTCAAACACTGCGAGCGACATGTACCGCGTGCCGGCGTCGGGCAGGGTTACAGTGACTGGCCCGGCATCGAGATCGAATACCGCGCTCGAGTACAGCGTATCGCGGTTCGGGCGGACCACGGTCTTGCTGCCCACAGGCACGAACTCGCGCCCATGGAAGAACTTGCCGAAGCCGCCGCGTTTTACTGTCAGGCTGAAGTAGCGGTCCGATTCGCTGCGCGGGAAATTGTCGACAGTCACCCGGATGGGGGCGGTCTTCATGGTCTGCGCGTGAACATTCGGCAGAGCCACAATCACCATGGCACAAGCGACTGCACGCAATGGTTTCATGGACATCTTGGTCTCCCTCGTTTGGCTTGCGGTACGGCGAAATATTGCAGCGTGGGGGCTCGTCGGCGAGACATAGCCGCTAGCGGTCGCCCGGTCTCTGAGCACGCAGAACGGAAACTTCACCAGGTGTATTGCTTAGCGCACAAGCATGTACACCCTGGAGGCCTGCTCGACCTCCCAGTCCCGCACTGAACATCGGTTTCATCTGCGTCGTGCGACTCGAGCGTCGGGGCGTTCAGATCGGCTATGCAGCTTAACGCAGGCAAGCGCCGCCTTACCCCACTCAGAAAGGGGGGCGCCAGCATATCAACGGAGGGAACGGCGATTTGCCGCGTCCGGCAAACCCGGGTTAAAGCATCGGGATCGCCGAGAAATGCGATTGAAAAGTCTTCTTGCGCGACCTTGATCGAGATTGCGGAAACGCTCGGCTATACCTTCGGAGAAGGCATTTGCACGAGTATTTCAACGCTGGTCAGGCATGGCGCCTTTCTGAAAGTCACATCAGCACAATATCGTACTGCTCCTGACTCAAATTCGACTCCACCTGCAGCGACACCGGCTTGCCAATAAAATCAATCAGCATCGCCAGATGCTGCGACTCTTCCTCGAGAAACAGATCGATCACCTGCTGCGACGCCACCACGCGAAACTCGCGCGGATTGAACTGCCGCGACTCGCGCAGAATCTCGCGCAGCACGTCGTAGCACACCGTTCGCGGCGTCTTGACCTGCCCCTTGCCCTGGCAAACCGGACAAGGCTCGCACAGCACATGCGCGAGAGACTCACGCGTACGCTTGCGCGTCATCTCCACGAGGCCGAGCTGCGAGAACCCGTTCACCGTCACACGCGTGCGATCGCGCGACAGCGCCTTCTTCAATTCGCCCAGCACCTGATCGCGATGCTCGACGTTCTCCATATCGATAAAGTCGATAATGATCACGCCGCCCAGATTGCGCAGACGCAATTGCCGCGCAATGGTGTGCGCGGCTTCGAGGTTGGTCTTGAAGATCGTATCGTCGAAGTTGCGCGCCCCGACGTAGCCGCCGGTATTCACGTCGATGGTCGTCATCGCTTCGGTCTGGTCGATCACGAGATAACCGCCTGACTTCAGATCCACCCGGCGCGACAACGCGCGCTGAATTTCCGCCTCGATGTTGTACAGATCGAAGAGCGGCCGCTCGCCGGTGTAGTGGTGCAGCTTGGACGACACCGCCGGCGTGAACTCGGCCGCGAAATCGGCCAGCATCTGATACGTCTCGCGCGAGTCGACCTGAATGCGCGACGACTCGTCGTTGACGAAATCGCGCAGCACGCGTTGCGCGAGATTCAGATCCTGATACAGCAGACTGGTTGGCGGCATGCGCTGACCTTGCGACAGAATCGTCGCCCACGTCTTGCGCAGATACGCGACGTCGCCGGCCAGCTCTTCGCTGGTCGCATCTTCCGCGATGGTGCGCACGATGTAGCCGCCTTTCTCATCGGCGGGCAGCACGGCGGTCAGACGCGCACGCACGGCTTCACGTTCGGCTTCGCTCTCGATCTTCTGCGAGATGCCGATATGCGGCTCCTGCGGCAGATACACGAGCGTGCGCCCGGCAATGCTCACTTGCGTGGATAGCCGTGCGCCCTTGGTGCCGATCGGATCCTTCACGACCTGCACCATCAGCGTCTGGCCTTCGAAGACGATTTTCTCGATCGGCTGATGCGGTGTCTGATGCTGCGGCTCGCCGGCAATGCGCGGGTGCCAGATGTCGGCGACGTGAAGGAACGCGGCGCGTTCCAGACCGATGTCGATGAAGGCGGATTGCATGCCCGGCAACACGCGTACGACCTTGCCGAGATAGACGTTGCCGACGCGGCCACGCGACAGCGTTCGTTCGACGTGAAGTTCCTGGACGGCGCCTTGCTGGACCAGCGCGACGCGCGTTTCCTGCGGCGTGACATTGATCAGGATTTCTTCATTCATGGTGTTATTTTAGAAGTCGATGCGCGCTGCACGCAGGAGGGCAGCGCATTCAAAAAGCGGCAAACCCATGATACCTGAATAGGACCCGTCGATATGCTCGATAAACTCCGCGGCGCGCCCCTGCACACCGTACGCGCCCGCCTTGCCGAGCGGCTCGCCGCTCGCCGCATAGCGGCGGATCGCGTCTGCGTGCAGTGCAGCAAAACGCACCTTCGATACGGATAGCGCGGCGGGCAGCAACGTGCCCTCGGCATCGACCACGGCCACGGCTGTCAGCACTTCGTGATCGCGGCCGGCGAGGCGCTTGAGCATCGCGACGGCGTCGTCGGCATCGACGGGCTTGCCGAGTATCGCGTCGTCGATCGTGACGGTTGTATCCGCAACCAGAATCGGCCGCGCTGCGTGGCCGCCGGCCACGAGGCGCGCGCGCGCCGCATGCGCCTTGGCGACGCACACCCGCTGCACGTAGTCGTGCGCGCGTTCGCCGGGCAGTTCGGCTTCGAGCGCTTCGGCGTCTTCATCGGGGCGCGGCAGCAGCAGTTCGAAACGCACGCCGAGCTGTTGCAACAGCTCCTGGCGGCGTGGACTCTGCGAAGCGAGGTAGACGAACGGATGCAGCGAAGCGGCGGACGTGGACATGAACAGGTCTCGATGAAGCGGATTGCGTGAGGGCGCGACGGGCGTCGGGCGTCGATCGGTGCGGTGGGAAAATCGTTAGTGCGAGCATGACGACGCATACCGCGCGCACGTTGTTGTGCACGCCAGCATACGCGTCGCTTAACGCCGCAAATCGGCCGCCTCCACAGACGCCTTCATTGCGGATATCTTGCGCGGACCGAACAACATGGCGAAGGCGCGATTCTACGTGCGATACGAGGCGCGACTACGAGGCGCGATTTGGTGTCGCGACCGCAACCGGCACCCGCAACAAGCACCCGCAACATGCGCCGGCAATCCTCGACGCAATCCGCGCTCGCGCCCGCGCATTCTCCGCGCAGCCGCGTTCGCTCACACGCGATGATAGGGGTGATTTTGCGTGATGGTCCACGCGCGGTAAAGCTGTTCGGCAAGCAGCACGCGGACCATCGCGTGCGGCAAGGTCAGGCTGGAGACGCGCAGCAGCATATCGGAACGCGCTTTCAACTGAGGATCGAGCCCATCGGCGCCGCCGATCAGGAACGCCACGTCGCGGCCGTCCTGCTGCCAGCCGGGCAGGGCGCCGGCGAGCTGCATGGTGGTCCAGTCCTTGCCGCGTTCGTCGAGCGCGACAATGCGCGCGTTCTTCGGCAACGCGGCTTCGATTTTCAGCCGCTCGGCGGCCATCACGCTGTCCGCCTGCCGTCCCGACGAGCGCTGCTCGGGTTTGATTTCGCGCAACTCGATGCGCAGCTCGGGCGGCATGCGCTTCGTGTATTCGTCGAAGCCGGTGGCGATCCAGTCCGGCATCTTGTGGCCGACGGCGAGGATATGCAGTTTCATGACGGATCGAAAAACGCGAATGTCATCACGGACCAGAGCGTTGTGAAGCGCCCGCGGCCCGCCGGCTGACTGACTTACTTGCGGCGTGCGGCCGTCTTGCGCGCGGGCTTCTTCACGGCCGGCGCTGCTTCGAGTTCGTCCTCGTCCTCGTCTTCATCGGGTTCGCTCGAGCGCGCGCCGCCGAACGGATCCGGCGTGGACAGCTTGATGCGCACCGGCTTGTCGCCCCAGATTTCTTCGAGGTTGTAGTACTGGCGCAGCGCCGGTTGCAGGATGTGCACGATCGCGTCGCCGCAATCCACCAGCACCCATTCGCCGACGTCCTCGCCCTCGGTACTGACGATGTCGCCGCCGTTTTCCTTGACGCTCTCGCGCACGCTCGAAGCGAGCGCCTTGGTCTGGCGATTGGAGGTGCCGCTCGCGACGATCACGCGATCGAACAGCGCGGTCAGGTGGCTGGTGTTGAACACCTTGATGTCTTGCGCTTTGACGTCTTCGAGAGCGTCGACGATCACGCGTTGCAGTTTGCGAATATCCATTGAGGTTACCGGTGGTACAGATGATGTTGAAGAATATAGTCCCACACCGCGGTGGGGACATGGCTCGCCGCCTGGTCTTGCTGTTCGTCGCCTGCGAGGGCGAGCCGCTGGCTTACCTGTTCGCGCAGATGCGCGCGAATGTCGGTGGCCGAAACGTTGAACGCAAGCGTCGTATCGATCAGCAAGTGGCCGCAGGGCGTGGCTTGCAGAACGTCGGCGCGGGCACGGCGCGCGTCGATTTCTTTTGCGACCACGGGCGGAATCGACGCGAGGTCGAAGCCGGGCCGCGTGGCCGCGCAAATATGCGCATAGTCGAACAGGCGCCGCCAGTCGCGCCATGTGTCGAGATGCACCAGTTGATCCGCGCCCATCAGGAGCGCAAGCGAGGCATCCTCGCCTTCACGTTCACGCCAGCGTTGCAGCGTGTCGACCGTGTAAGTCGGGCCGTCGTGCTCGATTTCGTCGGTCGCGACACGCACGGTCGCGCCCGGCAACGCGAGTTCGCTAGCCGCCGCGCGCGTCATGGCAAGCCGATGCACGGCCGGCGAGACGTCCGCTTTCTGCCAGGGCTGGCCGGCCGGCAACAGCACGAGTTCGGTCAATTTCAGCACGTGCGCGAAACGCCGCGCGAGCGCGAGGTGGCCGTCGTGGATCGGATCGAAAGTGCCGCCGAGCAGTCCGATCCGGCGAGGCAGGGCAACAGGATGAGCGTTCGGCTTCAGGTGAAGATCCTTTGTCGTGACGATGCGCGGTGCGGGCCTGAGCCTCACACCCACTCGCGCGGCACGAGAAAATCGCTATAAAGACGCGCTTCCGGCGTGCCCGGTTCGGGGTGCCAGTTGTAGCGCCAGTTCACCACAGGCGGCATGGACATCAGGATCGATTCCGTGCGCCCGCCGCTCTGCAGCCCAAACAGTGTGCCACGGTCGAAGACCAGATTGAACTCGACGTAGCGCCCGCGCCGGTAGGCCTGGAAATCGCGCTCGGCCTGACCGTACGGAATGTTGCGGCGCTTTTCGACGATCGGCAGGTACGCTTTGAGGAACGCGTCGCCCACACTTTTGAGCATCGCGAACGATTGATCGAAGCCTGGCGCCGAAAAATCGTCGAAGAAAATTCCGCCGATGCCACGCGCTTCGTTGCGGTGCTTGAGGAAGAAATACTCGTCGCACCAGCGCTTGAAACTCGGGTAGAGGTCCGCGCCATAAGGCTGCAGCGCGTCGCGGCAGGTGCGATGGAAATGCCGCGCGTCTTCCTCGTAGCCGTAGTACGGCGTCAGATCCATGCCGCCGCCGAACCAGAACACCGGCTCTTCGCCGGGCTTGGTCGCGATCAGCAGACGCACGTTCATATGCACGGTCGGGCAGTGCGGATTGTGCGGATGCAGCACGAGCGACACGCCCATCGCCTCGAAGCCGCGACCGGCCAGTTGCGGACGGGCCGCGCTCGCCGAACCTGGCAAGGCGTCGCCCGCGACGTCCGAGAAACCGATGCCGGCCCGCTCGAAGAACTTGCCGCCTTCCAGAATCCGCGTGTAGCCGCCGCCGCGCAGCTTCTCGCCGGGCGCCCGCTGCCATGCGTCGGTGGCGAACGGCGTGCCGTCGAACGCGCCGAGCGTGTCCGCGATATGCGTTTGCAGGCCTTGCAGCCAGCTGCGCACGGCCTGTGCGTCGTAGCTCGAATCGGTCATGAATGCAGATGCTGAGGGCGGCACGCTTATCGTGCCGCAGGTTCTTCGTGAAGGGCGACGGCCGGGCCCGCGTCAGGGTGAATCTTGCGAAGGCGCGGCCATACGGGGTTTCGCTTCGGGCGGGAAACTGCCGCCGAGGCGGGCTTTGGTCAGGTCACGTTGGGCTCGTGCCGGTTCATATCGGCCCACCACCTGCGGCGGGCGTGGCCACCGGTGCAAAGCGTGACGCAACGCGACGTAAGGCGACGCAAACGCGACGCAAAACCCGTCGCGAAAACCCGCAGTGTAGCGCCGTTGGCGCCGCACGCGGGCGAGTGGGGTCGTCCCTCAGTGCTTGCCGTCCGTCTTGACGTCGTGCTTGCGGTTCAACGCACGGTAGCCGATGTCGCGGCGATACTGCATGCCGTCGAACGAGATCTGGTTGATCGTTTCATACGCGACCGACTGCGCGCTGCGCACCGAATCCGCCAGACCCACCACGCACAGCACGCGGCCGCCCGAGGTGGTCAGCTTGCCGTCCGCCAGCGTGGTGCCCGCGTGAAACGTGACCGAATCCGCGGTTTCAGCGGGAATGTCGTTGATGCGATCGCCCTTGCGCGGCGTGTCCGGATAGTTGTACGCGGCAAGCACGACGCCGAGCGCGGTGCGGCGATCCCACTCCAGTTCCACCGTATCGAGCGTGCCGGCGATGGCCTGCTCGACCACCTTCGAATAGTCGCCCTTCAGACGCGCCATGATCGGCTGCGTTTCGGGGTCGCCCATGCGGCAGTTAAATTCGAGCGTTTTCGGATTGCCTTGCGCGTCGATCATCAGACCGGCGTACAGGAAACCGGTGTAGCGGATGCCTTCCTTCTCCATGCCGCGTACCGTAGGCAGGATGATTTCGCGCATCACGCGGGCGTGCAGTTGCGGCGTGACGATCGGCGCGGGCGAGTAGGCGCCCATGCCGCCCGTGTTCGGACCCTGGTCGCCGTCGAGCAGACGCTTGTGATCCTGGCTCGACGCGAGCGCCAGCACATGTTTGCCGTCGACCATCACGATGAAGCTCGCTTCCTCGCCGGCGAGGAATTCCTCGATCACGACACGCGCGCCGGCGTCGCCGAGCTTGTTGTCCGACAGCATCATGTCGACCGCGGCGTGCGCTTCTTCCAGCGTTTGCGCAACCACCACGCCCTTGCCCGCAGCGAGGCCGTCGGCCTTGATGACGATCGGCGCGCCCTTGGCGTCGAGATAGGCGTGCGCGGCGGCGACGTCGGCGAAGGTTTCGTATTCGGCCGTCGGGATCGCGTGGCGCTTCATGAACGCCTTGGCGAAGTCTTTCGAGCTTTCCAGCTGAGCGGCTTCTTTGGTCGGCCCGAAAATCTTCAGACCGCGCGAGCGGAACAGATTGACGATGCCAGCCGCCAGCGGCGCCTCCGGCCCGACCAGCGTGAACGCGATCTGTTCCTGTTCGACGAAATCGGCGAGCGCAGCCGGGTCCGTGATGTTGAGGTTGCGCAGACGCTCGTCCTGGGCGGTGCCGCCGTTGCCCGGAGCAACGTAGACGAGCTGAACCCGCGGCGATTGCGCGAGCTTCCATGCGAGTGCATGTTCGCGACCGCCGGAACCGACGACGAGTAACTTCATGTGAATCCCCGAGACTTAAAAACCATAAACGGCTGACGCAGCACGCTCAGCCGTGGAAAGACAGCAAGGTTCGCATGAGGCCCGCAGCAGCCGGTGGCGGCGCGCAGGGCACAGTGCGAACCCGGGTGGTCGCGCGGCGTGAGGCAACACGCACGCCCGCTCAGCAACGACGCGAGGGCCGGCCGGCGGCGCTGGCGCGGTGCGAGGCAAGTGCATGCGCCACGCAACACGCGCCGCCGGGGCGCGCTCATTCGTCGGCGATCGCGGCGTTTGTATAGACTTCCTGCACGTCGTCCAGATTCTCCAGCGCGTCGAGCAGCTTCTGCATTTTCACGGCGTCTTCGCCGGTGAACTCGACTTCCGTCTGAGGTTTCATCGTCACCTCGGCCAGTTCGGCCTTGAAGCCGGCGGCTTCCAGCGCCGACTTCACCTTCGGAAAGTCGTTCGGCGGGCACAGCACTTCGATGCTGCCGTCGTCATTCGTGACGACGTCGTCGGCGCCGGCTTCGAGCGCGGCTTCCATCAGCTTGTCTTCCGCCGTGCCGGGCGCGAACAGGAATTGGCCGACGTGATCGAACATGAACGACACCGAGCCGTCCGTGCCCATGTTGCCGCCGTTCTTCGAGAACGCGTGACGCACTTCCGCCACCGTGCGCGTGCGGTTGTCGGTCATGGTGTCGACAATCACCGCCGCGCCGCCGATGCCGTAGCCTTCGTAGCGGATTTCTTCGTAGCTTGCGCCGTCCACGCCGCCCACGCCACGCTGGATTGCGCGATTGACGTTATCTTTCGGCATGTTGGCGTCGTACGCCTTTTCGACGGCGAGCCGCAGGCGCGGGTTCGAGTCGATGTCGCCGCCGCCCATGCGAGCCGCGACCTGGATTTCCTTGATGAGCCGCGTCCAGACCTTGCCGCGCTTGGCGTCGGCCGCTGCTTTCTTATGCTTGATGTTGGCCCATTTCGAATGACCCGCCATACCTATTCTCCATCGCGCGCGCCGCTGGGGCGCACGCATTATGCAATTGTCGTTGCGATGTCGGGCGCTTGCTCGTGTTCGCGCGCCGTGCGCGCGTTCGCGGTGTTGTGCGCCTCGCTGTCAAACCGCCCGCTGCCTGACGGCCCAGCTCAACTGTTCGTGGCCGACCGCCCGTGGCTGAGCGTTTCGCGCCTGATCACGGCCAGCCGGGTCCGGCTGGCGGGACCGCGAGTTCGCAGCGCGATTGGGACGGGGAGGTGCGGCTGGCGCGCGGCAAACGCCGCGCCGGCCTGCCAGGCCCCGCGAAAGGCGCGATGCGCCAGGCGGTGTGGTCAACGGTAATGCGAGTTGAGCCGCTCTTTGAGCGGATTCGAATTTTATCACGCCGCAAGGGGGCGGCAGAGGACGAGATAGCGGCCATCGCCGCGAAAAGTGCGTGGCGACGGCGGGTGGCGCACGCCGTCGCGCGCTTTTCAGGCCGCGTTCAGTTCTTCGTGCCGAACAGACGGTCGCCGGCGTCGCCGAGACCCGGCACGATGTACGCATGCTCGTTCAGATGCGAATCGAGCGAGGCGACATACAGCTTGACGTCCGGATGGGCGTCCTGGAACACCTGCACGCCTTCGGGCGCGGCGACCAGCGCGAGGAACATGATGTTCTCGCCGGCCACATTGCGGCGCTTGAGCACGTCGACCGCGTGCACGGCGGAATAGCCGGTCGCGACCATCGGATCGCACAGAATGAACACGCGGTCTTCGAGGTCGGGCAGGCGCACCAGATATTCCACCGGCCGATGGTCCTCGGCGCGATACACGCCGATGTGGCCCACCCGCGCCGACGGCACCAGTTCCAGCAGGCCGTCCGACATGCCGATGCCGGCCCGCAGCACCGGCACGATCGCCAGTTTCTTGCCGGCGATCACCGGCGCGTCGATCTCGACGAGCGGCGTGGTCAGGCGGCGCGTGGTCATGGGCAGGTTGCGGGTGATTTCATAGCCCATCAGCAGCGTGATTTCGCGCAGCAGTTCGCGGAACGTGCGAGTCGAGGTATCCCGGTCGCGCATATGCGACAGCTTGTGCTGGATCAGCGGGTGATCGAGGATGAAGAGATTGGGAAAACGGCTGTCCTGGGTCATGGCGGGTGCGCACGGGGCGGCTAGAGGGATCGGTTCGGCGCGCCGCGCGGCCGGAGAACCGGCTGGCTGGCGAACGCGCCACGGCGCAAGTTTACCGAAAGAGTGCCGCCCGAAGATACCGGAGATTGCACAGGCCCGGCACAGTCCGGCACCGATTCTTCTAGAATCGGGGAAACTTTTGCCGCGAGAGGGCCCTGGATTTGTCGCTGGGGTCGAGGCCGAGGGGCGAGCGCTCGAGGCGGTCCGCGGCTTCCCGAGAATGCTGCCTCAGACCTGTCGCAATGCGCCGAGCTTTACGGAACGTAGAAAACTTGCGGCGGCCCGGCGTTTTTCACGCGGCATAACTTCACGAGGAGAACACTGATGGACATGGGAATCGCAGGACGCACCGCGCTGGTCTGCGCGGCGAGCAAGGGCCTGGGGCGCGGCTGCGCGGAAGCGCTCTCCGCCGAAGGCGTCAACCTGACGATCGTCGCGCGCACCGCCGAGACGCTTGAGGCGACCGCGGCGGAGATCCGCAAGCAAAGCGGCGTGGAAGTGAAGACGGTGGCCTGCGACATCACCACGCCGGAAGGCCGCGCGGCGGCGCTCGCCGTGTGTCCGCAGCCGGACATTCTGGTTAACAACGCGGGCGGCCCGCCGCCCGGCGACTTCCGCGACTTCACGCATGAAGACTGGATCCGCGCGCTCGAGAGCAACATGCTCACGCCCATCGAACTGATACGCGCGACCATCGACTCGATGAGCGCGAACGGTTACGGCCGCATCGTCAATATCACAAGTTCGGCGGTGAAGGCGCCGATCGACGTGCTCGGCTTGTCCAACGGCGCGCGCTCGGGGCTGACCGGCTTCGTCGCGGGACTTGCGCGCAAGGTCGCGCCCACCGGCGTGACCATCAACAACCTGCTGCCGGGGCTGTTCGACACCGACCGCATCGGCGTCACTTTCCAGGCGCAGGCCAAGGCGCAAAACATTTCCGTCGACGAGGCGCGCAAGCAGCGCATGAAGACGATTCCCGCCGGCCGTTTCGGCACGCGCGAGGAATTCGGCGCCGCCTGCGCGTTTCTGTGCAGCGTGCATGCCGGCTATATCACCGGACAGAACTGGCTGATCGACGGCGGCGCCTATCCGGGCACGTTCTGAGCGGCCCATCATCGAGCGTCACCACAACAACGACAATCACAACGGTTTCAGGAGTCTTACGTCATGACCACCCGCATCGCGCTGATCGCGCACGATCATAAAAAGGACGATATCGTCAAACTGGCCGGCGAATACGTCGACACGCTCAGGCGCTGCGACATCGTGGCGACCGGCACGACCGGCGGGCGCATTGCCGACGCGCACGGCCTCACGGTCGAACGGATGTTGTCCGGCCCGCACGGCGGCGATTTGCAGATCGGCGCGCAGCTCGCGGAAGGGCGCGTGGACATGGTGATCTTCCTGCGCGACCCGATGACGCCGCAGCCGCACGAGCCCGACATCAACGCGCTGGTGCGCGCGTGCGACGTGCACAACATTCCCTGCGCCACCAACATTTCGACGGCGCGCATGGTGCTCGACTCGCTGACCTTGCGACTCACGCAACAGGTTTGAGCTTTCGCTCCCGGCACGCCTGAATCAAAACCAACCTCAAGGAGACGAGATGACCAAAGCAATCCGATTCGATAAAACCGGCGGTCCCGAAGTGATGAAGTGGGTCGACGTCGAAGTCGGTGAGCCGGGCACGGGCGAGATCCGCGTCAGGCAGACGGCGGTCGGGCTGAACTATATCGACGTGTACTTCCGCACCGGTCTCTATCCGTTGCCTTTGCCCGGCGGCCTCGGCATGGAAGCGGCCGGCGAAGTGACGGCGCTCGGCCCGGGCGTGACCGGTCTGAAGGTGGGCGATCGCATCGCGTACGTGGGCCGTCCGCCCGGCGCGTATGCGCAGGAACGCGTGCTGCAGGCAGCGCAGGTCGTGAAAGTGCCCGACGCGTTGAGCGACGAGCAGGCCGCCTCGGTGATGCTGCAAGGCCTGACCGCGCACTATCTGCTGCGCCGCACGTATCCCGTGAAAGCCGGCGACACGATCCTGATCCAGGCCGCGGCGGGCGGCGTCGGTCTGCTGGTGTGCCAGTGGGCGAAGGCGCTCGGCGCGACGGTGATCGGCACCGTCGGCTCGGATGAGAAAGCGGAGATCGCCACGGCGCACGGTTGCGATCATGCGATCGTCTACACGCGCGAGAACTTCACCAAACGCGTGCGCGAGATCACCAACGGCGCGGGCGTGCCGGTGGTGTACGACTCGATTGGTAAAGACACGTTTACGGGCTCGCTCGATTGCCTCGCGCCGCTCGGCCTGTTCGTGAGCTTCGGCAACGCGTCGGGGCCGTTGCCGCCGATCGATTCGTCGGAATTCGCCGGACGTGGTTCGCTGTTCTTCACGCGCCCGACGCTCTTTACCTACATCGCCAAACGCGGCGACTACGAGGCGGCGTCCACCGAGTTGTTCGACGTGCTGGTGTCGGGCAAGGTCAAGACGAGCATCAATCAGCGCTACGCATTATCGGACGTCGGCCGCGCGCATGCGGATCTCGAAGGGCGCCGCACGACGGGCTCGACGGTGCTCCTGCCGTAACGCACGACGACGGCCTGAGCGCGAGAGCGACGGCCGTATAAAAACGAAGCTCATTGAAGGTCGCGCCCCAACCGTAGTCAAACCGGCGCCGCACGCCGCAAAACCAGGCCCAGCCAACCCGAGGCCGTTCCATCGCAGGATGGAACGGCCTCGTCCGTTTACGCGATTTTTATATCCCCCACTTCATCTTTGACCAGGCCTTTACACGGTTCGGCATAACGTTGCGGCTATCCAAAGTCCGTGTAATGGAGAACAAAAATGGATGTGCTGTATGTCGGGGGGCTGGTGCTGTTTGCCGCGCTGACCTTCGCTTTGATTGCCGGCTGCGAGAAGTTGATGCAGTTCCGTCGTGGGCAGGGAGCGCGCTGATGAACTGGATTCTGTGGTTATCGGGCGCGGCCACCGCGCTGCTGTTCGTCTATCTGGTCTATGCGCTGTTGCGCGCGGAGGACATTGAATGAACTCGAACAATGTCCTGCAAGCGGGCCTTTTCATCGTCGTGCTGCTGGCAGCCGCGGTGCCGATGGCCCGCTATCTCAGCGCCGTGATGGACGGCAGCTCGCGCGTGGTCCGCTTCGGCGGTCCCGTCGAGCGTCTGCTGTATCGCATCGCGGGCGTCGATGCGTCGAAGGAAATGAGCTGGAAGCACTACGCGATCGCCACGATCGCCTTCAACGTGCTCGGCGTGGCGTTCCTGTACGTGCTGTTGCGCGTGCAAGGCTGGCTGCCGGGCAACCCGCAGCAGTTCGGCCCGATGACCGTGGACGGCGCGTTCAATACCGCGGTCAGTTTCGTGACCAACACGAACTGGCAGGATTACACGCCTGAGCAGACGGTCGGCTATCTGACGCAGATGCTCGGCTTCACGGTGCAGAACTTCTTCTCCGCGGCGACCGGCATCGTGGTGGTGGTTGCTTTGATTCGCGGCTTTGCGCGTCACACTGCGCAAACCATCGGCAACTTCTGGGTCGATCTCACGCGCGTGACGCTCTACGTGTTGCTGCCGATGGCGGCGATCGTCGCGGCTCTGTTGATGAGCCAGGGCGTGGTGCAGAACTTCAAGGCCTATCAGGACGTGCCGACGCTGCAAACCACCACGTACGCCGCGCCGAAGCTCGACGCGCAAGGCAACCCGGTGAAGGACGCCAAGGGCAATCCGGTGACGGTCGATACGCCCGTGAAGACGCAAACCCTCGCCATGGGCCCGGTCGCGTCGCAGGAAGCGATCAAGATGCTCGGCACCAACGGCGGCGGCTTCTTTAACGGCAACTCGGCGCATCCGTATGAAAACCCGACACCGTTCTCGAACTTCCTGCAGATCTTCTCGATCCTGATCATTCCCGCCGCGCTGGCGCTGGTGTTCGGCCGCATGATCGCGGACCGCAAGCAGGGCGTGGCCGTGCTCGCCGCCATGACGATCGCGTTTGCCGTCTGCGTGTTCGGCGAGATCAGCGCGGAGCAGGGCGGCAATCCGGCCATCGCCGCCTTGCATGTCGATCAGTCGGCTAATGCGTTGCAGTCGGGCGGCAACGCGGAGGGCAAGGAAACGCGCTTCGGCATCGCGCAGTCGGGCATCTTCACGGTCGCGACCACCGCGGCTTCATGCGGCGCGGTTGCCAACACGCACGACTCGCTGACGCCGATCGGCGGCCTCTATCCGATGCTGCTGATGCAACTCGGCGAAGTGATCTTCGGCGGCGTGGGTTCCGGCATGTACGGCATGCTCGTATTCGCGATGCTGGCTGTGTTCGTGGCGGGGCTGATGATCGGCCGCACGCCGGAATACGTCGGCAAGAAGATCGAAGCGTACGAGATGAAGATGGTGTCGATCGTCGTCTTGCTGACGCCGCTGCTGGTGCTGGTCGGCACGTCGATCGCGGTGTTGAGCGACGCGGGCAAGGCGGGCATCGCCAACCCCGGCGCGCACGGTTTCTCCGAAATCCTCTACGCGTTCAGCTCGGCTGCCAATAACAACGGCAGCGCGTTCGCGGGCCTCACCGTGAGCACGCCGTTCTACAACTGGCTCACCGCGATCGCGATGTGGTTCGGCCGCTTCGGCACGATCATTCCGGTGCTCGCGATTGCCGGTTCGCTTGCCGCGAAAAAGCGCATCGGCGTGACGGGCGGCACGTTGCCCACGCATGGACCGCTGTTCGTCGTGCTGTTGCTCGGCACGGTGCTGCTGGTTGGCGCGCTGACTTATGTGCCCGCGCTCGCGCTCGGTCCTGGTGTCGAACATCTGATCATGATGGGCGCCCATTGAGGCGGCCCAACGAGATGACCAAATGAGATGACACAAGCGACCCATGACTGACCAGGCGCAAACGGGAAATTCGAGGATTCAATGACTGAACATAATGCAACCCGGTCCATGTTCGACCCAGCGCTGCTGCGCCCGGCGATCGTGGACTCCTTCAAGAAGCTGACGCCGCGCACGCAGTTCCGCAATCCGGTGATGTTCTGCGTGTACGTGGGCAGCATTCTCACGACCATTCTCTGGATCGCCGCGCTCGGCGGCCAGGCCGAGGCGCCCGCGGGCTTCATTCTCGCGGTCACGTTGTGGCTGTGGTTCACGGTGCTGTTCGCCAACTTCGCGGAAGCGCTCGCCGAAGGCCGCTCGAAGGCCCAGGCCGCGTCGCTGCGCAGCGCGAAGAAAGACGTGATGGCCAAGAAGTTGAACGAGCCGCATCCGAAGTCGCCGATCCGCATTCTGACGGCTTCAGATCTGCGCAAGGGCGACGTCGTGCTGGTCGAAACCGGCGACGTGATTCCTGCCGACGGCGAAGTAATCGACGGTGTCGCGTCGGTCGACGAATCGGCGATCACGGGCGAGTCCGCGCCGGTGATCCGCGAGTCGGGCGGCGACTTTTCGTCGGTGACGGGCGGCACGCGCGTGCTGTCGGACTGGATCGTGGTGCGTGTCACCGCGAATCCGGGCGAAGCGTTCCTCGACCGCATGATCGCGATGGTGGAAGGCGCAAAGCGTCAGAAGACGCCGAATGAAATCGCGCTGACCATTCTGCTGGTTGCGTTGACGATCGTGATGCTGCTCGCCACCGCCACGCTGCTGCCGTTCTCGATGTTCTCGGTCGAAGCCGCGAAAGCGGGCCACGTGGTGACGATTACCGCGCTGGTCGCGCTGCTGGTGTGTCTGATTCCGACGACCATCGGCGGTTTGTTGTCGGCGATCGGCGTGGCCGGTATGAGCCGGATGATGCAGGCGAACGTGATCGCCACCTCGGGCCGCGCCGTGGAAGCAGCCGGCGACGTCGACGTGCTGTTGCTCGACAAGACCGGCACCATCACGCTCGGCAATCGCCAGGCTTCGCAGTTCGTGCCGGCGCCGGGTTTGACGGAAGAAGCGCTTGCGGACGCCGCGCAACTATCGTCGCTCGCCGACGAAACGCCGGAAGGCCGCAGCATCGTCGTATTGGCGAAGCAGCGCTTCAACATTCGTCAACGCGACATGGCCTCGCTGCATGCCACGTTCCTCGCGTTCACCGCGCAAACGCGCATGAGCGGCGTCGATCTGCCGGGCCGCGAAATTCGCAAGGGCGCGGCCGACGCGGTGAAGAACTACGTCGAGGCCAACGGTGGCCGTTTCCCGAATGAAGTAAGCAACGCCGTGGCCGAAGTCGCGCGGCGCGGCAGTACGCCGCTGGTGGTCGCCGAAAAAGGCGAGCAGGGCGCGCGCGTGCTCGGCGTGATCGAGTTGAAGGACGTGGTGAAGGGCGGCATCAAGGAACGTTTCGCCGAACTGCGCAAGATGGGCATCAAGACCATCATGGTGACGGGCGACAACCGCTTGACGGCGGCGGCGATCGCCGCGGAAGCCGGCGTCGACGATTTCCTCGCCGAAGCCACACCTGAAGCGAAGCTCGCCACGATCCGCGCGCACCAGGCTGAAGGCCGCCTCGTGGCGATGACCGGCGACGGCACCAACGACGCCCCGGCGCTTGCACAGGCCGACGTCGCGGTGGCGATGAACACGGGCACGCAGGCCGCTAAAGAAGCGGGCAACATGGTCGACCTCGATTCGAATCCGACCAAGCTGATCGAGATCGTGGAGATCGGCAAGCAGATGCTGATGACGCGCGGTTCGCTCACCACCTTCTCGATTGCCAACGACGTCGCCAAATACTTCGCGATCATTCCGGCCGCGTTCGCCACGACCTATCCGGCACTGAACGCGCTGAACGTGATGCATCTGGCCACGCCCGCCTCGGCGATCATGTCGGCGGTGATTTTCAACGCGCTGATCATCGTGTTGCTGATTCCGCTGGCGCTCAAGGGCGTGCGTTATCGCGCGCTCGGCGCGGCGATCCTGCTGCGCCGCAATCTGCTGGTCTACGGTTTGGGCGGGATCATCGTGCCGTTCATCGGCATCAAGCTGATCGATATGGTGCTGGCCGCATTCGGTTGGGTCTAAGCGCCAGTGCGCCAGTTCATAAGGAATCATTCATCATGAAAAATCTGTTCCGTCCGTTGATCGTGATTTTCGCGGTGCTCACCGCCGTGACCGGGCTTGCTTATCCTGCCGTTATGACCGCCGTCGGTCAGGCGGCCTTCAGCGATCAGGCTAACGGCAGCATGCTCGAACAGGACGGCAAGGTGGTCGGCTCGAAGCTGATCGGCCAGCAGTTCGATGCGCCGCAATACTTCTGGGGCCGCCTGTCGGCCACCAGCCCGATGCCGTACAACGCGCAGGGTTCGGGTGGTTCGAATCTCGGCCCGACCAATCCGGCGTTACTCGACGAAATCAAAGGCCGTATCGACGCGTTGAAAACGGCCGGCACGGATATGTCGAAGCCGGTGCCGGTGGATCTGGTGACGTCGTCGGGCAGCGGTCTCGATCCGGAGATCAGCCCGGCCGCGGCGGCTTATCAGATCGAGCGCGTCGCCAAGGCACGCAAGCTCGCGGCGAACGACGTGCAGGCGCTGGTGGATCGTTACACGAGCGGCCGTCAGTTCGGTATTCTCGGTGAGCCGCGCGTGAACGTGCTGCAACTGAATCTGGCGCTTGACGAAATGAAGCACGGCTGATCGACGAAACGCTGTAGCGCTTCGCATCGCAAAGGCGGCGTCCGCGCGACTCCGCCTTTGCCATTTGACGGCGCGACGCAATACAGGTAATAGCGCCGTTATTTGCGGCCGGCCCGCCGCCGTGCCACCATGCACACACCGAAGCTCGCCCAACGATGAAAACCATTGAGCATGAACCGCCCCGATCCCGATGAGTTGCTCGACAAGCTGCAACGCGACGAAGAAAAACGTCAGCGAGGCAGGCTGAAGATTTTTTTCGGCGCGTCGGCGGGCGTCGGCAAAACCTATGCGATGTTGCAGGCCGCGCGCCGTCGTCATGACGAAGGCGCGGACGTGGTGGTCGGCATCGCCGAAACGCATGGCCGCACCGAAACCGCGGCGCTGCTCGACGGTCTCGACGTGCTGCCGCTCGCGCAGATCGAATATCGCGGCCGCAAGCTCGGCGAGTTCGATCTCGACGCCGCGCTCGCGCGCAAGCCGGCGCTGATTCTCGTCGATGAACTCGCGCATTCGAACGTGCAGGGCGCGCGGCATCTGAAGCGCTGGCAGGACGTGTATGAACTGCTCGACGCGGGTATCGACGTCTATACGACGGTCAACGTCCAGCACCTCGAAAGCCTGAACGACGTGGTCGGCCAGATCACCGGCATTCGTGTCTGGGAGACCGTGCCGGACCGCGTGTTCGATCGCGCCGACGAAGTCACGCTGGTCGACCTGCCCGCCGAGGAACTGCTCGACCGGATGCGCGACGGCAAGGTGTACATGCCGCAGCAGGCCGAGCGCGCGGTGCGCAACTTCTTCCGCAAAGGCAATCTGATCGCGCTGCGCGAGCTGGCGTTGCGCCGTACCGCGGATCGCGTCGATGCGCAAATGCACGAGTACCGCGCGGACCGTTCGATCCAGCGCATCTGGCAGGCGCGCGAGCGTTTGCTGGTGTGCGTCGGCCCCGGCCCGGAAGCACCGATGCTGGTGCGCGCGGCGGCGCGCCTCGCCGCGAGCCTGAAGGCCGACTGGATCGCCGTCTATGTGGAAACGCCGGCGCTGCAGCGTCTGCCCGACGCGCGTCGCGAACGCACGTTGAACGCGCTGAAGCTCGCCGCGGAACTCGGCGCCGAAACCGCGACGCTCGCGACCGCCGACGCGGCCGTCGCGTTGATCGGCTATGCGCAGGCGCGCAACGTGTCGAAGCTGGTGGCCGGCGCGTCGGCACGCACGGGCTTGAGACGCTGGCTGCGCCGGCCGCTCGGCGAACGGATCGCCGAGAAGGCGGCCGATCTCGATCTCACGCTGATTCGCGCGTCCTCCGAGCGCGACGGCGGCGAGCATCGCCATCTGTTGAACACCACGGCAAATGCATGGCGCGAGGCGCTGAGCGCGGCGCGCGAACGCCGCTCGCCGCCGCGCGCCTACGGCTTCGCGCTGTTGATCTGCGCGGCCATCACGCTGCTGGCGAGCCAGTTGATCGACCATATCGATCTGACCAATCTCGTCATGCTCTATCTGCTCGGCGTGATCTTCGCCGCCGTGAAGCTGGGGCGCGGGCCCGGCGTGGTGCTGTCGTTCATGAGCGTGGCCGCGTTCGATTTCTTCTTCGTGCCGCCGCGCATGTCGCTGTCGGTCTCCGATACGCAATATCTGCTGACCTTCTTCGGCATGCTGCTGACTTCGCTGGTGATCAGCCATCTCACTTCGAGTCTGCGCCGCGAGGCAAGCGTGGCGCGGCGTCGCGAACAGCGCACTGGCGCGATGTACGCCATGGCGCGCGAACTCGCCGCGGCGCTGACCACGGAACAGATCGTCGGTATCGGCAGCCGGCATGTGAGCGAGGTGTTCGGCGCGCGTGTCGCGATTCTGTTGCCGGACAGCGCCGATCAGGTGAAGCAGAAAATCGAGGATCCGGACGCGACGATCACGCTCGAAGGCGAATTGCTCGATAGCGACGTCGGCCAATGGGTCTACGACCAGCAGAAGCCGGCCGGCCACGGCACTGACACGCTGCCGGCCGCCGCCGCGCTCTACCTGCCACTCAAGGCGCCGATGCGCACGCGCGGCGTGCTCGCTGTGGTGATGCGCGACGAGGGCGAACTCGACGTGCCCGAGCAGCAGCGCATGCTCGACGCGTTCGCCGCGCAGATCGCGCTCGCGCTGGAGCGGGTGCATTACGTCGATATCGCGCGCGATGCGCTCGTCAACATGGAGTCGGAGCGCTTGCGCAACTCGTTGTTGTCGGCGATCTCGCACGATTTGCGCACGCCGTTGACGACCATCGTCGGCTTCTCGTCGATGCTCGCACAAGCGCCCGACGCGCAGCCCAACGGCGAGCTGGTCGAAGCGATTCACGAGGAAGCGCTGCGCATGACCGGCATCGTCACGAATCTGCTCGACATGGCGCGTCTGCAGGCGGGCAGTCTGCAACTGAACCAGCAATGGACGCTGCTCGAAGAGACGGTGGGCGCCGCGCTGCGGGCTTGCAAACGTGTGCTGACGAATCATCCGGTGCGGGTGAAACTGCCCGCCGACCTGCCGCTCTTGCACCTCGACGCCGTGCTGATGGAGCGCCTCTTCTCCAACCTGTTCGAGAACGCCGCGAAATACACCGCGCCGGCCACGCCGCTGACAATCGGCGCGCAGCGTCTCGACGCGGACGGCAAGTCGTTCGTGCGCGTGACCGTCGACGATAGCGGCCCGGGTCTGCCCGCCGGCATGGAAGCGCGCGTGTTCGAGAAATTCACGCGCGGCGAGAAGGAGTCGGCCAAGCCGGGCATCGGCCTGGGACTGGCGATCTGCCGCGCGATCGTGGAAGCGCACGGCGGTACAATCGGCGCGCTCAATCGCATGTCGGCGGACGGCCGTGTCGAGGGCGCGCGCTTCTGGTTCACGCTGCCGGTGGACACGCCGCCTGACGCGCCGGATGCACTGGAAAACGAAGGCGCCGATTCCTTGACCCACGCCGACACCGGCGGCGATTCAACTCTTAATCCGCTTTCCAAGCCTAGCCATGAGTGACCCGAGCATCACCGTCGTCCTGATCGAAGATGAAAAGCAGATTCGCCGCTTCGTGCGAACGGCGCTGGAAGGCGAGGGCATCGTCGTGCATGACGCCGAGACCGGCAAGCAGGGTCTCGTCGAAGCCGCGACGCGCAAGCCCGATCTGGTGATCGTCGATCTCGGCCTGCCCGACACCGACGGTCTCGACGTGATCCGCGAACTGCGCGGCTGGAGCGAGTTGCCGGTGATCGTGCTGTCGGCGCGTACCCAGGAAAGCGAAAAAGTCGCCGCGCTCGATGCCGGCGCGGACGATTACCTCACCAAGCCGTTCGGCGTGTCCGAGTTGCTGGCGCGGATTCGCGCGCATATGCGGCGCCGGAATCAGGGCGGCGCCAACGAAACACCGCAGGTGCGCTTCGGCACGGTGACCGTCGATCTGGCCTTGCGGCAGGTGAGCCGCGACGGCGCGGTGGTCCATCTGACGCCGATCGAGTACCGGCTGCTCGCGACGCTGGTGCGCCATGCCGGCCGCGTGCTGACGCATCGCCAATTGCTGCGCGAGGTGTGGGGGCCGTCGCATGTCGAGAGCCATCACTATTTGCGCATCTATATGGCGCATCTGCGCGGCAAGCTGGAGCGCGACCCGGCGCAACCGGAGCACATCATCACGGAAACGGGTGTCGGATACCGGCTGGTGGGCGCGATTTGAGCGTGAGGCGACAATTTGCCACCGCGCGACACGCGTTCCGGCAGCGAGCGCCCACCGGCGGCCTCGAGCTATTTTGGTATAATTACAGTTCGTAAGGACGACCTTGCGGTTTCACGAACGGGGACGGCCCCATCTGACCATGGAGCTGTCTCATGTCCTGGATTCTTCTGTTAATTGCCGGTTTGCTCGAAATCGCGTGGGCCGCCGGTCTCAAAACCTCCGATGGTTTCACCCGCCTGTGGCCGTCCGTGTTCACAATCGTGACGGCGCTCGGCAGCTTCGTGCTGCTCGCCATGGCCATGCGTCAGCTGCCGCTCGGCACGGCGTACGCGGTATGGACGGGAATCGGCGCGGTCGGCGCGTTCATCTTCGGAATCGTGGTGATGGGTGAGGCGTTGACCGTCGCGCGAGTGGCCAGCGCGGCGCTGATCGTGATCGGATTGATCGGCCTGAAGCTGTCTTCCGGGCATTGAGCCCGGCATTTCGACCTACTGCCGGGCGTCTTTACCCAATCCGGGTGCGCCCGGCCCGCGCCTTCAATCAAGCCGGCCAATTATTCGCCGCTCTGCGTTCTGCGAATTAAGGTGGCTATAATGAGATCGAATCCAACCTGAAATTGTCCGCGGCCCATTTGGCGCGACCGGCTTGGCGCGGGTCTGACGACTTCGATGCGCGGCCCCATTCGTGGCCCGTCGTAGCGCCCGGCACGCACAGCGCGCCTGGAGGCGGCCATGCTTGAATCACTTTCGCTCGCGGCGGGCCTCTCATGGGGCAGCGGCCTGCGCCTCTACCTGACGGTCCTGCTGGCCGGCGTGTTCGCCCGGCTCGGCCTTGTCCATCTTCCCGATACGCTGTCCGCGTTGTCCTCTCCGTGGGTGATCGGCGTGGCGGGCGTGCTCACAGTCACCGAATTTCTCGCCGACAAGATCCCCGCGTTCGATTCGCTGTGGGACGCGGTCCATACCTTCATCCGTATTCCGGCCGGCGCGGTGCTGGCCGCCGGCGCGCTAGGCCATGCCGATCCGGCGCTGCTGACGGTGGCCGCGCTCGCGGGCGGCACGCTGGCGGGCACCGCGCACCTCGCGAAAGCGGGCACACGCGCGTTGATCAATTTGTCACCGGAACCGGTCTCGAATGTGGTGACCTCGACTGCTGAAGACGGACTCGTGTTCGGCGGCATGCTGCTCGCGCTGTTCGTGCCGCTCGTTTTTCTGGTGTTGATGATCGGTTTCCTGATGCTGGCCGGCTGGGCGTTGCCGCGGCTTTGGCGTGGGGTGCAGGGCGGTTTTCGCGGCATGGCGACGCACATGGTGTCGCGCTTCGCCAGGAGCAGGCACGATTGAGCGATACGGTACGGGGTTCCA
Source organism: Paraburkholderia phytofirmans PsJN (assembly GCF_000020125.1). NCBI lineage: Bacteria > Pseudomonadati > Pseudomonadota > Betaproteobacteria > Burkholderiales > Burkholderiaceae > Paraburkholderia > Paraburkholderia phytofirmans. Next base: position 1,473,620 of record NC_010681.1, read on the forward strand.
CGGCGCACAGAGCTTTACCGGTGACGACGCGCCGGTTCGGCGGCATGGATCTGGTGCGCCAGTCCATTCGCATGACGTCGCGCGACTGGCGCGCGGGCGAGCTGACCATGCTGCTGCTGGCGCTGGTACTCGCCGTGGCGGCTTTGTCGAGTGTCGGCTTTCTGGCTGACCGTCTGCATCAGGGGCTCGAGCGCGACGCACGGCGCATGATCGCCGCCGACTTCATCGTGCGGGCCGATCATCCGGTCGATCCGCAATTCGCCGCGCAGGCCAAGGCGCTCGGCCTGAAGACCGCCAGCACGGCGATCTTTCCCAGCATGATCAATTCGACCGGCACGCAGCCGGTCTCGCGGCTCGCCGCCATCAAGGCGGTCTCGCCGGGTTACCCGTTGCGCGGCGCGTTGCGCATTGCGCCGGCGCCGGGCGCGGCGGACCACCCGGCGCAGTCGATTCCGCCGCCGGGCGTCGTGTGGGTCGATCAGGCGCTGCTCGATGCGTTGAAGGTGCGTGTCGGCGATCGCGTGAAAGTCGGCGGTCGCGATTTCATGATCGGCGCGGTGATCACGCGCGAACTCGACCGCGGTTTCTCGTTCGTCAACTTCTCGCCGCGCCTGATGCTGCGTGCCGACGACGTGCCGTCCACCGGCCTCGTCACCTACGGCAGCCGCGTAACGTACCGCCTGCTGGTCGCGGGCACGGACGAGTCGGTGGCGCGCTTCGCGCAGTTCGCGCATGAGCGCGTGGACGGCGGCAAGATGCGCGGCGTCGCGCTCGAATCGTTGCAGGACGGCCAGCCGCAAGTGCGTCAGACGCTCGATCGCGCGAGCCACTTCCTTACGCTCGTCTCGCTGCTCACCGCGTTGCTGGCGGCCGTGGCGATTGCGATGGCCGCGCATCGGTATATGCGCCGGCATCTGGACGGCTGCGCGGCGATGCGTTGCCTCGGCGCCAGCCAGTCGACTTTGCGTGCGCTTTTCACGCTCGAATTCGTCGGGCTCGGTTTGATCGGCGGCGCGCTTGGTGTGGCGCTCGGTTTTCTCGGGCATCTCGCGTTGCTCACGTGGCTCGGCAGTCTGATCGATGTCGTGCTCCCCTATCCGACGGCGTGGCCGGCACTCGAAGGCATCGCGGCCGGTCTCGTGCTGCTGCTGGGCTTCGCCTTGCCGCCGCTGTTGCCGCTCACGCGCGTGCCGCCGGTGCGCGTGCTGCGCCGCGAATGGGGCGAAGCGGGGCGCACGGCGTGGGCCGCCTACGCGCTCGGCATCGCGCTGTTCGCCGCGCTGCTGATCATCGCGGCGGGCGAACTGAAGCTCGGCGGAATCGTGGCGGGCGGCTTTGCGGGCGGGATGCTGGTGTTCGCGTGCATCGCGCGGCTGGCGCTGTGGGGCGCGGCGCGCGTCGTGCGCAGCGAGCGCGTGAATGCGAGCATCGGCTGGCGTTATGCGCTGGCGTCGCTCGAACGGCGCAGCAGCGCGAGCGCGTTGCAGATCACCGCGCTCGGCATCGGCCTGATGTGCCTGTTGCTGATCGCGATGACGCGCAACGACCTCGTGGCCGGCTGGCGCAAATCGACGCCGCCCGATGCGCCGAACGAATTTATCATCGACATCCAGCCCGATCAGCGCGACGCGGTCACGCAGTACCTGAGCACGCACGGCGTGCCCGGCACGGTGCTCGCGCCGATGGTGCGCGGACGGCTGACGGCGATCAACGGCAAGCCGGTCAACCCCGATTCGTTCAAGGGCGACGACGCCAAGCGTCTGGTGGATCGCGAATTCAATCTCTCGTACACGACCGAGCTGCCCGACGACAACCGCCTCGCAGCCGGCACCTGGTACGGCGACACGACAACGCCGCAGATTTCGATCGAGCAGGGACTCGCCAAGCTGATCAACGTGAAGCCCGGCGACATGCTGCGTTTCGACGTGACCGGCTTGCAGATCGACGCGCCGGTCACGAGTGTGCGCAAGCTCGACTGGGGTTCGTTCAAGGTCAACTTTTTCGTGCTGATGCCGCCTGCCGCGCTGCAGGATTTCCCGGCGACGTTCATCACGAGTTTCCATTTGCCGCAGGAAAAACAGTCGACCATCGACGGCCTGATCGCCGCCTATCCGAACCTCACGGCCATCGACACCGGTCCGATTCTCGCGCAGGTGCAGCGCGTGTTGCAGCAGGTGATCGGCGCGGTGCAATTCCTGTTCGCGTTCACGCTCGCGGCGGGCGTGCTCGTGCTGTACGCGGCGCTCGCCGGCACGCGCGATGAGCGTATGCGAGAATCCGCGCTGCTGCGCGCGCTGGGCGCGTCGCATCGCCAGGTGCGGGCGGTGCAGGTCGCCGAGTTCGTCGCGGTGGGTGCATTGGCGGGCTTGATGGCGGCGGCCGGCGCGCAGGCCATCGGCTATGTGCTGGCAACGCGCGTGTTCGAGTTCTATCTGAGTTTCAATCCCTGGTTGTTGCCCGCGGGCATTGCCGCCGGCATCGCGTGCGCCGGTGTGGGCGGCTGGCTGAGCCTGCGGCATGTGCTGGCGCGGCCCGCGTTGCAATCGTTGCGGGACGCGTGAATTTTCTTATCGGTTGGTGAGCAGGTATGAGTGATTTGAACGACGAGGTGTCTGCGGCGCAGCCGACGGCCTTCGAACTGGTGGGCGGCGAAGCGCGTGTGCGCGAACTGGTCGACCGTTTTTACGATCTGATGGATCTCGAAGCGGACTTCGCCGGAATCCGCGCGTTGCATCCCGAATCGCTCGACGGTTCGCGCGACAAGTTCTTCTGGTTTCTGTGCGGCTGGATGGGCGGCCCCGATCATTACATCAGCCGCTTCGGTCATCCGCGTTTGCGCGCGCGGCATCTGCCGTTCGCGATCGCGTCCAGCGAGCGCGATCAGTGGCTCAGATGCATGGCGTGGGCAATGGAAGATGTCGGTCTCGACGAGCCGCTGAGGGAGCGCCTGCTCGGCTCGTTCTTCGAAACAGCTGACTGGATGCGCAACCGGAATGGCTAACGGGTTGGACTCGGGCCAGCTTTGCGCTGAATACGCTTGTTTGCCTACGGAAGCGCGGGAGGTTCTCGACTGCTGGTTCGGCATACCCGGCACGCCGGAGTACGACACCGAGCGCAAAATCTGGTTCTCACGCAATGCGGCTTTCGACGCGATGTTGCGGGAACGCTTCGGTGCGTTGATCGACATGGCACGCGAATCCATGCTCGATAGCTGGACGCAAACACCGCTCGGCGCGCTGGCGCTCGTCATCGTGCTGGATCAGTTCTCGCGCAATTGCCATCGCAATACAGCGCGCGCGTTTGCGGCTGACCAGAAAGCCTTGCGTATCGCGCAGCAGATGATCGCGAGCGGGGCTGACCGCTTGTTGCCTACCGCGCATCATCGTGCGTTCGCTTATCTGCCGTTCGAGCACGACGAAACACCTGGGAGCCAGCGTGAGTCGCTGCGTCTATTCGAACAGTTAAAAGCGGAGCCGGGCGGCAAATCGTATTACCGGTTCGCGGTGCGGCACGCGGAAATCATCGAGCGTTTCGGGCGCTTTCCGCATCGCAATGCGACGCTCGGGCGAACCTCGACGGCTGAAGAAATCGCCTTTCTGCGTACACCCGGCTCATCGTTTTAGGCGCGCAGCGCCCCGTGCTATGCGTCGATCGCCGCTCTCGCGGCGCTTGGCGCAAGCACGCAAATCACGCCAGTACATTCGCCTCACCCGCGCAAGGCAAGGCGGCCGCTCGTGCATGAGCGCGGCCGGTTATAACGAGAAAAAGCGGGAAGCGAGCTGACGCCTTAGCGTCCGCCGGACACGTCGAGCAGCGCGCCCGTCACATACGAGGCGGCATCGCTCAACAACCATACGATGGTCTCGGCCACTTCGTCGGCCGTGCCGGGGCGGCCCAGCGGTGTGGTCGCGCCGAGTTGCGCGGCGCGTTCGGGCTTGCCGCCGCTCGCATGAATCTCGGTATCGATGAGGCCAGGGCGCACCGCGTTCACGCGCACGCCTTGCGGGCCGAGTTCCTTGGCGAGGCCGAGCGTCATCGTATCGACAGCGCCTTTCGAGCCGGCGTAGTCGACATATTCGTTCGGTGAACCAAGACGCGAAGCCGCGGACGACACGTTAACGATCACGCCGCCCGCGCCGCCTCGATCAGTCGACATGCGCCGCGCGGCTTCGCGCGCGCACAGATACGCGCCCAGCACGTTGACGTCGAACATGCGCTTCAGGCGCGCGAGGTCCATGTCGGCAAGCTGGCTGGACGGCGCGACGATCCCGGCGTTATTGACGAGCGCGTCGATCCGCCCGAACTTCTGCTGAAGCGCGTCGAACATGGCGAGCACGTCGGCTTCATTCGCGACGTCGCCGGCGATGGTCAGCGCGCGGCCGCCGGCGCGTTCCACTTCAGCGGCAGTATCTTGCGCGGCAGCGAGATTGCGCGCGTAATTCACGCCGACGAACCAGCCGCGCGCACCCAGCAAACGCGCGGTCGCGCGGCCAATGCCGCGGCTGCCACCGGTGATCAGAACGGTTTTCGTCATCGCAAACTCAGCAACCTTCAGGTTCGGAAAAGTCAGACCGCGTCGCGCTTGATCGCCCACTTGTCGCTGACGGGCGGCTGGTAGCGTTGCAGCTTGCCGATCAACCCGGCGGGATCGGCGTCGATCTGCAGGATGTCGAAATAGGTTTGGCGCATGAAACCTTCGTCGACCGTGTGCTGAAGCATGTTGATCAGCGGATCGTAGAAGCCGTCGATATTCAGCAGTGCCACCGCTTTCTGGTGATAGCCGAGTTGCGCCCACGTGTAGACTTCGAACAGCTCTTCGAGCGTGCCCGCGCCGCCCGGCATCGCGACGAACGCGTCGGACAGGTCGGCCATCATCTTCTTGCGATGATGCATGTCGGGCACCACGTGCAATTCGGTCAGGCCGTTATGGCCGACTTCCTTGTTGACCAGCAGCTCGGGAATCACGCCGATCGCGCGGCCGCCTTCGGCCATCACCGTGTCGGCGATCACGCCCATCAGGCCGACCTTGCCGCCGCCGTACACCAGCGCGAGATCGGCTTGCACCAGCGCGCGGCCGAAGGTGCGCGCCGCTTCCGCATACAACGGTTTGGCTCCGTTGGAAGAGCCGCAATACACACACACCGACTTCATGCTCAAACGTCCTTCGGTTCGTTGCGGGGCGCGGCGCCTTCCTTGGGCGGCAGGTAGTCGTAAAACTCGCGCTTGGGCAGCTTGCCCGACACGAGGTCGTCGAAAATCTGCCGCGAGCGGCCGCGCAGATAGGGCGCCATGAGCGACACGATCTGCACGCTCACCTGATGCAGCTCCGCGCGAATCGCTTCCTGCTCGTTGTATTTGCGCGGGTTCATCACGAACTGATACGAGAGCCAGTACGTGCCGATCACGCCGACGTTGGTGGCGATTACGTGAAGCTCTTCCGGCGTGACGACCATTTCGCCGTCGGCGACGAGTTGTTCGCAGAACTGGCTCGCGAAACGCACCTTGTGGCTGATGATCTGCTTGAAGTGCGTTTCAAGCGTGCGATTTCGCGCCAGCAGATCGTTCAGATCACGATACAGGAAACGATAACGCCAGGTGAAATCGACCATGTACTGCAGATACGACCACATTTCGTCGATGGTCGCGCGATGGTCGTCGGGGAAACGCAGACGCTTTTCGATCTCCTGCTCGAACTGGCTGAAGATGCTGTTGATGATGTCGTCTTTGTTGCGGAAGTGGTAGTACAGGTTGCCTGGACTGATTTCCATTTCCTCGGCGATCGTCGTCGTCGTGACGTTCGGCTCGCCGATTTCGTTGAACAGCTTCAACGACAGCTCGAGAATCCGTTCGCGCGTGCGGCGGGGAGGTTTGGCTTCCATGTCGTCCGGCCCTGGTTACGCCGGGCTGGGGCACACGGCGGCGAGCCGCTCTTTGCGTGATCCGCCCGGACGCGGTTGGTGTATCGGACGATTATAAACCGAGCGTTCTAATACCAAGCGGATAGTCAGGGTTTTCATTCCTCGCGACGCTTCGCGCGTCGATCGAACGCGCCTGTACGGCGTTAAAACAGCCTGCCGCGCGCCTTCACAGCCATGCCTCGACCCAATGCGCGACGAGCGGCCCGACGATCAGCAGCCACGTCATCAGGCACATGCCGAGCGCGACCATCACAGCCGCGCTGCCGAGATCCTTCGCGCGGCGCGAGAGTTCGTGGCGTTCGAGTGAAATCCGGTCGATGGCCGCTTCCACGCTCGAATTCAGCAACTCGACGATCAGCACGAGCAGCACCGAACCGAGCAGCAACACGCGCGACACCGGCTCGACGGGCACCAGCACGCCGCAGGGAATCAGGATCGCGGCAAGCGTGAGTTCCTGACGAAACGCGCTTTCCTCGCGGATCGCGACGCGAAAGCCCGCGAGCGAATTTTTCATCGCGTGCCAGGCGCGCGTGAGGCCGCGATTGCCTTTGTAGGGATTGAAAGGCAATGGCGCGAACGGATCGTCGGGGCTGAGGGGTTCGTTCTGCGTGTCGTGTTGCGTGACGTTTTGTTGCGTGCCATTCGCGTCGTTCAAACCATGCGCGTGATCTGCATGATTCGCCGTGCCTGGCTCGTGCACGTCGTCGAACGGTTCGATGCTTGCGGTGTGGTTGTCGTTGTCGGTATCGACGGCACGCAGCGCGCCGTTCGGCGCGCGCCCCACGGTGGATGGTCTGGTTCGCATGGACGGCTCGGCACACCGCGTCACGCGGCGGCGCTTTCCTCGCGATACGAGGCGCGCGGCAGCGGCTTCAGATGCGCGGCGAATTGCTCGGAGGCCGCCGCCCACGAGAAGCGTTCGGCCCACGCGCGCGCATGGTTGCGGTCGATCTTCAAGGCTTCGAGGCAGGCTTCGCGCAGATCTTCATGCATCGCGCCCGCGCCGCCGTCGCCGAGCACATCGATCGGGCCGGTGACCGGATACGCCGCGACCGGCGTGCCGCAGGCGAGCGCTTCGAGCAGCACGAGCCCGAACGTGTCGGTGCGGCTCGGGAACACGAAGACGTCCGCCGCCGCATAGACCTTCGCCAACTCGGCCTGCGTCAGCACACCCAAATAATTCGCTTGCGGATAGCGCGACTTCAGTTCGGCGAGTGCCGGACCTTCACCTGCGACCCACTTCGAACCGGGCAGATCGAGCTTCAGAAACGCCTCGACGTTTTTCTCGACTGCCACACGTCCCACGTAGAGAAAGATCGGGCGCGCGCTGTTGAGCACCTTCGAGTCCATCTGATGGAAGATGTCCAGGTCGACACCGCGCGTCCAAAGCACGACGTTGGTAAAGCCGAATTTTTCGAGGTCGGCTTTGACGACCGGCGTAGGCGCCATCACGGCCAGCGACGGCTTGTGAAACCAGTGCAGGAACTTGTAGGTCGCGGCGAGCGGAATGCCGAAACGCGCCTGCACGTACTCCGGAAAACGCGTGTGATAAGCGGTGGTGAACGGCAGCTTGTGCTGGATCGCGTAGGCGCGCGCGGCCATGCCGAGCGGACCCTCAGTGGCGATGTGCAAGGCGTCGGGCGAGAACGCGTCGATACGTTCGCGCAGTTTGCGGCGCGGCAGCAGCGAGAGGCGGATCTCCGGATAAGTCGGGCAAGGGATCGTCTTGAATTCGAGCGGCGTCAGCAGATCGACGTGATGGCCGAGCGCGCTGAGTTCGCGCGTGGTGTTTTTCAGCGTGCGCACGACGCCATTGACCTGCGGTTCCCATGCGTCGGTGACGATCATGATCTTCATCGGTTTCGGCCCAATAGAGGAGTTGACAAGCAGGGACTATGCGGTCGCCCGGGCCTTTTGCACGCCCACTTCCGGAGAGCGCATCACGGTCCAGTAGATCACCTTGAGTTCGCCTTCATACGTCTCGACGAGAGCCGACAGGCTTTCGACCCAGTCGCCGTCGTTGCAATACAGGACGCCGTCGATATCGCGTATCTCGGCTTTATGGATGTGCCCGCAGACCACGCCGTCGCAGCCGCGGCGGCGCGCTTCGTCGGTCATCACGCGTTCGAACGAGGAGATGAAATTGACCGCGTTCTTCACCTGATGCTTCAGGTACTGCGACAGCGACCAGTACGGAAAACCGAGCCGGCTGCGGATCCGGTTAAACCAGCGGTTCAGGATCAGGATCATCGTGTAGAGCGTGTCGCCGAGATAGGCGAGCCACTTGGCGTGCTGGATCACGCCGTCGAACAGATCGCCGTGCACGATCCACAGACGCTTGCCGGCGAGCGTGGTGTGAAACGCCTCGCCGCGCACGTGGATGTCGCCGAACGCGAGGTCGCAGAACTGGCGCGCGGCTTCGTCGTGATTGCCGGGCACGTAGATCACTTGCGTGCCCTTGCGCGCCTTGCGCAGCACCTTCTGCACGACGTCGTTGTGAGCCTGCGGCCAGTACCAGCCTTTCTTCAACTGCCAGCCGTCGATTATGTCGCCCACCAGGTACAGATATTCCGACTCGTTGTGACGCAGGAAGTCGAGCAGATAGGGCGCCTGGCAGCCGCTCGACCCGAGATGGATGTCGGACAGCCAGATGGTGCGGTAGCGGTGCGGCTCGGCGTGATCGTCGTCGTGATGACTGGCTTTGGCGTCGAGCGGCAGTGGCGCCACGGGCAGCGGCAAGCCGTGACTGTGGTTGGGTTCCGGGCGGAACGCGACAGGGTCGACGCTCGGGCCGGTCTGGCGGAACAGGGAAGTCGCGGACGTTTTGGGGTCCATGGCTCACGCGTCGAGTTGCGGTGCCCGTATTGGGCCAAGTGTGCGTGACTGTGCCGTGACAGTCATGAGAAGTTCTTATTACTGCGGGGGCGGGAGAGGATCGGGTCGGCGTGAAAGGCGGAGCTTGAAACGCGGATGACCCGCGACAGACATGGCTCTCGCGGATTGGTGGCGGACCGACGGTAGGGTGAAGTAACCGGGAGGTCGGCTAAGCCGCGGATCGCGCGAGGCGCGTCGTGTGGTAGCGGCCCGACAGCAGCAGCGCGAAATAATCAGGCGGCTAGTGCGGCAGCGTCTGGCGAGGCTCGCTGAAAGCGATGGCTACTCGGCAGGAGGGCGAAATAAACGACCGGCTGGCCCGCGACAGCTCAGCGCGAAACGCTGACGATTCGAGTGCCCGCGAGGCGGTCGTGCAGGAACTGGCGCTGCGGATCGAAGCGGCCGGTAGCCGCCCACAGCACGAACCAGATGCCGGCGATTATCAGCGTCTGCGGCAGCTTGAGCCCGAGCAGCGGATGCAGCGCCAGCGGCGGCAAAAACCACAGCCACGCGAGCACGTAGCGGGCGATTGCGCGGCCGGTGGAGAGCGGCGCGCCGTTGGCGGCGACCACGCGCAGACGCCAGGTTTTCATCGGCAAGGTCTGGCCGCTGTGAGTCCAGAACCAGACGAAGTACACGCCGACCACGAGGCCGATCCATGCCGCCAGCAGGTTGTGATGCGTCAGGCCGTTGCGTTGCTGTGTCAGCGTGCTGAACAGATAGCCCGCGATGAACACCACGCCGAACAGGATCAGCGCTTCGTAGAGCAGCGCCGCGAGGCGCCGCCGGACGGTGGGTAGGTCGCCGTTGTTGCTATCGGCAGCGATGGCCTGAGAAGCGAGCGGTTGGGACACGGCGGCGGCGTCAGGCTCAGGAGCCGTTGAAGATCGACGGCGCTTCGGCCGGCGAAACCGGCAGCGGCGTAGCGGGAACGAAGCTGCCGGCGGCGGGAATCGGCGGCGCGGCGGCGGGGCTCGGCAACGAAGCCGCGGCTGCGGCGCTGGCCGCCGCCGCGCCGCTAGCGCCGTGCTCACGCGCATTGACGAGACGATCGAGCCCCTTGATCTCGCTGCGGCCCGAAGGCGGTGCGCTGACCACGCTGGGACGGCGCTTGCGCTCGCTGGCGGCGAGCCGTTCCTTCTGCTCTTCGGGCAACTGCTGATAGGCCTTCCACGCGTTCTGACGGGCTTCGCGCGGCAATTCCTTCGACACCTGGTAGTTTTCACGCGCGACGCGCCGCTGGTCGGGCGTCATACGGGTCCATTCAGTCATGCGGTCATGCAGACGTTTTTGCGCATCAGCCGACATCTTCGGGTAACGCGACGCGATCTTGATCCATTTTCGCTTGCGTTCCTCGCTAAAGGAATCCCACTGGGCTTCGAACGGCGCGAGCGCGATATGCTCGGCTGAAGTCAGCCGCGACCACGCCATCGGACTGTTGCTGCCGGGCAGGCTGGGCAATTCGACGGCGAGCGTCGGCGCGGGCGCCTTGGCGGTCACGTTGCCGCCCGCGGCAGGCGCGCTGACGGGCGAGGGGCTCGGATGAAAGCGCGGATAAGTCGCGGCAAACGACACCAGGGCCGCGATCGTGCATCCGAAAACAACGGCCAGGCCGCGCTTGTAACTCACCCGAAGAATCTCCCGCTCAGTGGGCGCGTGAAAGGTACGCGTTGAAACCGTGGTCGAGATAGGCATTGAGCGGCAGGTCGTCGCTTAGCATGGCGGCATCGATATCGGCGAGTTCGGCGGTGCGTTGCTGGTCTTCCCAGTAGGCAATGCCCACGAGACTGATGACCAGCGCGGCCAGCGGCCACGCAAGCGCGAAACGGCGCAGCGGCGAACGGCGGCGCTGCGGCAGTTCGACCGGCGGCATGCCGGCTGCCATGCCCGCGCCGGCGAAGGCCGGCACGAACACCGGCGCGCTCACGGTTTCGGGCTTCTTGCGGGCAAGCGCGGCACGGCGCGCCGCCGCGAGTCGATCGACGGTGGCGGACGGAATGCTGGCAGCGTTTTCGTCGAGCGCGCGGCGCACCTGGCGGGCGAACTCGAGTTCTTTGGTTTCTAGGGAGCTCATAGCGTGATTCCTTTGGCCTTGAGCGCTTGCGCCAGCGTGTGGGTGGCCCGCGAGCAGTGCGTTTTCACACTGCCTTCGGAGCAGCCCATAGCGGCGGCAGTCTCGGCGACATCCATATCTTCCCAATAACGCATGAGAAACGCCTCCCGTTGACGTGCCGGTAACTTTTGGATCTCGTCGTCGATTAACTGCAGGACCTGTTCGCGTTCGAGTTTCTGTTCGTTGCTCTCGGAGCCCGCCGAGCCCTGCTGGGCCTCGAAGGTTTCGAGCGGGTCGAAATCTTCGTCGTCGGCGTTGCCGAGCGACGAGAAGAGACTGACCCAAGTATTGCGTACTTTGGCACGACGGAAATAGTCGTGCATCGCATTCTGCAGAATACGCTGAAACAGCAGCGGAAGTTCGGCCGCCGGACGGTCGCCGTATTTTTCGGCGAGCTTGATCATCGCGTCCTGCACGATATCCAGCGAGGCGTCGTCGTCCCGCACGGCGTAGACCGTCTGCTTGAATGCGCGCCTTTCGACGCCCGCCAGAAAATCGGCGAGTTCCTTGTCTGATGCCATCCGTTGGGGGTCGGCGCAGCGAGCGTGCGCGTAATCGGTCGAAAAATGTCGTAAAACTCGCGGATGCTAACAAACTTTTGCGCCGCTGGGGCGAAACGTGATGCACCTTGCATCTCTATAACAAGGTTTCGGTCGCTTTTGGCGAGTGGCGAGATTCGGCTGATGGCGCCATGGCAATATTTGCTTGACCGCGCGGGCGTCTGCAGATATCGTCGCTGGTTCGCAACATAAGTGACTTGTCTCAATTGAGGTGTGGCCCAAGAAGCTCACCTGTCAACTGGACGCGCCGCTTGAACCCGAGCCACAAGCCCGGCAGAGAGCACCCGATCAAATTTTTGCCGAAATTTCGAAAGGTGAATTAATGAATATGCCCAGCGCGGAATTCTCCACGTCGGATACGACACCCCATCCCGAAGCTGACTCTATCGGCGCCACCGTGCTCATGAAGGCACTGGCCGACGAAGACGTCGAGTTTGTGTGGGGCTATCCCGGCGGCTCGGTACTCTACATTTACGACGAGCTGTACAAGCAGGACAAGTTCCAGCATATCCTCGTGCGCCACGAGCAGGCCGCGGTCCACGCCGCCGACGCTTATTCGCGTTCCACCGGCAAGGTCGGTGTGTGCCTCGTGACCTCCGGCCCCGGCGTCACCAATGCGGTGACCGGCATCGCCACCGCGTACATGGATTCGATTCCCATGGTGGTGATCAGCGGCCAGGTGCCGACTGCCGCGATCGGCCAGGATGCGTTCCAGGAATGCGACACGGTCGGTATCACGCGTCCCTGCGTGAAGCACAACTTCCTCGTGAAGGACGTGCGCGACCTCGCCGCTACCGTCAAGAAAGCGTTTTTTATTGCCCGTACCGGCCGTCCCGGCCCGGTGCTGATCGACATTCCGAAAGACGTCTCGAAGGCGCCTTGCCAGTACGAACCGCTCAAGACCGTTTCGCTGCGCTCGTACAACCCGGTCACGAAGGGCCACTCCGGCCAGATCCGCAAAGCGGTCTCGCTGTTGCTGTCGGCCAAGCGCCCGTACATCTACACCGGCGGCGGCATCATTCTCGCGGATGCATCGCGTGAGCTGAACCAGTTCGCCGATCTGCTCGGCTATCCCGTTACTAACACGTTGATGGGGCTGGGCGGCTACCGCGCGAGCGACAAGAAATTCCTCGGCATGCTCGGCATGCACGGCACGTACGAAGCCAACATGGCGATGCAGCACTGCGACGTGCTGATCGCGATCGGCGCGCGCTTCGACGACCGTGTGATCGGCGACCCGGCGCACTTCTCGTCGCGTCCGCGCAAGATCATCCATATCGACATCGATCCTTCCTCCATTTCCAAGCGCGTCAAGGTCGACATTCCGATCGTCGGCGACGTGAAGGAAGTGCTCAAGGAGCTGATCGAGCAGTTGCAAACGGCCGAGCATGGCCCGGACACCGCGGCGCTCGCCGACTGGTGGAAGGACATCGAAGCCTGGCGCGCGAAAGACTGCCTCAAGTTCGACCGCAAGAGCGACATCATCAAGCCGCAGTACGTGGTGGAAAAGGCGTGGGAACTGACCGACGGCAATGCTTTCGTGTGTTCCGACGTCGGCCAGCATCAGATGTGGGCGGCGCAGTTCTATCGCTTCAACAAGCCGCGCCGCTGGATTAATTCCGGCGGTCTCGGCACGATGGGCTTCGGCCTGCCGGCGGCGATGGGCGTGAAGATGGCGCACCCGGATGACGACGTGCTCTGCATCACGGGCGAAGGCTCGATCCAGATGTGTATTCAGGAGCTCTCCACCTGCAAGCAGTACGAGACGCCGGTGAAGATCATTTCGCTGAACAACCGCTATCTGGGCATGGTGCGCCAGTGGCAGCAGATCGAATACAGCAAGCGCTATTCGCATTCGTACATGGATGCGCTGCCGGATTTCGTGAAGCTCGCCGAAGCGTACGGCCACGTCGGCATGCGTATCGAGCGCACGGCAGATGTGGAGCCGGCGCTCAAGGAAGCGCTGCGCCTGAAAGATCGCACGGTGTTTCTCGATTTCCAGACCGATCCGACCGAAAACGTCTGGCCGATGGTCCAGGCCGGCAAGGGCATCACCGAGATGCTCATGGGTTCGGAAGATCTATAACGACGGCATCGGTGCCGGCTTCGTCATGCGCGCCTTCATGAAAGGCGAGGGCGGACGAAGCGGCGCGAAGCCGTTCGCGGACATCGACAAAACATCTGGAAGAAGCGAATCATGAGACACATCATTTCCGTCCTGCTGGAAAACGAACCGGGCGCGTTATCACGCGTGGTTGGTCTCTTCTCGGCACGCGGCTACAACATTGAAACCTTGACGGTGGCTCCGACCGAAGACCGTTCGCTGTCGCGCATGACCATCGTCTCCATTGGCTCGGACGACGTGATCGAACAGATCACGAAGCATCTGAACCGCCTGATCGAGGTGGTGAAAGTGGTCGACCTTACCGAGGGCGCCCACATCGAGCGCGAGCTGATGCTGATCAAGGTGAGGGCGGTCGGCAAGGAGCGTGAGGAGATGAAACGGATGTCGGATATTTTCCGCGGCCGCATCATCGACGTCACCGAAAAGACCTACACGATCGAACTGACGGGCGCGAGCGACAAGCTCGATGCCTTTATCGAAGGGCTCGACGCTACGGCGATTCTCGAAACGGTCCGTACGGGCGGCTCGGGGATCGGTCGCGGCGAGCGCATTCTGAAGGTGTAACGCGCGAGCGTTCAACCGTCTCGATCCAGGCCGGGCCGTGCCTTTAAGAACCCGGCCAGCAACAACTATATGCAGTATTTGAATCTCACTGAATCATCGAATTTAGCCAAGGAACCGACATGAAAGTTTTCTACGACAAGGACGCTGACCTCTCCCTCATCAAGGGTAAGCAAGTCACGATCATCGGCTATGGCTCGCAAGGCCATGCGCACGCGCTGAACCTGAAGGAAAGCGGCGTGAACATCACGGTCGGTCTGCGCAAGGGCGGCGCATCGTGGAGCAAGGCTGAGAATGCCGGCCTGCAAGTCAAGGAAGTGGCGGAAGCGGTCAAGGGCGCGGACGTGGTCATGATGCTGCTGCCGGACGAGCAGATCGCCGAAGTCTATGCGAAAGAAGTGCACGCCAACATCAAGCAGGGCGCTGCGCTGGCCTTCGCGCACGGCTTCAACGTTCACTACGGTCAAGTGATTCCGCGTGCCGACCTCGACGTGATCATGATCGCGCCGAAGGCGCCGGGCCACACGGTTCGCGGCACCTACTCGCAAGGTGGCGGCGTGCCGCACCTGATCGCTGTCGCGCAAGACAAGTCGGGCGCAGCACGTGACATCGCTTTGTCGTACGCAGCAGCGAACGGCGGCGGCCGCGCCGGCATCATCGAAACCAACTTCCGCGAAGAAACGGAAACCGACCTGTTCGGCGAACAAGCCGTGCTGTGCGGCGGTACGGTCGACCTGATCAAGGCCGGCTTCGAAACGCTGGTGGAAGCGGGCTATGCGCCGGAAATGGCGTACTTCGAATGCCTGCACGAACTGAAGCTGATCGTCGACCTGATCTACGAAGGCGGCATCGCGAACATGAACTACTCGATCTCGAACAACGCCGAATACGGCGAGTACGTGACGGGTCCGCGTATCGTGACGGCTGAAACGAAGAAGGCGATGAAGGCCGTGCTGACGGACATTCAGACGGGCGAGTACGCAAAGAGCTTCATCATCGAAAACAAGGCTGGCGCACCGACGCTGCAATCGCGCCGCCGTCTGACGGCTGAACACCAGATCGAAACGGTCGGTGCCAAGCTGCGTTCGATGATGCCGTGGATCGCTGCGAACAAGCTGGTCGACCAGTCGAAGAACTAAGCTGCTTGTCGCTGATGTCCGGTGCGGCGTCATGCCGTAATAGCCGGACAGATCAAAAAGCCGCCCAAGGGTGCTGAACCCTGGGCGGCTTTTGCTATCCTACGGTTTTACAAAAACACAGAAGCCATTCATGAATTACCCTCATCCGATCATCGCGCGAGAAGGCTGGCCGTTCATCGCCATCGCGGCCGTCGTTGCACTCCTGGTTCACTTCATCGCGGGTTTCGGCTTTTCATGGCTGTTCTGGCTCCTCCTGATCTTCGTCGTGCAGTTCTTCCGCGATCCCGCGCGCCCGATCCCTACGCAGGCGAATGCCGTGCTGTGCCCGGCCGACGGCCGCATCGTCGCGGTCGAAACCGCGCATGATCCGTACGCCAATCGTGAAGCGCTGAAAATCAGCGTGTTCATGAACGTGTTCAACGTCCATTCGCAGCGTTCGCCGGTGGATGGCGCGATCTCCAAGGTCGAATATTTTCCGGGTGCGTACCTGAATGCCGCCGTGGACAAGGCTTCGACCGAAAACGAGCGCAATGCGGTGGTGATCGAAATGGCCGGCGGCCAGACGGTGACTTCGGTGCAGATCGCCGGTTTGATCGCGCGGCGCATTCTTTGCTACGTACGGGCAGGTGAGCCGCTCACCCGTGGTCAACGTTACGGATTTATCCGCTTCGGTTCGCGCGTCGACGTGTATCTGCCAGTGGGCAGCCGTCCGCGTGTGTCGATCGGCGAGAAGGTTTCGGCGT
The DNA here is from genome assembly GCF_000020125.1 of Paraburkholderia phytofirmans PsJN. Classification (NCBI taxonomy): domain Bacteria; kingdom Pseudomonadati; phylum Pseudomonadota; class Betaproteobacteria; order Burkholderiales; family Burkholderiaceae; genus Paraburkholderia; species Paraburkholderia phytofirmans. Next base: position 1,489,653 of record NC_010681.1, read on the forward strand.
CGTCCACGATCCTCGCTGAACTATAAAGCGGCACCAAGGAGGTTTTCCGAATGGCCGCATTCAAACCGCGTCGACCCCGTAACAGCGGACCGCTTCCGCGTCCGTTCCGCCGCAACAAGCCGATGGTGACGGAGGCGGCGGTCGACAGCCGGCGTGCGCAGCGTCAGCAGTTCCTGAGAAAGCGCGGCATTTATCTGCTGCCGAACGCCTTCACCACGGCCGCTTTGTTCTGCGGCTTCTTTGCCGTGGTGCAGGCCATGAATGTGCGTTTCGAGGTCGCGGCCATCGCGATCTTCGTAGCCATGGTGCTCGACGGCATGGACGGCCGCGTCGCCCGCATGACGCATACGCAAAGTGCGTTCGGCGAGCAGTTCGACAGCCTGTCCGACATGGTGTCGTTCGGCGTGGCGCCGGCGCTGGTCATGTACGAGTGGATTCTGAAGGACCTCGGCCGCTGGGGCTGGCTTGCGGCGTTCGTCTACTGTTCGGGCGCGGCATTGCGTCTCGCGCGGTTCAACACGAACATCGGCGTGGTCGACAAGCGCTTCTTCCAGGGCATGCCGAGCCCGGCCGCGGCGGCGCTTATCGCTGGTTTCGTGTGGCTCGCCACGGACAACCGCGTGCCGCTCAAGCTGGTGTGGTTGCCGTGGGTTGCTTTCGTGCTGACGATTTACGCCGGCGTGACCATGGTGTCGAACGCGCCGTTCTACAGCGGCAAGGCGCTCGACGTGCGGCATCGCGTGCCGTTCGGCGTGATTCTGCTGGTGGTGGTCGCGTTCGTGCTGGTGTCCTCCGATCCGCCGTTGATGCTGTTCGGCCTGTTCGTGCTGTATGGCCTGTCCGGCTACGTTTTCTGGGGTTATCAGGCGGTGCGGGGTAGGGCGAATCCGGCTAGATCGGTGTCGGTAGACAGGTAGCGATCGCTTGACGTGCGCTGCAGGCACGGCATGGAAAAACGGCGGCCTCCGGGCCGCCGTTTTGCTTTGGGCGAGACCGTCCGGCGGCCCTCCGCGGCCTGTCGCAGGCAGGTCCGGCGCTAATTGCACGGCGGCGGGAATGTCGCTATAGTCGTTGGATCAATGCGTTCCCGCTCCTTGCCGAGCCGCGTAACAAGTCTCGACAGCGGCGCGCCGCTGAGCGTGCCGATGCTGGAGCGTCTGCCGCGCGGATCGTCGCGCCGACCTTCACGCTTTCGGCCACGCTGATCGTTTTTGCCCTCGGTTCACCTCGTCCGTAATCGAGCGTCGCCAGCGGTGGCGCAGACAGCCAGGTTCCAATCCCATCCCCACAATTGAACGACTCCGCAGGAGACTCGACATGTCCGACAAACTGATCATATTCGACACCACGTTGCGAGACGGCGAACAATCGCCCGGCGCGTCGATGACGAAGGAAGAGAAAATCCGTATCGCCAAGCAACTCGAACGGATGAAAGTGGACGTGATCGAAGCAGGCTTCGCGGCAAGCTCGAACGGCGACTTCGATTCGATCCATACGATCGCGGGCCTGATCAAGGACAGCACGGTCTGCTCGCTCGCCCGCGCGAACGACAAAGACATTCAGCGCGCGGCCGACGCGCTCAAACCCGCCGATCACTTCCGCATCCACACGTTCATTGCAACCTCGCCGTTGCACATGGAAAAGAAGCTGCGCATGACGCCGGACCAGGTGTTCGAGCAGGCGAAGCTGGCCGTGCGTTTCGCCCGCAAATTCACCAACGACGTCGAGTTCTCGCCGGAAGACGGCAGCCGCTCGGATATGGATTTCCTGTGCCGCGTGCTGGAAGCGGTGATCGCCGAAGGCGCGACCACCATCAACATCGCGGATACGGTCGGCTATGGCGTGCCGGAGTTGTACGGCCAGCTCGTGAAAACGCTGCGCGAGCGCATTCCGAACTCGGATAAAGCGGTGTTTTCGGTGCATTGCCATAACGACCTCGGCATGGCGGTGGCGAACTCGCTGGCCGGTGTGCAGATTGGCGGCGCGCGTCAAGTGGAATGCACGATCAACGGGCTTGGCGAGCGCGCGGGCAACACGTCGCTCGAAGAAATCGTGATGGCTGTGAAAACCCGCAAGGATTACTTCGGGCTCGATATCGGTCTCGATACCACGCAGATCGTGCCGGCTTCCAAGCTGGTGTCGCAGATCACCGGTTTCGTCGTGCAGCCGAACAAGGCGGTGGTCGGCGCGAACGCTTTTGCGCACGCATCGGGCATTCACCAGGACGGCGTGCTGAAGGCACGTGACACCTATGAAATCATGCGCGCCGAAGACGTGGGCTGGAGCGCGAACAAGATCGTGCTCGGCAAGCTGTCGGGCCGTAACGCGTTCAAGCAGCGTCTGCAGGAACTGGGTATCGCGCTGGATAGCGAAGCGGAATTGAACACGGCGTTTGCGCGCTTCAAGGAACTGGCCGACCGCAAGTCGGAAATCTTCGACGAAGACATTATCGCGATCGTCACGGAAGAATCCGCCGAAGCGCAGGAGAGGGAGCACTACAAGTTCCTGTCGCTGTCGCAACACTCGGAAACCGGCGAGCAACCGCACGCCAGGATCGTGTTCTCGGTGGAAGGCAAGGAAATAACCGGCGAAGCGCGCGGCAACGGTCCCGTCGACGCCACGCTGAACGCGATCGAAACGGAAGTGGGTAGCGGCTCGGAACTGCTGCTGTATTCGGTGAACGCGATCACCACCGGTACGCAGGCGCAAGGCGAAGTGACCGTGCGTCTGTCGAAGAGCGGACGTATCGTCAACGGCGTGGGCACCGATCCGGATATCGTCGCCGCTTCGGCCAAGGCGTACATCTCTGCGCTCAACAAGCTGTATTCGAACGCGGACAAGTTGAATCCGCAACGTTCGGAGTAAATGGCGCAGTTGCAGCGCGCTGTCGGCGCGGCTGTGTGGCCATCGTCCGCCGTTGCCGTATGAGTTAGGAAAGCCCCGTGCCTTGATTGGCGCGGGGCTTTGTTCATTGCGAGCAGCGTTATTCCGTCGCCGTGCGTCGCATGGACCAGCCGCGTGACGCGCGCGCTTGTGCCTGGACCTGGTGCCGCACTTCGACCGCGATATCGCGCCGCGGCGCATCGGTCACGAACGTGTCGAGCAGTTCGCGCACGTCGTGGTCGACGAAATCGGCGCGCGTTGCATCGACGATCAAGGTGGCGCCATCGGGAATCTGCTGCAGGTAGTGTTTGAGCGGTACCTTGCCGAGAAACGACACGTCTTTGCGGAACGACAGCAGATAGTGATCGCCGTGTTGCGCGAGCACGATCGGGCTGCGCAGATTCGCATACAGCGCGAGCAGCACGCTGCACAGAATGCCGAGTACGATGCCGATCAGCAGGTCGGTCGCGAGCACGCCGACGAGGGTGACGATAAACGGCGCGAACGGCGCAAAACCCTGTTTCGCGATGGCGACGAACAGCGACGGCTTGGCGAGCTTCAGTCCCGTGAAAATCAGAATCGCCGCGAGACAGGCCAGCGGAATCAGGTTGATGACGCTGGTGAGCGCAAACACGCTGACGAGCAGCAGCACGCCGTGAATGATTGCTGAGAGCCGGCTTTGTGCGCCCGCGTGCACATTGGCCGAACTGCGCACGATCACCGACGTGATCGGCAATCCGCCGATGGCGCCGGCAATCAGATTGCCCACGCCTTGCGCCTTCAGTTCGCGATCCGGCGGCGCGGCGCGTCGTTCGGGATCGATCTGCTCGACGGCTTCGAGGCTCAGCAAAGTTTCCAGGCTCGCGACGATGGCCAGCGTGATCGCGACGCGCCAGACATCCGGATTGACGAGCTGTGCGAAGTGCGGCCCGAAGTCGGCCCACTCCAGTGCGAGTTGCAGCGCGGCGAACGATTCCAGCGGCGGCAGGGCGACCCGATGCTCAGCGAGCGGCGCAAGCGACGGCGCCAGCATGCTGAGCAGCAACGTCGCGCCGATTCCTAGCAGAACGACCGCGAGCGGCGCCGGTACGCGGCGCACCAGTGCGAAGCGTCGAAATGCGCGGGTTTCCCAGCCGATCAGAATTGCTAGCGATAGCAAGGTGATCACGCAGGCCGCCAGCGAGATCGAACCGAACGGCGTGGCGACCGCGCCGGCCGCCTGCGCGACACCTTGCGTGCCCGGCGCCGAATTCACGCCGGATAACCCGAGCGCGAGCGGGAACTGTTTGACGATCAGCAGCACGCCGATAGCCGCGAGCATCCCCTTGATGACCGGCGACGGCACGTAGGCGGCAAAACGACCCGCCTTGAGCATGCCGAAGCCGAACTGGATCGCGCCGGACAGCAGCACGGCCAGCAGGAACGCGGAGAAGCTGCCGAGCTGCGCGATCCCGTCGACGACGATCACGACGAGGCCCGCCGCCGGCCCGCTCACGCTCAAGCGTGAACCGCTCAGCACGGCCACCACCAGCCCGCCGACGATGCCCGAGACGAGCCCGGCAAATGGCTCGACGCCCGATGCGTTGGCGATGCCTAAACAGAGCGGCAAGGCCACCAGAAAAACGACCGTGCCCGCAAGCAGGTCGCGCTGAAACGTGGAGAAGAAAGCTCGAAGGTTCATGGTGTCGGTGCCGTGAGGAGTGGGGCCTGGAATGCGGCGAAAGCTGAACCGGATCGGATTCGCATGAGGTGTCGCCGAAGCGCCGCCGCAGTGCCGCGCTAGGCGGCGCTGTGGGCGGCGGTCGCGCAGGTCATCGCGTCGTCGGCGTCGTAGCCGGACGTGAGGACTTTGATGCGCCCGTCTTCGAGCGCGAAGATCCAGCCGTGCACGAGCGGCGCCGCGTCGGCGTCCCGCACGATGGGGTGCGCGCGTAACCCGCGCACCTGTTCGAGCACGTTCAGTTCGGCGAGACGGTTGACGCGCTCACGCTCTTCCTCGTGACCCTGCAGTTCTTCGCGATGCGCTTTGGCGAGCGTGCAAAGCGGTGCGATCCGCCGGTTCACATGCGGCAGGCTCGGCTCGGGCGGCAGCAGCGCGGCGCGTACGCCGCCGCACCCGTAGTGGCCGCAGACGATCACATGACCGACCTTCAGCACCTTCACCGCATATTCGAGGACGCTCGCCGAATTGTCGTCGTCGGGCTGAAAGAGGTTGGCAATGTTGCGGTGGACGAAAAGGTCGCCGGGTTCGCAATGCGTGATGGTTTCGGCCGGCACGCGGCTGTCCGAGCAGCCGATCCACAGTACGTGGGGATTTTGGCCTCGCACCAGATCGCGAAAAAACTCGGGGTTGCGCACGGCGGTTTCATGCGCCCAGGCGACGTTGGCGACCAGCAGGCGTTTGGGGCGGTTCATCGATAGTGGCTCCGTAAGTGGGGCGAACTCATTCGGCGTCGAAATCACGGCTACGCTCGTGCGGCCCCATGAGAGGCCAGCACCGAATCAATCCTTACGAAAGCCTTTCTATCAAAAAATAAATCCGCTGTGCGCGAAATAAAATTCGCCGTCATGCGCAATAAATAAAAAAAAGCCGCTTGGGAAGGCGGCTTGGTAGATATATGCGAATCGGCTCAAAGTGGCGCTCAGAACAGGCTGCGGCGATCGGGATCGTGCAACGGGTCGGGCGTTTTTTGCGTAAGACGCACGATACCCTGCTCGTCGAAATAAAAGCTGTACATCATGTACCAGACGTTGTCTTCCAGATAGCGATAGGTCCAGACCTCGCGCTTCATCAACGGGAAGTACGATGTTTCGACCGGTCGGCCGAAGTTCACCAGCACGTCGCTCTTGGTCCATTTGCCGATTTCCGCACGATAGAACTCGTTGGGCTGCAGCACCTGGCGCACGTTGACGATTTTGCCGGCCGCGTCGATGTCGGCCGCGGTGGTGGTTTCGCCCATCGGCTGGGTCGGCCACATCAGCCGCTTGCCGCCGTTCGGCAGGTCGTAGCTTTCACGCGGCGGGCCGAGGCGCGCGACAATGGTCGATTCGTCCGCGCCTTGCTGGTATTGCTGCCATGGCTGCACGCAGCCGGCGAGCGCCAGCGCACTCACGCAGACGAGCGCCGCGCGGCGCAGGCGCCCTGCGGCCGGCGCTCCGATCGAGGCCGCCGTGGTGTGATGGCGGTTGAACATGTATTCCTCCGATGGTGTTTGAGTAGCGGTTTTTATCATCGAGACGCATTATTTTGACACGCGCTGCGGCAAAAGATTTGCGCTTCGTGAAGAGCCGGCTGGGCACTACGGTAACGCTTGCGCCGGCTTGCTTATTCCGTCATGAACGACCTATGATCCGCGCTTTCATCTTTCAGGCGGGGCGATGACGATGGCGAAGTGGCAACGGAGCGCGGCAGTGGCGCTGGCGGCGATGTCGATGGCTGCGGTGGCGTATGCGGCGAGCGAGCCGGGTGCGACTGCGACTAACCGGGCGGTCGGCCCTGGAGCTAACCCGGCAACTGGCCCGGCAGTCGGCGTCGCAGCTAGCTCGGCGCCCAGCCCGGTAGCTAGCGCGGCGGCGAAGCCCGTGAGCAAGCCCACCGGCGCGCCGATCCAACTGGCGCTGATCGAAGGCATGTCCGGCCCGTTCGCCAACGCGGGCGCAGCGGTGGAGCGCAACTTGCGCTTCGGCGTCGAGCAGGTGAATGCGCATGGCGGCGTGAAGCTCGCCGATGGCGCGCATCCGTTCGAACTGGTCGTGCTCGACAGCAAGGGCGGCACCGAAGAAGCGCTCACACAACTGCGCGCAGCCGCCGACCGCCATATCGGCTACATCATGCAGGGCAACAGTTCGGCGGTCGCCGCCGCGCTGATCGGCGCGATCGACAAGCAGAACAGCCGCGAACCGGGCAACCGCGAACTGTTTCTCAACTATTCCGCCGACGACCCGGCGCTGACCAACGCCAACTGCAGCTTCTGGCATTTCCGCTTCGACGCGCACGCGGGCATGCGCATGGATGCGCTGGCCGACGTGATCCAGCGCGACAAGGCGGTGAAGAAGGTCTATCTGCTGAACCAGGATTACAGCTTCGGCCACGACGTCAGCAGCCTCGCGCGCTCGACGCTAGCGACGAAGCGTCCGGACATCGCGGTGGTCGGCGACGAGTTTCATCCGATCGGGCGCGTGAAGGACTTCGCGCCCTACATCGCGAAGATCCGCGCGAGCGGGGCGGACGCCGTGATCACGGGCAACTGGGGCAACGACCTGACGCTGCTCGTCAAGGCTGCCCGCGAGCAGGGGCTGGACACGAAGTTCTATACGTTCTACGGCAACAGCCTCGGCGCGCCAGCCGCGTTGGGCGACGCCGGCGTCGGCCACGTGATCGCGGTGGCCGACTGGCACCCTAACGCCGGCGGCGCGCAATCCGACGCCTGGTACGCCGCCTTCCGGACCCGTTTCCCGGCCGCGCAGGACGATTACCCGGTGCTGCGCATGCCGCTGATGATAGAAACCCTGGCCGCGGCGATGACCCGCGCCGGCAGCGCCGATCCGACGGCGGTGGCGAAAGCGCTGGAAGGAATCAAGTTCGACAACGGCTTCCACGCCACGCGGATGCGCGCCGACGACCATCAACTGATTCAGCCCCTTTACGTCATGGAGATGGACAAAGCCGGCACGCCGGGCGTGCATTTCGATAACGAAGGCTCCGGCTACGGTTTTCGCACGGTGCTCGCGCTGCCGCCAGAGCGCACGGTCCCGCCCACCGTCTGCAAGATGAAGCGGCCGTGACGCGGGCGGCGCACGTCATCGCCCGGTGCGGCCGGCTTCGCGGCCGGAATCGGCTGTGCTACAATACGCGTCCCGTTGTGAGGCGAACCGGTATGCAAGGTGCGTCGGCAATATTTAAAGCACACGGGTAACCCACGGCACGGCCTTTCTTCCGTGACCGCCTGTCTAGTTCTTAAGGAAATCGACATGTCCGCAGTTGAAACAAGCAAGAAGTCCGAAGTCGTTGCGCAATTCGCACGCGCAGCTAACGACACCGGCTCCCCCGAAGTTCAGGTCGCGCTGCTCACGACCCGCATCAACGAACTGACCGTTCACTTCAAGGCACACACGAAAGATCACCACAGCCGCCGCGGTCTGCTGCGCATGGTGAGCCGCCGTCGTAAGCTGCTCGACTACCTGAAGGGTAAGGACGCGGATCGCTACCGCGCACTGATCGAGAAGCTGGGTCTGCGTAAGTAATCGGCCAGTCGTTCAGCAAGATGCCTGTGTCAGTTCCACTGATACAGGCATTTTGTTTTTGCACGGTGCGCTTCATGTGATGCGCGCCGGCTGTTCTCCGCAGTGGCGTGCCGGTTCATGCGGCGGGAGCAGGTAGTAGGAATCAGACAGCAGTAATCAAGCAGTAGAGCAAGCAGTAAAGAAGAGATTCATGGCCGGGCTTCAGGGGCGGAGCTTTGTGTCATTCCAGCGGTTCGCGCGCGTACTTGTCGTAAGGCGTGGTTCTCTGGAATGGCATAACACTACTCTTCCCATGCGGCGCCGGTCCTGGCGTTGCCGCGCCGCTTCTGGTCCGCGCGGCATTACGAAGAGGAAAAGCAATGACTATGTTCAATAAGATCGTCAAAGAATTTCAGTGGGGACAACATAAGGTTCGCCTCGAAACCGGCGAGATCGCTCGCCAGGCGAGCGGTGCGGTAATCGTCGACGTCGAAGATACCGTGGTGCTGGCCACCGTGGTCGGCGCCAAGACGGCCAAGCCGGGTCAGGACTTCTTCCCGCTGACCGTCGACTACCTCGAAAAGACCTACGCCGCCGGCAAGATCCCGGGTGGCTTCTTCCGCCGCGAAGGTCGTCCGTCGGAAGGCGAAACGCTGATCTCGCGCCTGATCGACCGTCCGCTGCGTCCGCTGTTCCCGGAAGGCTTCTACAACGAAGTCCAGGTCGTGATCCACGTCCTGTCGCTGAACCCCGAAATTCCCGCTGACATCCCCGCGCTGATCGGCGCGTCGGCGGCGCTCGCCGTGTCGGGTCTGCCGTTCAACGGCCCGGTCGGCGCAGCACGCGTGGCCTACATCAACAACGAGTACGTGTTGAACCCGACGCGTCCGCAAATGAAGGAATCGGCGCTCGACCTGATCGTCGCCGGTACGGAACGCGCGGTGCTGATGGTGGAATCGGAAGCGCAGCAACTGAGCGAAGAAGTCATGCTCGGCGGCGTGGTGTTCGGTCATGAGCAAATGCAGATCGCGATCGACGCAATCCATGATCTGGTCCGCGAAGGCGGCAAGCCGGAATGGGATTGGCAACCGGCGGCGAAGAACGAGCCGCTGATCGCACGCGTGACGGAACTGGCGCAAGCCGATCTGCTCGCCGCCTATCAACTGCGCGACAAGCAAGCCCGTTCGGCCAAGCTGAAGGAAGTCTACGCAGCAACGTCGAAGAAGCTGGAAGAAGACGCTGCAGCAGGCGGCACCGTCGCAGCCGACAAGGCAACCGTCGGCAACGTGCTGTTCGATATCGAGGCGAAGATCGTCCGTACGCAGATCCTGAACGGCGAGCCGCGTATCGACGGCCGCGACACGCGCACCGTGCGCCCGATCGAAATCCGTACCGGCGTGCTGCCGCGTACGCACGGCTCGGCACTGTTCACGCGCGGCGAAACGCAGGCCATGGTGGTCGCAACGCTGGGCACGAAGGGCGACGAGCAGAACATCGACGCGCTCGAAGGCGAGTACCGCGAACGCTTCATGCTCCACTACAACATGCCTCCGTTCGCGACCGGCGAAACGGGCCGCGTCGGTTCGCCGAAGCGCCGTGAAATCGGTCACGGCCGTCTGGCCAAGCGCGCGCTGGCTGCATGCCTGCCGAGCGCCGACGAATTCGGCTACTCGATTCGCGTCGTGTCGGAAATCACGGAATCGAACGGTTCCTCGTCCATGGCTTCGGTGTGCGGCGGCTGCCTCGCGCTGATGGACGCCGGCGTGCCGATGAAGGCGCACGTCGCCGGCATCGCCATGGGCCTGATTCTGGAAGGCAACAAGTTTGCCGTGCTGACCGACATCCTCGGCGACGAAGATCACCTCGGCGACATGGACTTCAAGGTGGCGGGTACGGAACAAGGCGTGACCGCGCTGCAGATGGACATCAAGATCCAGGGCATCACCAAGGAAATCATGCAGGTCGCCCTCGCGCAAGCGAAGGAAGGCCGTATGCATATCCTGAGCAAGATGACCTCGGCGGTCTCGGGCGCGAACACGGTGCTGTCGGACTACGCACCGCGCATGATCACCATCAAGATCAATCCGGAAAAGATCCGCGACGTGATCGGCAAGGGTGGTTCGGTGATCCGCGCGCTGACCGAAGAAACCGGCACGACGATCGATATTTCGGACGACGGCGTCGTCACCATCGCGAGCACGAGCAGCGAAGGCATGGCCGAAGCGAAGAAGCGTATCGAGAACATCACGCTGGAAGTCGAAGTGGGCCAGGTGTACGAAGGCACCGTGCTCAAGCTGCTCGATTTCGGCGCGATCGTGAACATCCTGCCGGGCAAGGATGGTCTGCTGCACATCTCCGAAATCGCCAACGAGCGTATCAAGGACATCAACGACTACCTGAAGGATGGCCAGCAAGTGAAGGTCAAGGTCATCCAGACGGACGAAAAGGGCCGCGTGCGTTTGTCGGCCAAGGCGTTGCTGAACGAAGGCGCGAATGGCGCAAGCGGCGCGCCGCAAGGCGAGCCGACGCCGCAGTAATGCGGTAGCAGGACAACGGCCGGCAGCGCGAATGCGCGCCGGCCGTTTTTTATGAAGGGTTCAGGGTGGATTGCGTTGCAGGTAATTAGAAACGGGTACTCTACTTGTTCATCCCGGCATGCAACGCAATCCAATCTTGGAGTTGACGCAGATGAAAGCGATCGAAATCACCGAATTCGGTGCGCCGGACGTCCTGAAGCTGGCTGAGCGGCCCATGCCGCAGCCTAAAGCAGGCGAGGTGCTGATCAAGGTGGCCGCATCCGGCATCAACCGTCCGGACGTGTTCCAGCGCAAAGGCGGCTATGCGCCGCCGCCGGGCGCGTCGGATCTGCCAGGGCTTGAAGTGGCGGGCGAAATCGTCGAAGGGTCGATCGACGAGAAGAACAACCCGTTCGGTCTGAAGGTTGGCGATCGCGTGTGTGCGTTGCTGGCCGGCGGCGGCTACGCGGAATACGCGGTCGCGCCGCTGCTGCAATGTCTGCCGGTGCCGGCCGGCTTGTCCGATGTCGAAGCTGCTTCGCTGCCCGAAACGTTTTTCACGGTGTGGAGCAATGTGTTCGACCGTGCGCAACTCGGCAAGGGCGAAGGCGCGCCGAACGAAACGCTGCTGGTGCAGGGCGGCTCGAGCGGCATCGGCGTGACGGCAATCCAGATTGCGCATGCGCTCGGTTTTCGCGTGTTCGCGACAGCCGGATCGGACGAGAAGTGCCGCGCGTGTGAAGCGTTGGGCGCCGAACGTGCGATCAACTACAAGACTGAAGACTTCGTCGAAGTGATCAAGTCGCTGACCAACGATCGCGGTGTCGATGTGGTCCTCGACATGGTGGCCGGCAGTTATGTGTCGCGTGAGCTGACGGCGTTGGCGGACGGTGGGCGTATCGTGTTGATCGCGTTGCTGGGCGGCGCGAAAGCCGAGCTGAATCTGAACGAAGTACTGCGCCGCCGCTTGACGGTGACCGGTTCGACGCTGCGTCCGCGGCCGATCGAATTCAAGGCGAAGATTGCCGCGCAGTTGAAAGAGTACGTGTGGCCACATCTCGAAGATGGCCGCATCAAGCCGGTGGTGCATCGTGTATTTCCGGCGGCGCAGGCTGCCGACGCGCATGCGCTGATGGAGAGCAGCACGCATGTCGGCAAGATCGTACTGTCTTGGGGTCGGGACGCTTGACAAGGTCGGTTTGACACGGTCTGTTTGACCCGATCCACCCCACGCAGTAAAATTGCGCGTTTTGCGCACGCCGCATGAAACCGAAAGGCGGACTGTAAGCGCAAACGAAGTCCGCCGCCAAGACAAGACGAGACGATGTCGAAACAACGAGCCAAGCTGGTAGTCGGTAACTGGAAGATGCACGGGCGCCTCGCCGAAAATGCCACGTTGCTGCAAGCGGTGGCGCATGGTGCGGGCGAATTGCCGGCCGACGTGCGCGTCGGCGTCTGCGTGCCGAGTCCGTATCTCGCGCAGTCTCAATCGTTGCTGGAAGGCAGCCGGGTGGTATGGGGCGTGCAGGACGTGTCGGCATTCACGCATGGCGCCTATACCGGTGAAGTGGCCGCGCCGATGGTGGTGGATTTCGGTGCCACGCTCGCGATCGTCGGGCACTCGGAGCGCCGTGCCTATCATCGCGAAAGCGCTGAACTGGTTGCGGTGAAGACGCAGCGCGCGTTGGAAGCAGGGTTGACGCCGATCGTCTGCGTCGGCGAAACGCTTGAAGAGCGCGAAGCCGGTTTGACCGAGCAGGTGGTCGGCACGCAACTGGACGAAGTGCTGGCGAAATTGTCGGTGCAAGAGGCGGCGCGGCTTGTCGTCGCATACGAGCCGGTCTGGGCGATCGGTACCGGCAAGAGCGCGAGTTCGGAGCAGGCGCAGGCGGTCCATGCGTTCCTGCGTGCGCGTCTGGCGGCAAAGGGCGCGGCGGTGGCGGATGTCCCGCTGTTGTACGGCGGTAGTGTAAAGCCGGAGAACGCGGAAGAATTGTTCCGCCAGCCGGATATCGACGGTGGCCTGATCGGCGGCGCGTCGTTGAAAGACCAGGATTTCCTGGCGATCTGCAAGGCGGCGGCCGCAACGAGCGTGGCCGGTTAAGCAGGGCGCCTTGGCGAGGATGACCCCATCCCGCGTGACACGCAATGTGTGGCGCGGTTAAATAAAGACTCAGGTGAGTGTGATGCTGTATTTGAAAACATTGATTATCGTCGTTCAGCTGTTGTCGGCACTCGGGGTGATTGGCCTCGTCTTGCTGCAACACGGCAAAGGCGCCGATATGGGCGCGGCTTTTGGTAGCGGCGCGTCGGGCAGCCTGTTCGGCGCGACCGGTTCGGCGAACTTTTTGTCGCGTACAACGGCCGTGCTCGCAGCGGTGTTTTTTGTCACCACGCTGACGCTCACTTACCTCGGCGCGTATCGTGCGAAACCTTCCGCAGGCGTGCTGGGCGCGGCTGTGACTGCACCGGTCGCGGCTTCGGCTGCGTCCGCGCCGGCGGCTGGCTCGGCTGTTTTGCCTGCCTCGGCTGCGTCCGTCCCGGCAACCGACGTGCCGAAATAAATTTTCGCTCAAACGTGCTTTTGTGCGTTGAACAATCTGTTTAGACCAGTTACAATCTAAGTCTTGAAGCGATTCGCGGGTTTTATAAGTTGTTTTCCCGGATTGCATGCAGTGCCGACGTGGTGAAATTGGTAGACACGCTATCTTGAGGGGGTAGTGGCGAAAGCTGTGCGAGTTCGAGTCTCGCCGTCGGCACCAAAATGTTATCTAAATGCCAGCCGCTTGCTTCGCTTCGGCTGGCATTTTCACTTCTGGCGTGCGGCTTGCGTTGGGCTTGCGGCATGTGCGTTTCGGAAGTGATTTCGCGTCAGGAGTGCTATGCTCCTGACGGCACTCAGAACCAACCGATTGAGGATAGTCTTGAACCTCGCAGCCTATTTCCCCGTCTTGTTGTTCCTCGTTGTGGGCACCGGTTTAGGCGTAGCACTGGTCAGTATCGGCAAGATCCTCGGTCCCAACAAGCCTGATACCGAGAAGAACGCACCGTACGAGTGCGGCTTCGAAGCATTCGAAGATGCGCGCATGAAGTTCGACGTGCGCTATTACCTCGTCGCCATTCTTTTCATCATTTTCGATCTTGAAACCGCGTTCCTGTTTCCGTGGGGCGTTGCCCTGCGTGACATCGGCTGGCCTGGCTTCTTGGCAATGATGATTTTCCTGCTCGAATTCCTGTTGGGCTTCGCCTATATCTGGAAGAAAGGCGGCCTCGACTGGGAATGATGGATTAATCGCCGGTTTGCGTGGGTGGCCAAGGCTTGCCGCCCCGTCTGGAGTGGAAAGCAAATGAGTATCGAAGGGGTCTTGAAGGAAGGGTTTGTCACCACCACGGCTGACAAACTGATCAACTGGACGCGCACCGGCTCGTTGTGGCCGATGACGTTCGGTCTTGCGTGCTGTGCGGTCGAGATGATGCATGCGGGCGCTGCCCGTTATGACCTCGACCGTTTCGGCGTGGTGTTTCGTCCGAGTCCGCGTCAGTCGGACGTGATGATCGTCGCCGGCACGCTGTGCAACAAGATGGCGCCGGCTCTGCGCAAGGTCTACGACCAGATGGCCGAGCCGCGCTGGGTGATCTCGATGGGTTCGTGCGCGAACGGCGGCGGCTATTACCACTACTCGTATTCGGTGGTGCGCGGCTGTGACCGGATCGTGCCGGTCGACGTCTATGTGCCGGGTTGTCCGCCCACTGCGGAAGCGCTGGTGTACGGCGTGATCCAGCTCCAGGCCAAGATTCGCCGCACCAACACAATCGCCCGTCAATAAGGCCAACGCCTCCCCCACAATATGGCAAGCAAACTCGAGACCCTGAAAGCGAACCTCGAGGCGGCCTTTGGCGGCCTCCTGCTGAACCTCAGCGAAGCAATCGGTGAGTTGACGATCGTCGTGAAGGCTAGCGACTACCTCAACGTTGCAACGCGTCTGCGCGACGACCGCTCGCTCGGCTTCGAGCAATGCGTGGATCTGTGCGGCGTCGACTATCAGACTTACGCTGAAGGCGCTTACGACGGTCCGCGTTTCGCGGCCGTGCTGCATTTGCTGTCGGTGCAGAACAACTGGCGTCTGCGTCTGCGCGTGTTCGCGCCGGACGACGAAGTGCCGATCCTGCCTTCTGTCGTCGAAATCTGGAATTCGGTCAACTGGTACGAGCGCGAAGCATTCGACCTGTACGGCATCGTCTTCGAAGGCCATCCGGATCTGCGCCGCATCCTCACCGATTACGGTTTCATTGGTCACCCGTTCCGCAAAGATTTCCCTGTCTCCGGTTATGTCGAAATGCGTTACGACCCGGAAGAGAAGCGCGTCGTCTATCAGCCTGTGACGATCGAGCCGCGAGAAATCACGCCGCGCGTGATCCGCGAAGATCGCTATGGCGGTCTGAAACACTAAGAGAACGCCATGGCAGAGATCAAGAACTACACGCTCAACTTCGGCCCTCAGCACCCGGCAGCGCACGGTGTGCTGCGCCTCGTGCTCGAGCTCGACGGCGAAGTCATTCAGCGCGCCGATCCGCACATCGGTCTGCTGCATCGCGCGACTGAAAAGCTCGCCGAAACCAAAACATTCATCCAGTCGGTGCCGTACATGGACCGTCTCGACTACGTGTCGATGATGGTCAACGAGCACGGCTATGTGATGGCGATCGAAAAGCTGCTCGGCATCGAAGTGCCGGTGCGCGCGCAATACATTCGCGTGATGTTCGACGAAGTCACGCGCGTGCTGAACCACCTGATGTGGATCGGCGCGCACGCGCTCGACGTCGGCGCAATGGCGGTGTTCCTGTACGCGTTCCGTGAGCGCGAAGACTTGATGGACGTGTACGAAGCGGTGTCCGGCGCACGGATGCACGCGGCTTACTATCGTCCGGGCGGCGTCTATCGCGATCTGCCTGACGCAATGCCGCAATACAAAGCGTCGAAGATTCGCAATGCCAAGGCATTGTCGAAGATGAACGAGAACCGTCAGGGTTCGCTCCTCGACTTCATCGACGATTTCTTCACGCGGTTCCCGAAGTGCGTCGACGAATACGAAACGCTGCTGACCGACAACCGGATCTGGAAGCAACGTCTGGTCGGTATCGGCGTGGTCAGCCCGGAACGCGCGCTGAATCTCGGCATGACCGGCGCGATGCTGCGTGGTTCGGGTATCGAATGGGATCTGCGCAAGAAGCAACCTTATGAGGTCTATGACAAGCTCGATTTTGACATCCCGGTGGGGGTCAACGGCGACTGTTATGACCGATATTTGGTACGCGTCGAAGAAATGCGCCAGTCCACACGCATTGTGAAACAGTGCATTGAGTGGCTGCGTAAGAATCCCGGCCCCGTGATGATCGACAATCACAAGGTTGCGCCGCCGTCGCGCGTGGGCATGAAGTCGAACATGGAAGAGCTGATTCACCACTTCAAGCTCTTCACGGAAGGCTTCCATGTTCCGGAAGGCGAGGCATACGCCGCGGTCGAGCATCCGAAGGGCGAGTTCGGCATCTATCTGATCTCCGACGGCGCTAACAAGCCGTATCGCCTGAAGATCCGCGCGCCGGGCTACGCTCACCTGTCCACGCTCGATGAAATGGCGCGCGGTCACATGATCGCCGACGCCGTGACGATCATCGGCACGCAGGACATCGTGTTCGGCGAAGTGGATCGCTAGGACGTATTCATCAGAGCGCGCCTTCAGATTGCACCGAAGCGCGCGTCAAGCAAAGGAACGCCGGGTCTGTCGCATCATGCAGCGCGCGACAGGTTTTCGTTCGGTAGGAATTGAAAGAGTCGTGTCTGAAAATGATCTCAGCTGAAGGCCTGAAAGAAATCGATCGCGCGATCGCGAAGTATCCCGCCGATCAGAAACAGTCCGCCGTGATGTCGGCGTTGGCCACTGCTCAGGAAGAGCATGGCTGGCTGACGCCCGAACTCATGCAGTTCGTCGCGGACTATCTCGGCATGCCGGCAGTCGCCGTGCAGGAGGTGGCTACCTTCTACACGATGTACGAGACCTCGCCGGTCGGCAAATACAAGATCACGCTCTGCACCAACCTGCCGTGCCAGCTCGGCCCGGACGGCGGCTCGGACAGCGCTGCTGAATATCTGAAGCAGAAGCTCGGCATCGACTTCGGCGAAACCACGGCCGACGGCAAGTTCACCCTGAAAGAAGGTGAGTGCATGGGTTCGTGCGGCGACGCGCCGGTGATGCTGGTGAACAACCATCGCATGTGCAGCTTCATGAGCCGCGCGAAGATCGACCAGCTGCTCGAGGAACTTTCGAAATGACGTCTTTACACGATCGTCACATCAAACCGCTGATTCTCGCCGGCCTGAACGGCGATAACTGGCATCTCGAAGACTATGTGGCGCGCGGCGGTTACGCCCAGCTGCGCCGTATTCTGGAAGAGAAGATTCCGCCCGAGCAGGTGATCGCCGACGTCAAGGCGTCGGGTCTGCGTGGCCGTGGCGGTGCAGGCTTCCCGACCGGTCTGAAGTGGAGCTTCATGCCGCGTCAATTCCCTGGCCAGAAGTACCTCGTCTGCAATTCGGACGAAGGCGAGCCGGGCACGTTCAAAGACCGCGACATCCTGCGTTTCAATCCGCATTCGCTGATCGAAGGCATGGCCATTGGCGCGTATGCGATGGGCATCACGGTCGGCTACAACTATATCCACGGCGAAATCTGGGAAGTCTACAAACGCTTTGAACAGGCGTTGGACGAAGCTCGCCGCGCCGGGTTCCTCGGCGAAAACATCATGGGTTCGGGCTTCTCGTTCGAACTGCATGCGCACCACGGTTACGGCGCCTATATCTGCGGCGAAGAAACCGCGTTGCTCGAATCGCTGGAAGGCAAGAAAGGCCAGCCGCGCTTCAAGCCGCCGTTCCCCGCGAGCTTCGGCGTGTACGGCAAGCCGACCACGATCAACAACACCGAGACGTTTGCCGCTGTGCCGTTCCTGCTCGCAATCGGCCCGCAGAATTACCTCGAAATCGGCAAGCCGAACAACGGCGGCACGAAGATTTTCTCGGTCGCAGGCGACGTCGAACGTCCGGGCAATTATGAAATTCCGCTCGGCACGCCGTTCTCCACGCTGATGGAACTGGCCGGCGGCATGCGCGGCGTCAAGAAGATCAAGGCCGTGATTCCTGGCGGCTCGTCGGCACCGGTGATTCCGGGCGACATCATGATGCAGACCGATATGGACTACGACTCGATCGCCAAAGCCGGCTCGATGCTCGGTTCGGGCGCGGTCATCGTCATGGATGAGACGCGTTGCATGGTGCGCTCGTTGTTGCGTCTGTCGTATTTCTATTACGAAGAATCGTGTGGTCAATGCACGCCTTGCCGCGAAGGCACGGGCTGGCTGTACCGCGTTGTGCATCGTATCGAGCACGGGCTCGGCCGTCCGGAAGATCTGGATCTGCTGAACTCGGTCGCTGAAAACATCATGGGCCGCACAATTTGCGCGCTCGGTGATGCAGCGGCCATGCCGGTTCGCGGCATGCTCAAGCACTACTGGGACGAATTCGAATATCACGTCGCCCATAAGCATTGCCTCGTCGGCGGTCATGCCGGCGCAGCGGCGGCGTCGGAAACCGTAGCGGCTTGAGTCTGCGAATCGATAAGCAGATAAGCACGCAGAGAACACGTCATCCGCGGGATTCATTGCCTGAAACGGGCGATGAACGGGCGAACGATTGAGCGGTAACAGGTTAAGGAAGATTGACCATCATGGTTGAACTTGAAATAGACGGCAAGAAAGTAGAGGTGCCTGAAGGCAGCATGGTGATCCAGGCTGCGCATAAGGTCGACACGTACATTCCTCACTTCTGCTATCACAAGAAGCTGTCGATTGCGGCCAACTGCCGGATGTGTCTGGTCGATGTCGAAAAGATGCCGAAGGCCGTGCCTGCATGCGCCACGCCGGTATCGGCCGGCATGATCGTGCGCACCAAGTCGGACAAGGCGGTGAAAGGCCAGCAAGCCGTGATGGAATTCCTGCTGATCAACCACCCGCTGGACTGCCCGATCTGCGACCAGGGCGGCGAGTGTCAGTTGCAGGATCTGGCCGTGGGCTACGGCAAGTCGGGCTCGCGCTATAGCGAAGAAAAGCGCGTGGTGTTCCACAAGAACGTCGGCCCGCTGATCTCCATGGAAGAAATGTCGCGTTGCATTCACTGCACGCGTTGCGTCCGTTTCGGTCAGGAAGTGGCCGGCGTGATGGAGCTCGGCATGCTGGGCCGCGGCGAGCATTCGGAAATCACGTCGTTCGTCGGCAAGACGGTCGATTCGGAACTGTCGGGCAACATGATCGATCTGTGCCCGGTCGGCGCGCTGACCAGCAAGCCGTTCCGTTACAGCGCCCGTACGTGGGAGCTGTCGCGCCGCAAGTCGGTGAGCCCGCACGATTCCGTCGGCGCGAACCTCGTGGTGCAGGTGAAGAACAATCGCGTGATGCGCGTTCTGCCGTTCGAAAACGAATCCATCAACGAATGCTGGATTTCGGACAAGGACCGCTTCTCGTATGAAGGCCTGAACAGCCCCGAGCGTCTGACTCAGCCTATGCTCAAGCAAGGCGGCAAGTGGGTCGAGACCGACTGGCAAACCGCGCTCGAATACGTGGTGAAGGGGCTGAAGGGCATCAAGGGCGACCACGGCGCGAATGCGCTGGCCGCACTCGGCAGCGCCCACAGCACGGTCGAAGAACTGTTCCTGTTGAAGCAACTGGCGCAAGCAGTCGGCACGCCTAACGTCGACTTCCGTCTGCGTCAATCGGATTTCTCGGCACCGGTCAACGGTACGCCGTGGCTCGGTACGGCGATCGCCGATCTGTCGAACGTCGACGCCGCACTGGTGATCGGTTCGGATCTGCGGCGCGATCATCCGCTGTTCGCCGCTCGTCTGCGTCAAGCCGCCAAGGGCGGCGCGAAGCTTACGCTCGTGCAGTCCACCAACGACGATGCGCTGATCCCGCAAGCGGAGCGTGTAGTTGCTGCGCCGTCCGCATGGCTCGACGCACTGGCCGGTATAGCCGGCGCGGTGTCGGAAGGCAACGGCGTGGCTCTGCCGGAAGCCTTCGCCGGCACGCAGCCGACGGACGCCAACAAGAAAGTCGCGAAGTCGCTCGCTACCGGCGAACGCCGCCTCGTATTGCTCGGCAACAGCGCGGTTCGTCATCCGGACTTCGCCGCCATTCACGCCGCGGCGCAATGGATCGCGGACGCGACCGGCGCGACACTGGGCTTCCTGACGGAAGCGGCCAACACGGTCGGCGCGCATCTCGTGAACGCGTTACCGGGCGAGGGCGGTCTGAACGCTCGCGAAGTGTTCGAGCAACCGCGCAAGGGTTATGTGCTGCTGAACGTCGAACCGGAGTTCGACACGGCCAATCCGGCACAGGCTTTGGCCGCGCTGAAGCAGGCTGAAATGGTTGTCGTGATGTCGCCGTTCCAGACCGGCGCGGAATACGCCGATGTGCTGCTGCCGATCGCTCCGTACACGGAAACGGCCGGCACGTTCGTCAACGCCGAAGGTACTGTGCAGACGTTCAACGGCGTCGTACGTCCGCTCGGCGACACGCGTCCGGCATGGAAAGTGTTGCGCGTGCTGGGCAGCCTGCTGGGCCTGCCCGGTTTCGAATTCGACACGTCGGAAGAAGTGCGCACGGCCGCTCTCGGCGACGGTGAACTGAACTCGCGTCTGTCGAACAAGACGAGCGCCACGGTTGCACGCGGCAAGGCGGCGAAGGCAGCGGAAGGCAAGTTTGAGCGTCTCGCGAACGTGCCGATCTATCACGCCGACGCGCTGGTGCGTCGCGCCGAATCATTGCATCTGACCGCGGCGGCACGTGCGGCGAACTCGGTCGGGTTGCCGGCCGGACTGTTCGACAAACTGGGTTTGAAGGAAGGCGACGCAGTGCGCGTGCGCCAGGGCGAGCAATCGGTGCAGTTGCCGGCCGTGCGCGACGCGAATCTTGCGGAGACGGTCGTCCGCGTATCGGCGGCTACGCCTGCCGGTGCAGCGCTGGGCAGCCTGTTCGGTGAACTGGTGGTGGAGAAGGCGTAAATGAGCTTGTTCGATACGATCAACTCGGGCGGCACCCAGCTTCTCGGTGTGGCATGGCCCACGGTGTGGGCACTGGTGCGCATCCTGGTGGTAGCCGTCGTGATCCTGCTGTGCGTGGCTTACCTGATTCTGTGGGAGCGTAAGCTGATCGGCTGGATGCACGTGCGTCTCGGCCCGAACCGCGTCGGCCCCGCAGGTCTTCTGCAGCCGATCGCCGACGTGCTGAAGCTCTTGCTGAAAGAAGTGATTCAGCCGGCGCAGGCAAGCCGCTGGATTTACCTGATCGCGCCGATCATGGTGGTGGTGCCGGCCTTCGCGGTCTGGGCGGTGATTCCGTTTCAGGCCGGTGCGGTGCTCGGCGACATTAACGCAGGTCTGCTGTACGCGATGGCGATCTCGTCGATCGGCGTGTACGGCGTGATCCTGGCCGGCTGGGCGTCGAACTCGAAGTACGCGTTCCTCGGCGCGATGCGCGCCGCGGCGCAGATGGTCTCGTACGAAATCTCGATGGGCTTCGCGCTCGTCGTCGTGCTGATGACCGCTGGCACGCTGAACCTGTCGGGCATCGTCGCTTCGCAGGAACACGGCATCTTCGCGTCGTACGGCTTGAACTTCCTGTCGTGGAACTGGCTTCCGCTGCTGCCGATGTTCGTCGTGTACTTCATCTCGGGCATCGCCGAAACGAACCGTCACCCGTTCGACGTGGTGGAAGGGGAGTCGGAAATCGTCGCGGGCCACATGATCGATTACTCGGGTATGGCGTTCGCGCTGTTCTTCCTCGCCGAGTACATCAACATGATCGTGATCTCGGCGTTGGCTGCAACACTGTTCCTCGGCGGCTGGAGTGCACCGTTCGGCTTCCTGTCGTTCGTCCCGGGCATCGTGTGGCTCGTCGCCAAGGTTTTCTTGCTTCTGTCGGTGTTCATCTGGGCGCGCGCCACATTCCCGCGCTATCGCTATGACCAGATCATGCGTCTAGGCTGGAAGATCTTTATTCCGGTCTGCGTGGTATGGCTGGTGGTGGTCGGCTTCTGGATCATGTCGCCGTTGAACATCTGGAAATAAAGGGCGGATGAACCTATGACCGCAATCCAAAACTTTTTCAAGACCTTCTTTCTCACGGAACTGCTCAAAGGCCTCGCGCTGACCGGACGTTACACGTTCCAGCGCAAGGTGACGGTGCAGTTCCCGGAAGAGAAGACCCCGATTTCGCCGCGTTTCCGTGGGCTGCACGCGCTGCGCCGCTATGAAAACGGCGAAGAGCGCTGCATTGCCTGCAAGCTGTGCGAAGCAGTGTGCCCGGCGCTCGCCATTACCATCGAGTCGGAAACGCGCGCGGACAACACCCGCCGCACCACGCGTTACGACATCGATCTGACCAAGTGCATCTTCTGCGGTTTCTGCGAAGAGAGCTGCCCGGTCGATTCGATCGTCGAAACGCACATTCTCGAGTATCACGGCGAGAAGCGTGGCGACCTGTACTTCACGAAAGACATGCTGCTGGCCGTGGGCGATCGCTATGAAGCGGAGATCGCGGCGAACAAGGCAGCCGACGCACCGTATCGTTGAAGCGCTTCAGTTAATAAATTAGTCAATGCGGCAGTAAAAGCAGCAATCACGGCCTGTTGTCAGGCCGGGCGCCGCGGCCTGAACGCCGCGGCACGGCGCACCTGTGCGGCTGTGCTGGCGATACGCCAGTTGTACGGCATTCACAGGTGCCAAAGAACAATGCCTGACGATGGCCTAACGATGAACCGGTAATCATGGAATTCACGACCGTACTGTTCTACATCTTCGCGCTGCTCCTGGTGGTTTCAGGGCTGAAGGTGATCACCTCGCGCAACCCGGTGTCGTCCGCACTGTTTCTGGTGCTGGCGTTCTTCAACGCAGCCGCGATCTGGATGCTGCTGCAGGCCGAGTTCCTCGCGATTCTGCTGGTGCTGGTCTATGTCGGCGCGGTGATGGTGCTGTTCCTGTTCGTCGTGATGATGCTGGACATCAACATCGACGTGCTGCGTAAAGACTTCAAACGTTTCGTGCCGATGGCCACTCTGGTGGGCGCGATCATCGTGATCGAAACCGCGCTGATCCTCTGGCACGGTTACGGCGCGACCGCCACGGCGCTGCGCGACACCACGGCCGCCGCGAACGGCATGGGCGACTGGTCGAACACGCGCCTGATCGGCAAGGTTATCTACACCGACTACATCTTCGCGTTCGAAGTGGCCGGTCTGGTGCTGCTGGTGGCGATCATCGCCGCGATTGCGCTGACCGCGAGCCACAAGAAAGACAGCAAACGTCAGAACGTCAGCGAGCAGGTCAAGGTACGTGCTCAAGACCGTGTGCGCGTCGTGAAGATGAAGTCGGAAAAGACCGCGGCAACCGTCGCGGCAGAAGAAGCCGCGGCAGCGGCTGCAGCAGCAGCGGCCGA
The DNA here is from genome assembly GCF_000020125.1 of Paraburkholderia phytofirmans PsJN. Lineage (NCBI taxonomy): Bacteria > Pseudomonadati > Pseudomonadota > Betaproteobacteria > Burkholderiales > Burkholderiaceae > Paraburkholderia > Paraburkholderia phytofirmans. The sequence goes on from NC_010681.1 coordinate 1,512,818, forward strand.
CTCGGCACCGGCTAAGAACAGCTGAGCGGACAGGAGATAGAAATCATGTTGACCCTTGCCCATTACCTTGTCCTCGGCGCGATCCTGTTTGCGATCAGCATCGTCGGCATTTTCCTGAACCGTCGCAACGTCATCATCATTTTGATGGCGATCGAACTGATGCTGCTCGCGGTGAACACCAATTTCGTCGCCTTCTCGCATTACCTCGGCGACGTGCACGGCCAGATCTTCGTCTTCTTCGTGCTGACGGTTGCAGCAGCGGAGGCGGCAATCGGCCTCGCGATTCTGGTGACCCTGTTCCGTAGTCTCGACACGATCAATGTCGAGGATCTCGATCAGCTCAAAGGTTAATTTCAGGAAAAGCGGTTATGTCCACGATACTCAATGAAAACCTGCTGCTGGCGATCCCGCTGGCACCGCTGGCCGGCTGTCTGGTTGCCGGTCTGGCCGGAAAAGCGGTAGGGCGAGCCGGTGCGCATTCGGTCACGATCCTCGGCGTCGCGATCTCGTTCATCCTGTCGGCCATCGTCTTCTTCCAGGTGCTGAACGGCGCGAGTTTCAACGCGACCATCTACGAATGGATGTCGATCGGCAAGACGAAGTTCGAAATCGGCTTCCTGGTCGACTCGCTGACGGCCATGATGATGTGCGTGGTGACCTTCGTGTCGCTCATGGTGCACATCTACACGATCGGCTACATGGCCGACGAAGACGGCTACCAGCGCTTCTTCTCGTACATCTCGCTGTTCACGTTCTCGATGTTGATGCTCGTGATGAGCAACAACTTCCTGCAACTGTTCTTCGGCTGGGAAGCGGTGGGTCTGGTGTCGTATCTGCTGATCGGCTTCTACTTCACCCGTCCCACGGCGATCTACGCCAACATGAAGGCGTTCATCGTGAACCGCATCGGCGACTTCGGCTTTTTGCTGGGTATCGGCCTGCTGTTCGCGTTCGCCGGTTCGATGAACTACGGCGACGTGTTCGCGAAGCGCACCGAACTCGCGGCACTGAGCTTTCCGGGTACGGACTGGGGTCTGCTGACGGTCGCCTGTATTTGCTTGTTCATCGGTGCAATGGGCAAGTCGGCGCAGTTTCCGCTGCACGTCTGGCTGCCGGATTCGATGGAAGGCCCGACGCCGATCTCCGCACTGATTCACGCGGCAACCATGGTGACGGCCGGTATCTTCATGGTCACGCGCATGTCGCCGCTGTTCGAACTGTCGGATACGGCGCTGTCGTTCGTCATGGTCATCGGCGCGATTACCGCGCTGTTCATGGGCTTCCTCGGGATCATCCAGAACGACATCAAGCGCGTGGTGGCGTATTCCACGCTGTCGCAACTGGGTTACATGACGGTCGCGCTGGGCGCGTCGGCTTACTCGGTCGCCGTGTTCCACCTGATGACGCACGCGTTCTTCAAGGCGCTGCTGTTCCTCGGCGCGGGTTCGGTGATCATCGGCATGCATCACGATCAGGACATCCGCAACATGGGCGGCCTGCGCAAGTACATGCCGATCACGTGGATTACGTCGCTGGTCGGTTCGCTGGCGCTGATCGGCACGCCGTTCTTCTCGGGCTTCTACTCGAAAGACTCGATTATCGACGCAGTGAAACTGTCGCATCTGCCCGGTGCAGGCTTCGCGTACTTCGCAGTGGTGGCGAGCGTCTTCGTGACCGCGCTGTATTCGTTCCGTATGTACTTCCTGGTGTTCCACGGCGAGGAGCGCTTCCGTGGTCCGAAGCATCCGGAATCGCCGATGGGCATCGAAGCGGCCGCGCATGCGCATGACGCGCACGGCCACGATTCGCACGGCCATGGCCACGACGCACACGGCCACGGTCACGACGACCACGCTCACGAGCCGCACGAAACCCCGTGGGTGGTGTGGCTGCCGCTGGTCCTGCTGGCAATCCCGTCGGTGGTGATCGGCGCGATCGGCATCGGTCCGATGTTGTACGGCGACTTCTTCCAGCATGGCGTGGCCTTCGACAAGGTGATCTTCATCGGCGAAAACCATCCGGCGCTGCATGAGATGGCCGAAGAGTTCCAGGGTTGGGCGTCGATGGGCCTGCACTCGGTCGCGGGCCTGCCGGTCTGGCTGGCGCTCGCGGGCGTGGTGGTCGCGTGGTTTCTGTACCTGGTTCGTCCGGATCTGCCGGCTGTCATCAAGCGCGCGTTCGGTCCGATCTACACGCTGCTCGATAACAAGTACTACATGGACAAGATCAACGAAGTCGTGTTCGCGCGGGGCGCCGTGGCAATTGGCCGTGGTCTCTGGAAGGAAGGCGACGTCGTGGTGATCGACGGCATCGTCAACGGCAGCGCACGCTTTATCGGCTGGTTCGCCGGCGTGATCCGCTTCCTCCAATCCGGCTACATCTATCACTACGCGTTCGCCATGATTATCGGCATGCTGGGGCTCCTGACCCTGTTTGTAACGCTCGGCGGCAAATAAGGCGAGGGACACTAATGCACGCTTATCCGATTCTCAGTATTGCGATCTGGTTGCCGATCCTCGTCGGCCTCCTGGTCCTGGCCATCGGTTCTGACCAGAACCCGGCTCCCGCGCGCTGGATTGCGCTGATCGGTTCGGTCGTCAGCTTCCTCGTGACGATCCCGTTGATTACCGGTTTTGATTCGAGCACCGCCGATCTGCAGTTCGTCGAAAAGGCGAACTGGATCGAGCGCTTCAACATCACGTATCACCTGGGTGTCGACGGCATCTCGATGTGGTTTGTCGTGTTGACTGCATTGATCACGGTGATCGTCGTGATCGCCGCGTGGGAAGTGATCACGAAGAAAGTGGGTCAGTACCTGGCCGCGTTCCTGATCCTGTCCGGCATCATGGTCGGCGTGTTCAGTTCGGCCGACGGCATGCTGTTCTACGTGTTCTTCGAAGCGACGCTGATTCCGATGTACATCATCATCGGCGTATGGGGTGGGGCGAACCGCGTCTACGCGGCGTTCAAGTTCTTCCTGTACACGCTGATGGGCTCGCTGTTGATGCTGGTCGCGTTGCTGTACCTGTACATCCAGACCGGTACGTTCGACCTCGCCACGTGGCAGCATGCGCAGATCGCCATGACGCCACAGGTGCTGATATTCATAGCGTTCTTCATGGCCTTCGCCGTGAAGGTGCCGATGTGGCCGGTTCACACGTGGTTGCCTGACGCCCACGTGGAAGCGCCGACCGGCGGCTCGGTCGTGCTGGCCGCGATCATGCTGAAGCTGGGCGCCTATGGTTTCGTGCGCTTCTCGCTCCCCATCGCGCCCGACGCCAGCCACTTTCTGGCGCCGGTCATCGTCACGCTTTCACTGATCGCGGTGATCTACATCGGTCTCGTCGCGATGGTGCAGACGGACATGAAGAAGCTGGTCGCGTATTCGTCGATCGCGCACATGGGTTTCGTGACGCTCGGCTTCTTCATCTTCAACCAGCTCGGCGTGGAAGGCGCGATCGTGCAGATGATCTCGCACGGTTTCGTATCGGGCGCGATGTTCCTGAGCATCGGCGTGCTGTACGACCGTATGCATTCGCGTCAGATCGCCGATTACGGCGGCGTCGTCAACGTGATGCCGAAGTTCGCGGCGTTCGTCATGCTGTTCTCCATGGCCAATTGCGGCCTGCCGGGCACCTCCGGTTTCGTCGGCGAATTCATGGTGATTCTGGCTGCTGTCCAGTACAACTTCTGGATCGCGGGCGGCGCGGCAGTCACGCTGATTCTCGGCGCGGCCTACACGCTGTGGATGTACAAGCGCGTGTACTTCGGCGCGATCGCCAACAATCACGTGAAGGGCCTGCTCGACATCAACCGTCGCGAATTTTTCATGCTGGCAGTGCTTGCCGCACTGACGCTGTTCATGGGCCTGTATCCGAAGCCCTTTACCGATGTGATGCACGTATCCGTGGAAAACCTCCTCGCCCACGTTGCGCAGTCAAAGCTGCCGTTGCCTCAGTAACGCAGAGCGAGGAATTCAAGACCATGCAAAACGCCCCTATGACTGCTCTGTTGCCCGACGCGCTGGTGATGCTCGCCGTTGTCGTCGCGTGGCTCAACGATACGTTCGTCGGCCAGGCCGGTCGCCGTACCACGTACTTCATCGCGTTCTTCTCGACGCTGGTCGCCGGCGTCTGGTTCGCGATGAACGCGTTCGATCCGCAAGTGCACTACTACTTCGGCCACATGTACGTGGTGGATTCGTTCGCCAACGTGATGAAAGCGGTGGTGACGCTTGGCTACGCGGTGTCGATCGTATATTCGCGACGTTACCTGGAAGATCGCGGTCTGTTCCGCGGCGAGTTCTTCCTGTTGGGCATGTTCTCGCTGCTCGGTCAGCTCGTCATGATCTCCGGCAACAACTTCCTGACGCTGTATCTCGGCCTGGAACTGATGTCGCTGTCGCTGTATGGCGCGATCGCCCTGCGCCGTGACGCAGCGCCGTCGAACGAAGCGGCCATGAAGTACTACGTGCTCGGCGCACTGGCTTCCGGTTTTCTCTTGTACGGTATTTCCATGTTGTACGGCGCGACCGGTTCGCTCGACCTGAACGAAGTGTTCAAGGCGATCGGCACGAGCCACTACGATCCTAGCGTGCTGCTGTTCGGCGTGATCTTCATCGTGGCGGGCGTAGCGTTCAAGATGGGCGCGGTGCCGTTCCACATGTGGGTGCCCGATGTCTATCAAGGCGCACCGACGGCGATGACGCTGATGGTCGGCGGCGGTCCGAAGGTTGCCGCGTTCGCGTGGGGCCTGCGTTTCCTGGTGATGGGCCTGCTGCCGCTGGCGGTGGAGTGGCAGCAAATGCTGGTGATCCTTGCTGCACTGTCGCTGATCGTCGGCAACATTACCGGTATCGTGCAACGCAACGTCAAGCGCATGCTCGCATATTCGGCGATCTCGAATATGGGCTTCGTGCTGCTGGGTCTGCTGGCCGGCGTGGTCGACAGCAAGACCACCGGCGCAGCCAACGCGTACGGCTCGGCGATGTACTACAGCATCGTCTACCTGATTACGACGATGGGCACGTTCGGCGTCATCATGCTGCTGGCGCGCCGCGATTTCGAAGCGGACACGCTCGAGGACTTCAAGGGCTTGAATCAGCGCAGCCCGGTGTTCGCGTTCGTGATGATGATCATGATGTTCTCGCTCGCCGGCATTCCGCCCGCGGTCGGCTTCTACGCGAAGCTCGCGGTGCTGCAGGCCACCATGAACGCCGGTTTGACCTGGCTGACGGTGCTGGCCGTAATCACCTCGCTGTTCGGCGCGTTCTACTACCTGCGTATCGTCAAGCTGATGTATTTCGACGATCCGCAAGACAAGTCGCCCATTCTCGCCGACACCAGCACGCGTGCGTTGCTCGCGTTTAACGGTGTGGCCGTACTGGTGCTCGGTATCGTGCCGGATCCGTTGTTGAAGGCCTGCCTGCAGGCAATCCAGCACACGCTGCTGCTCTGATGTCCGCTGCGGGTTGGTTTATCGTGCTGTTGGCGCTGGTCGGCGCCAACCTGCCGTTCCTGAATCAGCGCCTCTTCGCCGCCGTGCCGTTGAAAGCGGTGAAGAAAAGCGCCTGGCTCCGGATTGCCGAATTAATCGTGCTGTACTTCGTGGTCGGCGCGCTTGGTTTCCTGCTGGAAGCGCGCGCGGGTAACCGCTTTGAGCAGGGTTGGCAGTTCTACGCGATCACGTTTGCGCTGTTCGTGGTGTTCGCGTTCCCTGGCTTCACCTTCCAGTATCTCGTCAAACGCCGCTGACGGCGTCTCGCCGTCGGCGCAACCTGTCCCCAAGGTCCGCATATGGCTGAACTTCCCGATCACGACGCCGCGCTCAAAGAGACCTGCCTCGAGAGCAAAACGATCCATCAGGGACCGTTTCTGACGCTCAAATGCGATACCGTGCGGCTGCCGGACGGTAAGCACGCCACGCGCGAATATGTTCAGCATCCCGGCGCCGTGATGGTGATTCCCTTATTCGACGACGGTCGCGTGCTGCTCGAAAGCCAGTATCGCTATCCTATGGGCAAGGTCATGGTCGAGTATCCGGCCGGCAAGCTCGATCCGAACGAAGGTGCGCTGGCTTGCGCGATACGTGAGTTGCGGGAGGAGACGGGTTATACCGCCCGCGAGTATGTTTATCTGACGCGCATTCACCCGATCATTTCCTACTCGACTGAGTTCATCGATATCTACCTCGCGCGCGGTTTGACCGCCGGCGAGCGCAAGCTGGACGAAGGCGAATTTCTCGAACTGTTCACGGCGACTGTGCCGGAGATGTCCGAGTGGGTGCGCACTGGCAAGGTCACCGATGTCAAGACGGTGATCGGCACGTTCTGGCTGGAGAAGGTGTTGTCGGGCGCGTGGCCGTTGGCTGAGCCCGAATAACGCCGGCAGCGAAGAAGGTGCGCGCGCTGCGTGCCGCTTAGGAAGTCTGAGAAAAGCCCTTGTTGGTCTGAGACCGGCAAGGGCTTTTCTCTTTGCGAGGCGTGCGAAATCGGGCAGTCGCTGGCATGTTGGCCGACGTCTCAAAAAGTGTGTCGTTTGCCTTATGCCATTCGACAGTCTCGCCGCGCGGCCTTTGTCCCACTAGTATCGACCTTTGAGAGCGACCGCCACGATCCGTTTTATTTCGGATGACGAAGTTGTGGTGGGCGCATTTGATTCCGGATGTCGAATGAGTTGTCACTTGACAACCAATTCTCCACTCGCTAAATTGGAGGGCATTAGATGGTTCGAGGAACCCATTCTAAGAAAGAGGTCGAGGCCGCGTTGGCGTACGCCGAGAAAAATGGCTGGCGTATTCAGGGCGGTGGCAAAGGTCACGCTTGGGGAAAAATGTACTGTCCTGATAAAGACGCGGAATGTCGGTGCGGCGAGTTCTGCATATCGAGTGTCTGGAGCACGCCAAAGAATCCTGGCAGCCACGCCAGACATCTGCGGCGCATCGTCGACAACTGTACGGCGCGGCGGTAGCAAATCCGTTCTTTCGGCGAAAGCCTTGGGACTGAATGAAGGCAGGAGTAACTTATGGAATATGTGTTCACGTTGAAATACCGGCTTGCGGCTGAAGACTGCGATCTTGACGCGATCGTCGAGCGTCTGGGCGAAGCCGGGTGCGACGACGCCACCGTCGGTATCGGGCAACCGGGCCGCATCGCGCTGTTTTTCACTCGCGAAGGCTCGTCCGCATTCGAGGCGCTGCTCAGCGCTCTGCAGGACATCAAGCGGGTGGTGCCATCCGCGCGTCTTGTCGAGGCCGGCCCCGATTTCGTCGGCCTGACCGACGTCGCCGAAGTCGCCGGTGTGTCGCGGCAAAACATGCGCAAGCTGATGCTCAACCACGCAATCGACTTTCCGCCGCCGGTCCACGAGGGCAGTGCGTCCGTATGGCATCTGTCGGACGTCCTTGACTGGCTCGCTGCGCGCGGCGGCTATGAAATCAAGGCAGACGTGTTCGACATTGCGAGAGCGGTCAAGCAGATCAACCTTGCGAAAGAGGCACGCGAACTCGAGCCGCGGCTTAGCCGTCAACTGGAGCGTCTTGTCGCATAGAAACGGTGCGGCATGCAGCGTGCGAAGCGGCGCAAGCGTATGTGATCGGCAGGCCCGTTTGCCTCCCAGAGCACCTCCGGCAAGCGTGTACGCAAAGCGTTAAAATCGCCCACCGAGTTTGAATTATCAGCAACTTCCGGCGTTGGTACTTTCGTCCGTAAAAATTTACGAACGACCGTTCACAAATTTATGTTTTGCGCTAAACTGGCACGCAAGCCCTGATTCCACATGAAGGTCCTCGATTTACAGTGTCCGCATGGCCATCGGTTCGAAGGCTGGTTCGCTTCGGCTGATGACTTCGAATCGCAGCAGTCCCGCAAGCTCGTCGAATGTCCGATCTGCGGTGCGAACGAGGTGAGCCGTTTGCCGTCGGCCCCGCGCCTGAACCTGTCGGGTGCGACCGAAACGAAAGCGCCAGCGGGCGCGGGGGAAATGCAGGCGCGTGTAATGCGCGCCTTGCGCGAGGTGCTGGAAAAGACCGAGAACGTGGGCGACCGCTTCGCCGAGGAAGCACGGCGCATTCACTACAATGAAGCGCCCGCACGCAATATTCGCGGTGTCACGACACCGGAAGACGCGAAAGCCTTGGTCGAAGAAGGCATCGAAGTGATGCCGCTGCCGGTCCCGGCTGCCTTGAAGGAACCGCTGCAATAGCGCAGTGGCTCACTGGCGGTGGGTGGTGGCGGCCAGGAGGCACGACACATGGATCTGGACTATTCCCCCGCTGATAACGCGTTCCGCGCAGACATCCGCGCCTGGCTCGAAGCGAATCTGCCACGCGAGCTGAGCGACAAGGTACTCAATCACAAGCGTCTTGCGCGCGAAGACTACGCCGGCTGGCATAAACTGCTCGGCACGCGTGGCTGGTCGGTAATCGCATGGCCGAAGGAATATGGCGGCCCGGGCTGGGATGCGACCCAGCGGCATATCTGGGACGAAGAGTGCGCGCGCATCGGCGCGCCGTCTGTGCTGCCTTTCGGCGTTTCCATGGTGGCGCCCGTGCTGATGAAGTACGGCAACGAGGCGCAGAAGCGCCACTACCTGCCGCGCATTCTCGACGGCACGGACTGGTGGTGCCAAGGCTATTCCGAGCCGGGCTCGGGTTCGGATCTGGCCTCGCTGCGAACACGCGCCGAGCGCGTCGGCGACCATTACGTGGTCAACGGTCAGAAAACCTGGACCACGCTCGGCCAATACGCCGACATGATGTTCTGCCTGGTGCGCACAGACGGCGGCGCCAAAAAGCAGGAGGGCATCTCGTTCCTGCTGATCGACATGAAAACGCCGGGCATCACCGTGCGGCCAATCATTACGCTCGACGAAGACCACGAAGTCAACGAAGTCTTTTTCGAAGACGTGAAGGTGCCGGTCGACAATCTGGTTGGCGAAGAGAATCGCGGTTGGACTTACGCGAAATATTTGCTGGGCCACGAGCGCACCGGCATCGCGCGGGTCGGGCAGTCGAAGCGCGAACTCGTTTTCCTGAAACGCCTTGCCCTGAATCAGAAAAAGAACGGCAAGCCGCTGCTGCAAGACCCGGTGTTTGCCGCGAAAGTCGCGAGCCTCGAGATCGAGTTGATGGCGCTCGAAGTCACCGTGCAACGCGTCGTCGCCAATGAGACAGGCGGACGCGGACCGGGACCGGAAGCGTCGATGCTGAAGATCAAAGGCACCGAAGTCCAGCAGGCGCTGACCGAGCTGATGTTCGAAGCAGTCGGGCCGCTTGCCGCACCGTTCGACGTTCCGTTTCTGGAAGGTGAACGCGAACACAGCCTCGCCGGTGACGACGATGCCGCGCCTCTCGCCGCGTATTACTTCAACTTCCGCAAGACGTCGATTTACGGCGGCTCGAACGAAATTCAAAAGAACATCATCGCGCAGATGATTCTCGGACTCTGAGGAGCGGCGCATGGACTTCACTTTCAACGACGAACAGCAGCAATTCGCCGACGCGCTGCGCCGCTATCTGGACAAGAGCTACGGGTTCGAAGCGCGCCAGGCGACTGTGCGATCGGAAACCGGCGTGTCGGACGCGCATTGGGCCGCGTTTTCGGAGTTGGGCCTGACAGCGTTGCCGGTGCCGGAGGCGCAAGGCGGTTTCAATGGCGGCCCAATCGACATGCTGGTGGTCATGCAGGAACTCGGCCGCGCGTTGGTCGTCGAGCCTTATTGGGCGACTGCGGTCGGCATCGAGGCATTGCGCCTCGCGGGTAGCGACCAGGGCGAAGACGCGTCGCTGCTCGAGCGCGCTGCTCAGGGCGAGATCAAACTGGCGATGGCATTTCACGAGCCGCATGCACGTTACGATCTGTTTGCGGTCGAGACAAGCGCGAACGGGCAGGGCGAGCAACTGACGCTGACAGGCAAGAAGTCGGTGGTGCAGCACGGCGCGCAAGCGGATTACTGGATTGTCCCGGCCCGGCTGAACGGCGAGATCGCGCTCTTCGTCGTGGCGCGCAATGCGGCCGGCGTCGAGATTACCGACTACCGCACGATCGACGGCCAGCGTGCCGCCACACTCGAATTCAACAACACGCCTGCGCGTCGGCTTGCCGGCAAACACGCCGGTGCGGCCGCGCTCGAACATATTGCGGACTACGGCACGGTCCTATTGTGTGCCGAGGCAATCGGTGCGCTCGACGCCTTGAACCTCGCCACCGTCGATTACACCAAGACGCGCCAGCAGTTCGGTCAGCCGATCGCGCGGTTTCAAGCCTTGCAGCATCGCATGGTCGAGATGTTGATCCACGCCGAGCAGGCGCGCTCGGTCACGTATCTGGCCGCGATGCGCTACACGAGCATGGATGCGGACGAACGTCGCCGCGCGGTTTCCGCCGCGAAGGCGCGGGTCGGTCAGGCCGCGCGTTTCGTCGGCCAGCAGGCGGTTCAGTTGCATGGCGGCATGGGCGTCACGAACGAAGTGGCTGCGGCGCATCTGTTCAAGCGGCTTGCTATCATCGAAACCACGTTGGGCGATGTCGATCACCATCTCGCGCGGTTCGCCGCGCTGCCCGGCTTTGTGACTGCCGAGGCCTGATCAGACATCCGAATCGGATACAAGGAGGTGCGACGATGGGTTTGAGTTACGAGGACTTGATAGTCGGCACAAGCACTGAAATCGGCAAGCACACGTTCACGCGCGAAGAGATCGTCGAGTTTGCACAGAAGTTCGATCCGCAGCCGTTCCATCTGGATGAAGCCGCAGCCGCTGAGTCGCCGTTCCGCGGGTTGGTCGCGAGTGGCTGGCATACCTGTTCGGTCATGATGGGCATGCTGGTGCGCAACGCGTTCGCGGGTTCCACGTCGATGGGCTCGCCCGGTATCGACGATATCCGCTGGTTGAAGCCGGTACGTGTCGGTGACACGATCACCATGATGAACGCCGTGCTCGACAAGCGCATCTCGGAGAGCAAGCCGGATCGCGGCATCGTGTCGACGCAGTGGGAAGGTATCAATCAGCATGGCGAAACGGTGATCACGGTGCGCTCGAAGGGACTGTTCGGCCTGCGCAATCCGGGCGCCGCGTCATGACGGGCAGCGCGGCGCCCGCCGCAACCTTCCGCAGCGCTGCGGCTTTGGGCGAGTTGGTGGGCGGCGAGCCGCTCGTGAGCGAATGGCTGACGGTGGATCAGGCGAGCGTCGATCGTTTCGCCGAAGCGACCGGTGACCATCAATGGATTCACGTCGATCCGGAGCGGGCACGGCGCGAGTCGCCGTTCGGCGGTCCCGTGGCGCACGGTTTCCTGACGCTATCGTTGATCCCGGCGCTACTTGGTAAGACAGTGGCGCTTGAGCAGCGCATGGGCGTCAATTACGGATTGAATCGCGTGAGGTTTACGTCGCCGGTGCCGGTCGGCTCACAGTTGCGCGCTAAATTCGCGGTCGAGTCCGTTACCGAAGTCGATAACAACGGCGTGCAAGTGGTGTGGAACGTGACGTTGGAGCGGCAGGGCAGTGAGCGGCCGGTGTGTGTCGCGGAGTTCATCACGCGGCATTATTTCTAGCCGCGGCGTACGAGAAAAAGCGCGAGCGGCATTCATGCCGGCTCGCGCTTTTCTACAGAAGCAGTTTTAGATTCAGGCGCGGCTGCGAATTCAATGCTTCGCGTATTGCGTCGCACCGAACAGCACTTCCTTCGCCTTGTCGTCCATGAGCGGTTGACGCGCGGACGCCAGCACTTCAACACCGCGCACGACCGCAGGACGCGCGGCGATCTCTTCATGCCAGCGCTTCACATTCGGAAACGCGTCGAGTTCCAAGCCCTGGTTTTGCCACGAGCGTGTCCACGGGAAGGCGGCGATGTCCGCGATCGTATAGTCGTTGCCCGCGAGATATTGCGTCTTGCCGAGTTGCGTGTCCATCACGCCATACAGGCGCTTCGTTTCGTTCGTGTAACGGTTGACCGCGTATTCAATCTGCTCCGGCGCGTAGTTGCGGAAGTGGTGCGTTTGACCGAGCATCGGACCCAGACCGCCCATCTGGAACATCAGCCATTGCAGCGTCGAATAGCGCGCAGCCGGATCGGTCGGCAGAAACTTGCCGGTTTTCTCGGCGAGATAAATCAGAATCGCGCCGGATTCGAAGAGAGCGAACGGCTGGCCGTCCGCGCCCTTGGGGCCTTCGGAATCGACGATTGCCGGGATCTTGTTGTTCGGGCTGATGGCGAGAAACTCGGGGTTGAACTGGTCGCCCGTGCCGATATTCACACCGTGTACGTTGTACGCGAGGCCCGTCTCCTCGAGCATGATGTGAATCTTGTGGCCGTTCGGGGTTGCCCAGCTATAGACATCGATCATCTTAGTTCCTTTGTCTCGTGAAAGCGGCGCCTCGAAGGGCGCCGCTGTTGACGAAAATTAGAGCATAGATCCCGCGATGCTGCTTGCGGCGCTGCGAGTCAGTCGCGACCCGCCGCGCCGTGCTGAATTTCCGGGCTGGGCTTGGCTTGCCTCAGCTCGGCATCAGACTCGCGTGATTGGCGTTTCCACGCGAGCCGCCGCGCCCGCATCCATATAACGCGCGAGTTCGAGCTTGGCGATCGCATTGCGGTGCACCTCGTCGGGACCGTCGGCGAAACGCAGCGTTCGCGCCGACGCGTAGGCATACGCGAGCGGAAAGTCATCGCTAACACCGCCGCCGCCGTGAGCCTGAATCGCCCAGTCGATCACCTGACACGCCATGTTCGGCGCGACGACCTTGATCATTGCGATCTCGCCGCGTGCACCCTTGTTGCCAACGGTGTCCATCATGTAAGCCGTTTTCAGCGTGAGAAGACGCGCCTGCTCGATCATGCAGCGCGCTTCGGCGATACGTTCCTGCGTGACGCCTTGAGCGGCGACCGGTTTGCCGAACGCAACACGTTGCAGCGAACGTTTCGACATGAGTTCGAGCGCGCGTTCAGCAAGACCGATTAGACGCATGCAGTGATGGATGCGTCCCGGCCCGAGCCGGCCCTGCGCGATCTCGAAGCCGCGGCCTTCGCCGAGCAGCATGTTGCCGACCGGCACGCGCACATTCTCTAGCGTGATTTCCATGTGCCCGTGCGGCGCGTCGTCGTAACCGAACACGGTCAGCGGCCGATGCACGGCGATGCCGGTGGCGTCGGCGGGAATGAGGATCATCGACTGCTGCTGGTGGCGCGGTGCTTCCGGATCGGTCTTGCCCATGACGATATAGATCTTGCAGCGCGGATCGCCCGCGCCGGACGACCACCACTTGTGGCCGTTGACCACATAGTAGTCGCCATCGCGCACGATGCTGGTCTGGATATTGGTCGCGTCCGACGACGCCACTTCAGGCTCGGTCATCAGAAACGCCGAACGGATCTGACCTTGCAGCAGTGGTTCGAGCCACGCACGCTTGTTGTCGTCGCTGCCGTAGCGCTCGATCGTTTCCATGTTGCCGGTGTCGGGCGCGTTGCAGTTGAATACTTCAGGCGCCCAGGGCACGCGGCCCATGATCTCGCACAACGGCGCATATTCGAGATTCGTCAGGCCGGCGCCGCGCACGGAGTCGGGCAGAAACAGGTTCCACAAGCCGGCGTCGCGCGCTTTCTGTTTGAGCTGTTCGATCAGCTCGGTCGGCAGCCACGCGTTACCGCTATGGCGATTGCGTGCGATCTCCGCGTAAAACGCCTGCTCGTTCGGATAGATGTGCTCGTCGAAGAAGGCGAGCAGTTTTTCGCGCAACGCTTGAACCTTCGGGGTGTAATCGAAATTCATGTAAGACCTCGCGGATAACGGATAACGGACGACGTTTGTTCAAAGCGCGGCAGAACGCACAAGCGGACGCACAACCGGACGCACAACCGGACGCGTGATTCAGCACGCGACACCAGTCAGCGCACTTTCTGCGCGTAGCGCCAGGCGAGTTCGGCCATCGGCTTCGCGCGGCGGCCGGCATCGAGCGCCTGAGCGCTGGCTGCCGTACCGTCGACGACGCGTTTCATGATCCCCTGCAGGATCGCGGCGATGCGAAACATGTTGTACGCCAGGTAGAAATTCCAGTCGCCGTGAATCTTGAAGCCGGTACGTTGACAGTAACGCGCGACGTACTGTTGCTCGTCCGGAATGCCGAGAGTCACCCAATCGAGGCCTGCGATGCCACGGAATTGCGCCGGGTCGACGTGCCAAGCCATGCAGTGATACGCGAAATCGGCGAGCGGATCGCCGAGCGTCGACAACTCCCAGTCGAGCACGGCAAGTACGCGCGGTTCCTCGGGATGAAAGATCAGGTTGTCGAGCCGATAGTCGCCATGCACGACCGATGCGCGCTCGCCCGTTTCGGCCGGCATATGCTGCGGCAGCCATTCGATCAGGCGCTGCATTGCGTCGATCGGTTCGGTCTCGGAGGCGATGTACTGCTTGCTCCACCGGCCGATCTGGCGCGCGAAGTAATTGCCTGGTTTGCCGTAGTCGGCGAGACCCACGGCCGCGACGTCGACGCTGTGCAGCGCCGCGATCACGCGGTTCATTTCGTCGTAGATGGCGGCGCGTTCGGCAGGCGTCATGCCGGGCAGCGATTGATCCCACAGCACGCGGCCCTCGACGAACTCCATGACATAAAACGCGCGGCCGATCACGCTTTCGTCCTCGCACAAGGCGAGCATTTTCGCGACCGGCACGTCGGTGTCGGCGAGCGCGTGCATCACGCGGTATTCACGTTCGACGGCGTGCGCCGACGGCAGCAGTTTCGCCGCCGGCCCAGGCTTGGCGCGCATCACATAGGAACGCGATGGCGTGAGCAGTTTGAACGTGGGATTGGACTGGCCGCCGGCAAATTGCTCCAGCGTGAGCGTTCCGGAAAATCCGTCGACATGCTGGGTCAGCCAGGCGGCGAGCGCGTTGGTATCGAAGCGTTGCCGCTCGCTGACGGGGCGCGTGCCTTCGAAATCTGAATAATCCGGTTGATGTTCTGGTTCGCCGGTCTGTGTGGCTTGCACCATCTGTCTCCTCCAGTTCGGGGTTCAGCTACGCTTGTATTGGGTAAACTGTGCGTAGAGCATTTCCATCGTGGTGTTGCGGACGTCGCGATGCAGCGGCGACGGTGGTGAATAGTTGATCGTGCGCAGGACCCAGTCGCGCGGCGCCGCGCCCACGTCGAGCGCGTTGATGCAGCCGGTGGCTTGCGCCAGATGGCCGAAGAACGTGCGGCCGCCGGCCGTGAGCGCATGCGACAGGATCGCCCGGTTCACGCCGCCATGCAGAACGAGCAGCACGGTGTCCCACGACGAGTCCTCGCGCAACGCAGCGACTGCGGGCAAGACGCGATCGAACAGCGCGCCGATGGTCTCGCCGTCGAGAAACCGCGTGCTTTCCGGCACGATGCCGTCGAACACGCCAAGAAACGCGGCCTCGATGTCCTGCAGCGGAATATTGCTGAGCTTGCCGCCGCGAATCTCTTCCCAGGCGGGCTCGATTTCAAGTTCGATCTGCTGGTTGATCTCGGCCAACACACGCCGCGCGGTTTCGATGGTACGCGGCAGGCCACTCACAATCACCCGGTCGAAGCGGACCTGCTGTTCGGCGAACACGCGGCCTGCCGCGCTGGCCTGCTCGCGGCCGTTAGCGTTCAGCGGCACCGTTTCGGGATCGATCGCGCGGCCGGAGTCGTCGAAATAGGTAACGTCGCCGTGACGCATCAGAAAGATGCGGCGGCGCTTGGGCAGTTGATAGTCAGGCATCGTTCCTTCGTTCACTTGTAGACCGGCGCGCGTTTTTCGAGGAATGCGGAAATCCCTTCCAGCCCTTCGCGATGATGCAGCGAGGCGACAAAGCTGTCGCGCTCCGCCACGAGATGATCGGCGAGCGGCTGCGCGCCGGCTGCGCTGATCAACCCCTTGATGCGCGCGACCGAGTTGGGCGAAATCTTGCCGAGTTCGTCGGCCCAGGCGACTGCGGCGTCGCGCACGGCGCCGGTCTTTGCCAGTTTGTTGACGACACCGAGTTCATGCAGACGTGTGGCGCCGATCGGTTTGCCTTCGATCAACACTTCGGTGGCCAGTTGACGCGGCAGCGCTTGAGCCAGAAACCACGAGCCGCCGCCGTCGGGCGTCAGGCCGACGCGTGCATACGACATGACGAATTTGGCTTCGTCCGCGGCCACGATCAGGTCGCACGCGAGCGCGAGCGAGAAGCCCGCGCCGGCGGCGGCGCCATCGACCGCAGCGATCACCGGCTTCGACGAAAGACGCACCGCCGAGATCCATTCGCCGAGCAGATCGATGCTCTCCGCTTGCACGGATGGATCTTTCGCGCGATTTTCCAGCAAACGGTTCAGATTGCCGCCCGCGCAGAAGAAGTTGTCCGCGCCGGTGATCACGACGGCGCGAATCGACGCATCGCGTTCCACCGAGTCCAGCGCCTCGATGCCGGCGGCGTACATGTCCGGATGCAGCGCGTTGCGTGCGCCTGGGTTCGAGAGCGTGAGGACCAGTGTCGATTCGCTTTCGGTGGGGCGCGAGGTCAGCAGTTCGGCGCTCATTGTTGTGTCTCCTGAGTCTTCGTTTCGAGGTCGGCTGCATCGCGTTGGGTCAACGACATGCCCAGTTGCGCTCGCCGCGCGAGCCAAGGCGAAGGGCGATAGCGCGGATCGCCAAGCACACTGAACATGTTGCGCAGGATCGTGAGAATGGTCGTCGAGCCGAGCGCGTCGCCGAGGCCTAGCGGGCCGCGCGGGTAGCCGAGGCCGAGTGTCACGGCGAGATCGATGTCTTGGGGTGTGGCGATCTGTTTTTGCGCGATGTCGCAGCCGATGTTGACGATAGTCGCCACCACGCGTTGCGCGACAAAGCCGGTCGAGTCGCGGATCACGGTGACGGGCACGCCGTCGGCGGCGAACAGCGCATGCGCCGTGTCACGCGCGGTGCGCGTGGTGGCGGGCGTTGTCATCAGTGTGCGGCGTTGCGCGCCGACGAGCGGGAAGAGCGCATCGATTGCGACGACGCGGGTCGCGTCCAGCGCTTCATCGACCGCGGCCGTGGTCGCGTCGTGGCCGAACGGCGTGACGACGATCAGCGAGTTCGCCGCGGGCGTGGCACCGTCGTCGAGCTTCACGCCGGCTTTCTCGATGAGTTGCACGACCGCGTCGTGAGCTTGCGGATAACGCTTGCTGACCCACACGCCGGCCGGCAATCCGGTCGGCGCGGGCGCTTCGGCAGGCACCTGCTGCTTGCCGTCTTCGTAGCGATAAAAGCCTTCGCCCGTCTTGCGGCCGATCAGTCCGCCCGCGAGCCTCGTACCGGTAATGGGCGACGGCGTGAAGCGCGGCTCTTCATAAAACTGGTGGTAGATCGACTCCATCACCGGATGCGAGACGTCCAGCGCCGTCAGATCGAGCAACTCGAACGGCCCGAGGCGAAAGCCCGCCTGCTCGCGCACGATGCGGTCGATGTCGGCGAAGCTCGCCACGCCTTCACCGGCCACGCGCAAGCCTTCGGTATTCATGCCGCGGCCCGCGTGATTCACGATGAAGCCGGGCATATCTTTCGCGCGCACCGGCGTGTGTCCCATGCGGCGCGCGAGATTCATCAACGCGTCGCCTGCTGCGGGGTCGCTGCGCAGACCGTCGATGACTTCGACGACCTTCATCAACGGCACGGGATTGAAGAAGTGATAGCCGACCACGCGCGACGGGTCACTGCAGCCGGCGGCAATCGCCGTGATGGACAGCGACGACGTATTGGACGCCAGCACGCAGCGGCCACTGACGACGGTCTCGAGTTCGCGGAACAGCGCCTGTTTCACGTCGAGTTTCTCGACGATCGCCTCGACAACCAGATCGCAACCAGCCAACTCGCCGATGCTCTGCGCGCCGCTTACGTTCGCAAGTGCGGCAAGCGAGCGGGCCTGATCGAGCTTGCCTTTGGCGGTCAGCTTGGCGAAAGTCTCGGCGAGATAGTCGCGCGCGGCGCCGATCGCGGCAGGGTTGGTGTCGTACAGACGCACGGTGAGACCGGCCAGCGCGGCGATCTGGGCGATGCCGCGACCCATTGCTCCGGTTCCGACAATGCCGATAGTCTCGATGCTGAAATTGCGAGAGGTCATTGGAATGCTCGACTCCATGGTTATTTTAGAATAGCACGATCGTGCAATTTACTGGATGATTGATCGAAGGCCGCTGCTGGGAAGTCGACGAGCGGTCGCATACAACTCGAAGGAAGGAGACACCCAATGATCAAGCTGTGCGGTTTCGCGCTCTCTAACTATTACAACAAAGTGAAGTTCGTGCTGCTCGAACACGGCATTCCGTTCGAGGAAGTGTCCGTGAAACCCAGCCAGGACGAGGCCATGCTCGAGCATTCGCCGCTCGGCAAAGTGCCTTATCTTCAAACTGAAGACGGCGATCTGAGCGAATCGCAATGCATTGTCGAGTATCTGGCGGCGCGTTTTCCCGATAAGGCGATTTTCGCCGCCGACCCGTGGGAAGCGGCCAAGGAGCGCGAACTGATCATGTTCGTCGACGTGCATCTCGAACTGACTGTGCGCAATCTCTACAAGGAGGCATTCTTTGGCGGCATCGTGACCGAGGCGACCAAAGGGCGCGTCGAGAAACTGCTCAGGCATCACATTGCCGGCTTCAAACGGATCGCGAAGTTCGGGCCGTATCTGAGGGGCGAGCGCTTCAGCGTCGCGGATACGGCCGGCTATGTGAGCTTGCCGCTGGTGGGCATGGCGACGCAGACCATCTACGGCAGCGATTTTCTGCTCGACGCCGGAATCGATTGGAAGAGCTATGTGAAAGCGGTCAACGTGAGGCCGGCCGCGCAGCGTGTGACCGAGGACCGCAAGGCGTATATCGCGGCGTCGCGCCCGACTTGACGGGCGCTGCCCGGAAGCAGGCGAATCGGGGCGTGCTGCGCACGCCTTGCCCGCTGCGCGCGATGGCGAGGAACGTTGGTTCGTTCGCAGCATCGCGCGGGACATCCTAGAGGCGCGCCAGCCGCTCGAGTGCGGTGGCCAGCGTGCTCTCCTGCTTGGCAAAGCAGAAGCGCACCACGCCCGATTCGTGGGCCTCGTGATAGAAGGCCGAAACCGGAATGGCCGCGACGCCGATCTCGCCAGTCAGCCATTGCGCGAATTCGGCTTCGGGCAAGTCGCTGATCGCCGAATAGTCGACGCACTGAAAGTACGTGCCCGTGCACGGCAGCAGCTTGAAGCGTGAGTTCGCGAGGCCAGCGCGGAAGAAGTCGCGCTTCTTCTGATAGAACGCCGGCAGGTCGAGATAGGGAGCGGGGTCTTTCATGTAGTCGGCGAGGCCGATCTGCATCGGGGTGTTCACCGTGAACACATTGAACTGGTGCACCTTGCGGAACTCGGCGGTGAGCGCGGCGGGCGCGGCTACATAGCCGACCTTCCAGCCCGTTACGTGATACGTCTTGCCGAAGCTCGACACCACGAAACTGCGCTGCGCCAGTTCCGGATAGCGCGCCACGCTCTCGTGCGGCGCGCCGTCGTAGACCATGTGCTCATACACTTCGTCAGACAGGATCAGCACGTTGGTGCCGCGCACGATCTCCTCGAGCTTGCGCATGTCGTCCGCGCGCCAGACCGTGCCGGTCGGATTGTGCGGCGTGTTGATCAGCAGCAGCCGCGTTTTCGGCGTGATCGCGGCAGCCAGCTTGTCGAACGGGATCGCGTAATCGGGCGCATCGAGCGTGACAAACACCGGCTTGCCGCCGGCCAGTTCGATGGACGGCAAGTAGCTGTCGTAGGTCGGCTCGACTACGATCACCTCGTCGCCCGGATGGACTGTGCAGAGAATCGCGGTCAGCAACGCTTGCGTCGCGCCTGCTGTCACGGTGATTTCGGTGGTAGCGTTGTAGCGGCGGCCGTAGAGGCTCTCGATCTTGTCCGAGATCGCCTGACGCAGCGGCGCGACGCCGCCCATCGGCGGGTACTGGTTGTGGCCGTCGCGCATGGCGTTCGCGACCGCATCGACGATCCGCGGATCGCAGTTGAAATCGGGAAAGCCCTGACCCAGGTTCACCGCGCCTTTTTCGGCGGCGAGCGCACTCATCACGGTGAAAATCGTCGTGCCGACGTCCGGCAGGCGAGACGGAAACGTGGGACTCGAAGGCGTGTCGTGCGGTGCATTCATGGCGCTGTCCGGAGCGTGGGCAAATGAGTTAGACAAAGGCGTCGTTTGAAACGGGCGAAGCCTGATTGTAGGGAATCGCGGCGCCGTGTGCGCGCCGCGGACTTCACGTTAGCCGTCTGGCCAGGGCCATGCGGCTCGAGGGTCATGCGCTTAGAGGCTCGACGGCGGCGCTCAGGGACATGCCGATGGCGGCAACGAAAGGCGCCGGCTGGGCGATCTGAAAGCCGAAATCACGCGCGATCCGTTTGGCCAGCTTCAAGACGGCACGGTCCTTCGAAACCAGCCAGTCGGCCCGCGCGGCGTGCGCGAGCTCGAGAAACTTCTGGTCGTCGCGGTCTTTGCATTTGGGCAAGGGCCTCGCATCTTCCGCTTGCGCCTCGGGTTCGACCAACTGCGCGAGCCGTGAAACGACGGCCAGTGCCACGGCTTTGTCCACATTTCGATGCACGAATTGCGGATAGTCGAGCACGTAGGTTAATTCGGCGAGGCAGCGCGCGTCGATCAGGGCGGTCAGCGCGCCGCCTTCGAGCGCGGCCGCGATCGGCCGCGTGTGCGGGTCGTCGAACACGAGAATGTCGATCCACACATTGGAATCGAGGACGACGCGCAAAGCGTCGGGTGAGGCATGGGAACCGGGCATTCGTTACAATCTGGCTTTCGTCTTTGACCGCCAGGCACGGCGTGCCTGCAAGCCTCTATGATAATCGTTCTGTCGCCGGCGAAATCGCTCGACTACGAAACCCCGCCTCACGTCAGAAAGCACACGATCCCCGATTTTGTCGACGACGCGGCCGAATTGATCGGCGGATTGCGCCGTTTGTCGCCGCAGCAGATCGCTTCCTTGATGGACATTTCGGATCAACTCGCGCACCTCAATTTCCAGCGTTACGCGGAGTGGTCGCCCAAGTTCGGCACGCACAATGCCAAGCAGGCGGTGCTGGCGTTCAACGGCGACGTGTACGAGGGCTTTAACGCGAAGACGCTGTCATCGGCCGATCTGGACTATGCGCAGAATCACGTGCGCGTGTTGTCCGGCCTGTACGGTTTGCTGCGTCCGCTTGATCTGCTGCAGCCTTACCGGCTCGAAATGGGTACGCGTTTCGCTAACCCGCGAGGCAAGGATCTGTACGCGTTCTGGGGCGAGCGGATCACACAGGCGTTGAATGCGCAACTGAAGAAGAACGCGGTGGCGTCGCGCGTGCTGGTGAATTGCGCATCGGGCGAATATTTCAAATCGGTCAAGCCGAAGCTGCTCGAAGCGCCGATCATCACGCCTGTTTTCGAAGACTGGAAGGGCGGCCGCTACAAGATCATCAGCTTCCACGCAAAGCGCGCGCGTGGACTGATGGCGCGCTATGCCGTTGAGAACCGCATCGACAGGCCCGAGCAACTGAAGGACTTCGACGCCGACGGCTACGCGTTCGACGCCGAAGCCTCGAACGATTCCACTTACGTATTCCGCCGCCGCGTCGTTGAATAAGCGTCGCCGCGCGGACAAGCAGGGAAGAACATCATGACGTTATCGATTACAAGCAACTTCGACGCGGGTGCGATCGAAGTGCTCTCCTGCGAAGAGGCGGGCAACATCCGCTTGCGCGTGCGGCCGGACAGTCATGCCGAGTTCGCGCAATGGTTTTATTTCCGCTTGTCGGGCGCCGCGGGCGAACGCTGCGTGATGACTTTCGAGAATGCGGCCGCGTGTGCCTTTGCCGAAGGCTGGCGCGACTATCAGGCAGTGGCGAGCTACGACCGCGTGAACTGGTTTCGCGTGCCTACCTCGTACGACGGCCGCGTGCTGACGATCGATCACACGCCGGATTTCGACCGTATTTACTACGCGTACTTCGAGCCGTACAGCGAGGAGCGCCACTCGGAGTTTCTCGGCGCGGTGCAGCAGATGCCGCAGGCCACGCTCACTGAGTTGGGCACGACCGTCGAAGGCCGGCCCGTGTCGCTCCTCACGCTCGGCACGCCGCAAACTGGCGACACGCCCAAGAAGAAGATCTGGCTGATCGCGCGCCAGCATCCAGGCGAGACGATGGCCGAATGGTTTATCGAGGGTCTCGTGAAGCGGCTCGCGGGTTGGGGCGATTGGGCGGGCGACCCGGTCGCGCGCAAGCTCTACGATCACGCGGTCTTTTACATCGTGCCGAACATGAATCCGGACGGCAGCGTGCACGGCAATCTCCGCACGAATGCCGCTGGCGCGAATCTGAATCGCGAATGGATGGAGCCGGATGCCGCGCGCAGCCCTGAAGTGCTGGCGGTGCGCGACGCAATTCATGCCACGGGTTGCGATCTGTTCTTCGATATTCACGGCGACGAGGCGTTGCCCTATGTGTTCGTGGCCGGCTCCGAAATGCTGCCCGGTTTCACCGAAAGGCAAGGACAGGAACAGAAAGCGTTCATTGAAGCATTCAAGCAGGCGAGTCCTGATTTCCAGGACAAGTATGGCTACGCTGCGAGCAAGTATCGCGAGGACGCACTGAAGCTGGCGTCGAAGTACATCGGCAACGAATTCGGCTGCCTGTCGCTGACTTTGGAGATGCCGTTCAAAGACAATGCCAATCTGCCCGACGAACGAGTGGGCTGGAACGGCGAGCGCAGCGCGGCGCTCGGCGCTGCGATGTTGCAGGCGATCTTGCGGCACGTAGAAACATTTGCTTGAACATCGCTGCACATGAAAACGAGGCACACACCGTGAGGTGTGTGCCTCGTTTTCATTGGGGCGCCTGGTTGATCTGCCTCGCTGGCGAGGGGCTGCCGCAAGCTTGAAAGCTTGAGCCGCTATTGGGTTTTTTTCTTCGCCGGCGTCTTCTTGGCAGTTGCTTTGTTCGAGCTTGTTCGCGACGATTTGCCCGAGCTCGGTTTGGTGGACTTGGTGGTGGCTTTCTTCGTTGTCTTGCCGCTCGCCGAGTGCTTGCCTTTGGCGCTCTTATGCTTGCCCGACGATGCACGCGACCCCGAAGGTTCCGAGCTGTGCGCGCGGGCCGGCGGCACCGGATCGTTCCAGCTGAACGCCAGCATCTGCGCGCCGACGTAGCCGCAGCGGAATTTGAGATCGGCGGGATCGCCGCTGCCGCTCTGGCGGATGCCGAGCCCTTCGACGGTGACAATATTGTCTACCTTGACGCGCTGCTTGCCCTCGTCGAACGAATCGTTCCACGGCGTGACCGACGCATGCGCGCTGTCGAACGAACTAGGGGGAAATTCGACATGGTCGAAGGCGGTCGACGTGCTGGCGACAAAGTTGCCATGAGCCGCGCAGTCCGCAACGAGCGGGTCCGCGTGCAAGTCATTGACAAATTTGTTGACGAGATCGTTGTGCTGTTCGAGTTGATCGGCGAATGCGGGAGCAGAGCATATGAGCGAGAGACTCGCCGCACATGTTGCCAACCGGCCGACCATCCGCAGCAATCGGCGCGGTACGTTGGTGCGATCCATCTAGGTAGTTAGACGCTAATCAGACATGAGGCACGTAAGATGCCCGGCAAGAGGGCGGAGTTCAATCCTGACACAAATATTTTGTCCTGTTGGTAGTGTGTGGGCGCGGGCAGCCCGACGTGGCGGAGTCACCGATCACCGTTAGTACGCGTTCGGTGCCCGCGTGAGTGTCAGGTGCGTGGTCCGCCCAGCCGGTATCTCCGCACATCATAAGTGGTGACCCACGCAGGACGGTAGACCGCGATCAAAGCCGTGGACATGCCGGTGAACCAGGATTCCCCGGTGGCAAGCAGGAACACGCTGAACGCGTAGCCGGCGGGCACCACGGTCATGGAACCGTCGGCGAGCGCGATATGAATGCCGAGGGCGGCGGCTGCCGTGAGCGACACGGCGATGGCAGGCGAGACAAAGCCCTGGCCGAGGATGAACATGAACAGATTGCGTGGCAGCCACGCGATGCTGATGCGCTGGAGCAAAGTGGAAATGCCGACCGGCAGTGCACCGTACACGAGGAACGTGAGTGCGAGGCCCTGCCATGGCGCGTCGAAGACTACGGCGGCAAGACCCGTGACCACCGCCATGGCGATCAGCGCCAACGCCCAGTCGAACAACGTGACGACTAACGTGGCGCCGAGCAGATGCATGACCGTGCCGTCGTCGAGCCATGCATTACTTGCCCACAGCACCGAGACTGCGACGATGATCGCAAGCCAGACATGCTGCAGTGTGCCGTCCTGAAGTCGTTTGAAAGGATTTTTCCACAGCGCGAGCGCAACCACTATCGCAGTGGCGATCCAGCCACCGACAGCGACCCAGAACGGAAGCGGTGTGTAGAGGAAACCCATAAGTCTCATATTACTCGTTGGACGAGAAAAGGTGTGAGCGGATTCCATGCCAGCAGGCGCAAACGCTGCCGGAAGTTGCTCGCCCGGATTCTGCTGCGCACGCCGGCTGTCTTCATGCAGGACCTTGTGCGAGCGGGTCCGATGCGGGCCCGGTGGACGGTGCATCGCCATACGGTGCACCTGGTTCTGCCGCCATGGGCAACAATGCCGCGGTGTCGTTAGCCGGCAACGGATACTGAAAGCGCCGCCGCGCGCGACGCCGTAACGGCACTACGCCGGGCTGGCCCATGATGGGGCGCACCGGGCCGTCGCCGCCATTGCGCAGCACTTGCAAATGGTTCGACAGCCAGCCGTTATAGAGCGCGACCGCGGCCGCGCGGTTCGGCGCGCCGAGCTGTTGGAATATGCTGGTCAAATGGATCTTGACGGTGCCCTCGCTAATGCCGAGCGTGCGCGCGATCATCTTGTTGGTGCTCCCCATATGGACGCAGCGCATGATCTGCTGCTGACGGGGCGACAGTACGTTGGCCAGTCTGGCGCGGCGCGGTGGCGGGCTCTTTTCGTCGAACGGCCGGATAGTGATGTCCGGTGGCAGCGGAGGATCCAGCGCCAGCGCGCCAGGCGGTACGTAGTGCCCGCCCAGCAGCACCATTTCGAACGCGCGCACGATCAGGCAAGGATCGGTGTCGCGCGGCACGACGCCGAGCACGCCCTCGTCCATGAGATCTCGCACCGCGGCCGGCGAGATCTGATCTGAGAGCACGGCAACGCGCAGATCAGGGTAATGGCTGAGCAGATGGCGAACGTCCGCGATCGACATCCAGTCCTCCCAATCGACCAGCAGCAGATCGGGCCGCTGACGTTTGAGCGTGCGTTCGACCTGACGCCAGTCTTGTGCCTCGTTGAAACGCGCCAGGCGGTCGATTTGCCGCAGCAGTGCTTTGAGCCCGTCACGTCGTTCGGCGTCTGAGTTGAGTATCGAGAATCGCATGCATGTCTCCAGATGAGTCGGGCAAAGTGGCGCGATGCCTGCGCACGGCTTGTGAGAGCCGGATGCGTTTGTGATGCGCCGTTATGCCTATGATGACAAATTCCCTTCAGTTTGACGGCCTGTCCAAAAGGCATAAGAGGAATGACGTAAAACCGAACGGGCACAAAAAAGCCTCGCGCACGGCGAGGCTTTTTTATGTCGACGCCGACGCGCAAAATGCGCCGGCGAGGATGGTCAATGGAAGTGCGGCTGCGCGGGCTCCGCGTCCTCCGGCATTTCGGCGTGGACGATTTCGCCGAGCGGATCGGCATACAGCGGTACGCCGCAGTCGTCACAGTACTCTGGCTCGAAGCGGCCCGCATGGCGGCGCACTTCGGTCACGCCGGTTTCCTTGAGCAGCGCGACGATTTCTTCGAGTGGGTCGTCCGATGCGGCGGTTTCCTGCGGCTCTTCGTCGATGCCTGGCTCGCCGTTCTCACGGCCGTACAGTGGCCACACGACGCCGTAGATCACATCATTGCTGCCGCGGCGCGTGAAGCCGACGCGGTATTCGTCGATGCGGCGTTCGCCGAAGCCTGCGACAACAGCGCGCAGCTCCTGCGGCGCCGCGCCGATCGTGTCGAACAGATAGCGCACGGCAGTGCGCACCGTGTGAGGGCGCACGCGTTCGTCGGCGTCGCGGCAGGCCGAGTAATAGGCGTCTGGCAGCAGGCACTCGAATTCGCAGCCCGGCAACACCAGCGACAGATTGGCGCCACCTTGCGTAGCCCATTGTTCAAGGCATTGCCCGCGTTCGATCCGGTTGCCGTGTTCTTCTTCCTGCCAGCGGAACGTGGGTTCGCCGACCGGCGCCGCGACCACGGCCAGCAGGAAGCGCGGGTCGGCGAGAATCGGCGAAGTTTCGGGCAACTCGCCGAAATTCAGTTTGGCGTTGCCACCAGCCGTGGCCGCCTGCGCGAGTTGCTGGGCGATGCGCCAGGTTTCGACATGGTGGCGCGGCAGTTGATCGATGCTGTACAGGAACGGCGCCATGGCGACCCGCGTGTTGGCCGCGAGCACATGCGCTTGCAGATGCGCGCGCAGGGCGTCGGCGGCGTCGGCCTTGAGCGGGCCGGACGGGATCATGTAGCGCGTCCACGCGAGCACGGGCGCGGCGATCAGCAGCGCCTCGTAAGGCACGCCTTCGTGTTCGACGATGAACGATTCACTATGGGTTTCCGCCATATCGGCGAGCGCGCCGTAGGCATCGGGATGATTTTGCTGCAGATGATCGAGCGCGGCGTCCAGCGTAGTCTGGTTGGCGTTGCGGACGATTTTGGCCAGCAGCGCGTCGAGTTTTGCTTCCCAGAAGCGGTCCTCGGTGCGGCTGCCCGACGCGAAAAGCGCGAGCGAGAGACCGACAAGCTTGTCGGCATCGGGGGGGAGACGTTTGGCGATTCGCGAGCGCATAAATCCGGAAATTGGGGTGCACAGAACCTTATATTCTAGTCTTTTCTATGCCGCCATATTGTTTGGCCGGCAATGCCGGATGAATTAGGACGTTTCTACAGGGAAAATCAGCACTATTGAGCGGACCCGTCGGGCCTTTGTTACGCGACCTGGCCTGATGATATAAGACGCCCCGGGCGCATGCCGCGCTTCTATACTGACCCTTTCAGAGAGCGCTCTGCAAACTTACGTCCGCTCGACACCGGAGTTTGGCGCAACAGGAGATTCATCGTGAAATCGGACCAACTGATCGAACGTCTTGCCGCGGTGTTCGCGCTAATTATTCTGGTGGGCGGGTCGCTGCTGGTGCTGGCGCCTTTCACGACCGCGCTGCTGTGGGGCGCGATTCTCAGCTATAGCTCGTGGGGCTTGTACCGGCGACTGACCGCAGCTTTGGGCGGGCGTCGCAAAGGGGCCGCCACGTTGATCGTGTTGATCATTCTGATTGTGGTGCTTGGACCGTTCGTCTACGCGGGCTTTGCCTTTGGAGCGCACGTGCACGAGATCGTCGCACTGGTGCAGCGGCTCTTCGAGGCCGGCTTGCCGGATTTGCCGCCGTGGGTTGCCCGGATTCCGCTGGTGGGTTCTAACATCGAGGCATTCTGGGAGCGGCTTACAAGTAGCAATTCGGAACTGATCGCGCAATTGCGTACGCTCGCTGCGCCTGCCGGCAAGTGGATTCTGGCGGCCGCGATTGCTGTTACGCATGGTCTCGGGCTGCTGGCGTTGAGCATTGTGCTGGCGTTCTTCTTTTATACAGGGGGAGAGGGCGCGGCTGCCTGGCTGAATGCGGGCATGCGACGTATTGCGGGCGAGCGTGCCGATTATCTGCTGGCGCTGGCTGGTAGCACGGTGAAAGGTGTCGTGTACGGAATTCTCGGCACGGCGCTCGTGCAAGGCATTTTGGCCGGTTTCGGATGCTGGATCGCCGGGGTTCCGGCGCCGGCGCTGCTCGGGTTGGCGACATTCTTCCTGTCGGTGATACCGGGCGGTCCTGTTGTCGTCTGGTTGCCTGCGGCAATCTGGCTGTACCACGGTGGCGCGACGGGATGGGCGATTTTCCTGGTGGTGTGGGGCGTGCTGGCGGTCGGCATGTCGGACAATGTCATCAAGCCAATCCTGATTGGCAAGAATAGCGACATGCCTCTGATCCTCGTGATGCTAGGTATACTGGGCGGTGCGTTTG
This sequence comes from Paraburkholderia phytofirmans PsJN, assembly GCF_000020125.1. Taxonomy (NCBI): domain Bacteria; kingdom Pseudomonadati; phylum Pseudomonadota; class Betaproteobacteria; order Burkholderiales; family Burkholderiaceae; genus Paraburkholderia; species Paraburkholderia phytofirmans. Next base: position 1,540,913 of record NC_010681.1, read on the forward strand.
CTTTCGGCTTCCTTGGGGTTTTCATCGGACCGACTTTGCTGGCGGTCGCATATACCGTACTCCACGACTGGACGATTGGCGCGCCGGCCGCGCGCGCCTTGGTGCCGGACGTGAAGGCGCTTGTTGTCGATGACCCGGGCCCCGTAAAAAAGGTGCCTTGAATAAATTCCAGATAACGCTTGCAAGGCGGGGTGTGGGTCGCTAGAATCTCGCTCTTTCGTGCTTCGGACAACGAGGCACGGGAAGCGGGAGAGCCAGCAATGGCAAGGCTTTCAGCGAAGCGGGCAGGTTCAGGAAGTTGGAAAAACCTGTTGACGGCGTAGCGAAAGTTCTTCATAATCTCGTTTCTCTGCTGCTGATGCAGCGACGCAGAACGAAGCGGTGCCGGGTAGTTGGAATGCTGATGATAGATGTCAGCGGCGTGCGGTGCCGGTTTGGTGGTGAATGCGGAATCGATCTTTAAAAATTAACAGCCGATAAGTGTGGGCGCTTGATGCGCGACGCGCAGTGGATCCTTCGGGGTTTGCTGGAAGCGAAAGTATCAAGTCTCACACAGTAATGAAAGGAAGGTTTTTCCATTGAAAGATGGAGAGATCATTCGTCAGTACGTTGAGTGAGCGACCGGTTGGTAAAACAACCGAAAAACAGTAACAGGTTTGAACTGAAGAGTTTGATCCTGGCTCAGATTGAACGCTGGCGGCATGCCTTACACATGCAAGTCGAACGGCAGCACGGGGGCAACCCTGGTGGCGAGTGGCGAACGGGTGAGTAATACATCGGAACGTGTCCTGTAGTGGGGGATAGCCCGGCGAAAGCCGGATTAATACCGCATACGATCTGCGGATGAAAGCGGGGGATCTTAGGACCTCGCGCTACAGGGGCGGCCGATGGCAGATTAGCTAGTTGGTGGGGTAAAGGCCTACCAAGGCGACGATCTGTAGCTGGTCTGAGAGGACGACCAGCCACACTGGGACTGAGACACGGCCCAGACTCCTACGGGAGGCAGCAGTGGGGAATTTTGGACAATGGGCGCAAGCCTGATCCAGCAATGCCGCGTGTGTGAAGAAGGCCTTCGGGTTGTAAAGCACTTTTGTCCGGAAAGAAAACCTCTTGGTTAATACCTGAGGGGGATGACGGTACCGGAAGAATAAGCACCGGCTAACTACGTGCCAGCAGCCGCGGTAATACGTAGGGTGCAAGCGTTAATCGGAATTACTGGGCGTAAAGCGTGCGCAGGCGGTTCGCTAAGACAGATGTGAAATCCCCGGGCTTAACCTGGGAACTGCATTTGTGACTGGCGGGCTAGAGTATGGCAGAGGGGGGTAGAATTCCACGTGTAGCAGTGAAATGCGTAGAGATGTGGAGGAATACCGATGGCGAAGGCAGCCCCCTGGGCCAATACTGACGCTCATGCACGAAAGCGTGGGGAGCAAACAGGATTAGATACCCTGGTAGTCCACGCCCTAAACGATGTCAACTAGTTGTCGGGTCTTCATTGACTTGGTAACGTAGCTAACGCGTGAAGTTGACCGCCTGGGGAGTACGGTCGCAAGATTAAAACTCAAAGGAATTGACGGGGACCCGCACAAGCGGTGGATGATGTGGATTAATTCGATGCAACGCGAAAAACCTTACCTACCCTTGACATGTATGGAATCCTGCTGAGAGGTGGGAGTGCCCGAAAGGGAGCCATAACACAGGTGCTGCATGGCTGTCGTCAGCTCGTGTCGTGAGATGTTGGGTTAAGTCCCGCAACGAGCGCAACCCTTGTCCCTAGTTGCTACGCAAGAGCACTCTAGGGAGACTGCCGGTGACAAACCGGAGGAAGGTGGGGATGACGTCAAGTCCTCATGGCCCTTATGGGTAGGGCTTCACACGTCATACAATGGTCGGAACAGAGGGTCGCCAACCCGCGAGGGGGAGCCAATCCCAGAAAACCGATCGTAGTCCGGATCGCACTCTGCAACTCGAGTGCGTGAAGCTGGAATCGCTAGTAATCGCGGATCAGCATGCCGCGGTGAATACGTTCCCGGGTCTTGTACACACCGCCCGTCACACCATGGGAGTGGGTTTTACCAGAAGTGGCTAGTCTAACCGCAAGGAGGACGGTCACCACGGTAGGATTCATGACTGGGGTGAAGTCGTAACAAGGTAGCCGTATCGGAAGGTGCGGCTGGATCACCTCCTTTCTCGAGCTCACGTGTCAATCGTGTTGAGCGCTCACGCTTATCGGCTGTGAATTAAAGACAGAAACGCAGACAGACTCAGGGGTCTGTAGCTCAGTCGGTTAGAGCACCGTCTTGATAAGGCGGGGGTCGATGGTTCGAATCCATCCAGACCCACCATTGTCTTGTCTGCGATGGCTGACCGGCAAAACCCCTGAGTGGCAACAGATGATGGTCTGTGCATGACTGGGGGATTAGCTCAGCTGGGAGAGCACCTGCTTTGCAAGCAGGGGGTCGTCGGTTCGATCCCGTCATCCTCCACCAATCCTCAATGCGTAGCGCTGCTGTGAGAAGCAGAGTGCTGTGCATTGGCGATTGAGCCAGTCAGAGTGATACATGGTTATAGCAACCATGATATCGGCTGTCGTTCTTTAACAATCAGGAAGAAGTAGTAAAGAGATTCACGAAAGCATGCTTAGAGATGGGTGTGCGAGTAGGTGAATCAGGGTTGTGATTGTATCAATGTATGAAAAGGTGATCGAAAGATTGCTTTGGAATACGGCGCAACACGAATACTCAACCTGTAGCGAGTGTGGCAGCCACGGTCCTTCCCAGTGAAGGGCGTGCGAGACACACCCGTTATAGGGTCAAGCGAACAAGTGCATGTGGTGGATGCCTTGGCGATCACAGGCGATGAAGGACGCGGTAGCCTGCGAAAAGCGGAGGGGAGCTGGCAAACGAGCTTTGATCCTCCGATATCCGAATGGGGAAACCCGGCCCGAATGGGTCATCCATGACTGAATACATAGGTCATGAGAAGCGAACGCGGTGAACTGAAACATCTAAGTAACCGCAGGAAAAGAAATCAACCGAGATTCCCAGAGTAGTGGCGAGCGAAATGGGACCAGCCTGTACTCTTTATCTTCATTGTTAGTCGAAGGCTCTGGAAAGTGCCGCCATAGCAGGTGATAGCCCTGTAGACGAAAACAGCGAGGAAGAACTAGGTGTACGACAAGTAGGGCGGGACACGTGAAATCCTGTCTGAAGATGGGGGGACCATCCTCCAAGGCTAAATACTCGTGATCGACCGATAGTGAACCAGTACCGTGAGGGAAAGGCGAAAAGAACCCCGGGAGGGGAGTGAAACAGATCCTGAAACCGCATGCATACAAACAGTCGGAGCCTCGCAAGGGGTGACGGCGTACCTTTTGTATAATGGGTCAGCGACTTACATTCAGTGGCAAGCTTAACCGATTAGGGCAGGCGTAGCGAAAGCGAGTCCGAACAGGGCGATTCAGTCGCTGGGTGTAGACCCGAAACCAGGTGATCTATCCATGGCCAGGATGAAGGTGCGGTAACACGTACTGGAGGTCCGAACCCACTAACGTTGAAAAGTTAGGGGATGAGCTGTGGATAGGGGTGAAAGGCTAAACAAACCTGGAAATAGCTGGTTCTCTCCGAAAACTATTTAGGTAGTGCCTCGTGTATCACCTTCGGGGGTAGAGCACTGTCATGGTTGTGGGGTCCATTGCGGATTACTACGCCATAGCAAACTCCGAATACCGAAGAGTGCAATCACGGGAGACAGACATCGGGTGCTAACGTCCGGTGTCAAGAGGGAAACAACCCAGACCGCCAGCTAAGGTCCCCAAATATTGCTAAGTGGGAAACGAAGTGGGAAGGCTAAAACAGTCAGGAGGTTGGCTTAGAAGCAGCCATCCTTTAAAGAAAGCGTAATAGCTCACTGATCGAGTCGTCCTGCGCGGAAGATGTAACGGGGCTAAGCAATATACCGAAGCTGCGGATGCACATTTATGTGCATGGTAGGAGAGCGTTCCGTAAGCCTGCGAAGGTGCATTGAAAAGTGTGCTGGAGGTATCGGAAGTGCGAATGCTGACATGAGTAGCGATAAAGGGGGTGAAAAGCCCCCTCGCCGTAAGCCCAAGGTTTCCTACGCAACGTTCATCGGCGTAGGGTGAGTCGGCCCCTAAGGCGAGGCAGAAATGCGTAGCTGATGGGAAGCAGGTTAATATTCCTGCACCATTGTTAAATGCGATGGGGGGACGGATCGCGGAAGGTTGTCCGGGTGTTGGAAGTCCCGGTCCTTGCATTGGAGAAGGCGCTTAGGCAAATCCGGGCGCGGAATTCAAGGGTGCGAGGCCATTCACTTCGGTGAAGAAGCAATCGGAAGTGGTTCCAAGAAAAGCCTCTAAGCTTCAGTTTAACAGGACCGTACCGCAAACCGACACAGGTGGGCGAGATGAGTATTCTAAGGCGCTTGAGAGAACTCGGGAGAAGGAACTCGGCAAATTGGTACCGTAACTTCGGGATAAGGTACGCCCCTGTAGCCTGATGCGCCTGCGCGCAAAGGGTGAAGGGGTTGCAATAAACTGGTGGCTGCGACTGTTTAATAAAAACACAGCACTCTGCAAACACGAAAGTGGACGTATAGGGTGTGACGCCTGCCCGGTGCCGGAAGATTAAATGATGGGGTGCAAGCTCTTGATTGAAGTCCCGGTAAACGGCGGCCGTAACTATAACGGTCCTAAGGTAGCGAAATTCCTTGTCGGGTAAGTTCCGACCTGCACGAATGGCGTAACGATGGCCACACTGTCTCCTCCCGAGACTCAGCGAAGTTGAAGTGTTTGTGATGATGCAATCTCCCCGCGGCTAGACGGAAAGACCCCATGAACCTTTACTGTAGCTTTGCATTGGACTTTGAACCGGTCTGTGTAGGATAGGTGGGAGGCTTTGAAGCGTGGACGCCAGTCTGCGTGGAGCCATCCTTGAAATACCACCCTGGTTTGTTTGAGGTTCTAACCTTGGTCCGTAATCCGGATCGGGGACAGTGCATGGTAGGCAGTTTGACTGGGGCGGTCTCCTCCCAAAGTGTAACGGAGGAGTACGAAGGTACGCTAGGTACGGTCGGAAATCGTGCTGATAGTGCAATGGCATAAGCGTGCTTAACTGCGAGACCGACAAGTCGAGCAGGTGCGAAAGCAGGTCATAGTGATCCGGTGGTTCTGTATGGAAGGGCCATCGCTCAACGGATAAAAGGTACTCTGGGGATAACAGGCTGATACCGCCCAAGAGTTCATATCGACGGCGGTGTTTGGCACCTCGATGTCGGCTCATCTCATCCTGGGGCTGTAGCCGGTCCCAAGGGTATGGCTGTTCGCCATTTAAAGAGGTACGTGAGCTGGGTTTAAAACGTCGTGAGACAGTTTGGTCCCTATCTGCCGTGGGCGCTGGATATTTGAAGGGGGCTGCTCCTAGTACGAGAGGACCGGAGTGGACGAACCTCTGGTGTACCGGTTGTCACGCCAGTGGCATCGCCGGGTAGCTATGTTCGGAAGAGATAACCGCTGAAAGCATCTAAGCGGGAAACTCGCCTTAAGATGAGATATCCCCGGGGCTTCGAGCCCCTTGAAGGGTCGTTCAAGACCAGGACGTTGATAGGTCAGGTGTGGAAGCGCAGTAATGCGTTAAGCTAACTGATACTAATTGCCCGTAAGGCTTGATCCTATAACAGGTGTGTTTCGACATGAGTTAGCGCTTCAGCGCTTACTCAGGTCAACCCCCGAAGGGGGCAGGAACACTCAGGTTCAGTGATCGTGTTGTGCCAGAATCAACACAACCCCAACCGCTTTACCCCTGGTGAGCATCACCAGAAACTACTTCTTCCAGATTGGCTGCAGCGCTCCCCGAGCGAGGCAGCAACCCGTCAAAGCCTGATGACCATAGCGAGTCGGTCCCACCCCTTCCCATCCCGAACAGGACCGTGAAACGACTCCACGCCGATGATAGTGCGGATTACCCGTGTGAAAGTAGGTAATCGTCAGGCTCCCCTGCAGCATCAGAAACCCCACCCCAACATAGGTGGGGTTTCTGCGTTTACACCGCAGAAATACTCAGACAATCCCGCGCAATACGGCCGCCTTCACTTTTGCCGTACCTATCTAGACGGTACTGCCATGACGCTTACGTCCTAAAAAAGCATTCATCACTTCCCCAGACCGTTCCTGCGACAGTCCGACAGCATCCCTCAGTCTTAACATCCACTCCAAAATACTGTATAAATATACAGTGAAAACTCGTCACCTCATGCTTGCTCGATGCCGGGCAGGGCGGAGCATTCCCTAATTCAAGAGCGTGTCTATGGCAGCAGCGATTCAGCTTGCGACATCCGCCCTGTCGTCCCAATTGCGGCGTCAGGTGTGGCAGGGCAATGAGCTTGCCGAGGCAGACTCGCGTGTGATTTCCAGCGGCTATGCCGCGCTGGATTGTTTGTTGCCGGGGCAAGGCTGGTCAGCTGGCGGTCTGACGGAATTGTTGATCGAGCATGGTGGCGTTGGTGAAATACGTCTACTGGCCCATGCGCTGTGTCATCTGACGAAGCACGTCAAGCGGCATGTCATGCTCGTGGCGCCTCCGTATCAGCCATGCGCTGCCGCATTGAAAGCCTGGGGTGTCGATGTCGAGCGAGTCTTATGGGTGCGCTCGAGTGAGGATCAGGCCTTGTGGGCCGCTGCTCAGGCCTTGAAGCAGGATGGCATCGGCGCGGTCCTGGTTTGGCTGCCGAATGCGCGCGCCGACAAGGTCAGGCGTCTGCAGGTAGCGGCCCAGGAGTCGGCATCGCTGGCATTTTTGATCCGGCCTGTCGAAGCCGCCACGCAATCTTCCCCGGCGCCATTGCGAATGATCTGCGAGCCGCTCTTACCGGCCAATGCGCAGACGATCAACCGTCGTCAATGGTTGCAGGAGATTGGTGTGTCGATCGACATCTTCAAGCGTCGCGGGCCGCCGCTAGCCGAGCCTCTTCGTCTCGTTTTGCCTTTACAAAGCGTCTTGTTGCCGGAAAACGGAGTGGGTGGCCATCAAGGGCCAGAGATTAAACATGCTGTGGATCGCAGTCACATTGCCACTCTTGTCGCTGGAAGCGGTGAAGCCTCTCACGCCGCTCCCGGATGGTTCGCTCGCGAAGCCGAATCGGCGTGAATCGCGCGACGAGACAAGCCAACTTCACGATGCCGACAACATCGTCGAAGGGCGTTGTTACGCGCTAGCCGACCACGCGCACATTCTGATGCCGGATTTGGATGCGCTGCGCGCCGGCGTGCACGCGGGTCATTCGCGTTCGTACGCCTTGGCGTTGGCGCCGGGGCTCGAACTGCTTGCCGCCGATACCGCCCGCGAAACTCAGGCATTCGAAGCCATAGCGCTTGCCTTGCTGACGTACACGCCGAAAGTGTCGCTTACCGAAGCGCATACCCTGTTGCTGGAAGTCGGCTCCGGGTTGAGGTTGTTCGGCGGCTTGCGTGCGTTGTTGTCGCGGGTGTCGGCCACGGTGGCGGAATTCGGCTACACGGCGCGCATCGCCTGTGCGCCGACTGCCTGGGGAGCGTGGCTATTGGCGCAGGCTCGCGCCGTTCGGCAGAAGAATCGCTGGCACGTGATCAAGGAGACGTCGCTTGCGCGTGTCCTCGATGGTTTATCGGTATCGTTGCTGCCGGTCACGCAAGCGCATCGCGATGCGCTTGCGCACGTCGGCTGCACGACGCTGGCCGATTTGCGTCAATTGCCGCGCTCCGGTGTCGTGCGACGTTTCGGCAGCGGCATTCTGGATCTGCTGGCACAAGCGTATGGCACGCGCCCGGACCCACGCGAATCGTTTCGTGCGCCGGCGTCGTTTCATGCGCAACTCGAATTGCCCTCGCGGGTCGACAACGCGGATGCCTTGCTGTTCGCCGCGCGTCGGCTGATCGTGCAGCTGGCCGGCTGGCTGAGCGCGCATCACGCGGCGCTCAGCGGCTATACGTTGCTGCTCGAGCATGAATTGGCGTCCCGTCATGCGCCGACGACATCGAGCCTGAAGGTCGCGTGGGCCATACCGTCGCGCGATGCCGAGCATCTGATCTGGTTGCTGCGGGAAAAATTGAATCAGACCGTGCTGGCGGCACCGGTCATCGAGTTGAAGCTGGTTGCGGATCAAATTGGCGAATATGCCGGGCAGTCGGACACCTTGTTTCCCATGCCCGAATCCGATGGCGATTCGATTGCGCGTCTGCTCGAACGCCTGAGCGCGCGGTTGGGGCCGGAGAATGTGCTGCAGATGTCGGTGCAGGACGATCATCGTCCCGAGCGGGCAATGCGCGTCGAAGCCTACGAGGCGCAAGCGTTTTCGCGCAAGAAGCGTTCGCCGGCGAAAGCCCGGACAAAAGTTAAAGCAGACAACGCCTGGCTGACCGATGCATTGCAGCACGCCGCATCGGCGGAAGAGGGGCGCGCAGACGGCGATGCGCTTGCGCGAGTGGCACTAGCGGCACAAGCAGCCCAACACCTAAACGAAACAGCCAACGCAAGAAACAATCGCCGATCCGACTCCCAACCGGCCGATACCCAAACCTCGCTCGATCTACCCGACAGTGTGTTGCCGTCGCAGCCTCGCCCGGTCTGGATGCTCGACAAACCGCTGCGCCTGATGATGCGCGACCAGCGGCCCATCTATCGTCGGCCATTGAAAATGCTCACGCGCACCGAGCGGATCGAAGCAGGGTGGTGGGACGGCAACCGGGTAGAGCGCGATTACTATGTCGCGGCCGACGACCGCGGTCACATGTTCTGGGTATACCGCGAACGCCTTAACGGCGAGTGGTATTTGCAGGGTCTGTTCGGCTGACCATCATGCCACCAACCCAGCCGTCACTCCTCGTGCAGCAGCCACTCGCCACTCAGTTGCCGGCGTATGCGGAATTGCATTGCCTGACTAATTTCTCGTTTCTGCGGGGCGCATCGCATCCTCATGAGCTCGTCGAGCAGGCGATGTCGCGCGGCTACAGCGCGCTCGCCATCACCGACGAATGCTCGTTGGCCGGCGTCGTGCGCGCTCACACGGCGTTGAAGGAAATCAAAACGGAGCGGGAGCGTCAGCAGAAAGAGCGCGAGGACAAGGCAAACACTGCGCAATCGGAAGCGCCTTCGGAAGACGGGACACAAATCGAAGCGTCGCAACAGGAAACCGCGCCACAGGAAACTGCAGAAGCCGAGGCACCAAAACCCCTCCCTCACCTGATCATCGGCAGCGAACTCAATCTCACCGACGAAACCGGCGATCCCTTCTGCACCCTCGTTGCGCTAGCAACCAACCGCAACGGTTACGGCAACCTTTCCGAACTGATTACGCTAGCCCGCTCGCGCGCGGACAAAGGCAGCTATCGCCTCGGTCCATCCGACTTCACTGCCTCCTTACCCCATCTGGCGCATCTAAAAACCTTACCCGATTGCGTACTGATGCTCGTGCCGCAGCGCACGGCGACGCTTTCGCATACGCTGCGCTGCGCGCATTGGCTCGCCTCGTTCGCTGCACAACGGGCATGGATCGCGCTCGAACTTTGGCAAACGGGCAGCGACGATCTTCAGATCGACGCCTTGCGCATGATTTCAAAAGCGAGCGGTTTGCCGCTGGTCGCGGCAGGCGGCGTTCTCATGCATGCCCGATCGCGCAAGCCGTTGCAGGACACGATGACCGCCATCGGCCTCGTCACGCCGCTATCGCAATGCGGCCATGCGCTCGAGGCGAACGCGGAGCGGCACATGCGTACGCGCGTGCGGCTTGGCAAACTGTATCCGCGCGATACGCTGGAAGAAACGCTGCGTATCGCCGCGCTATGCCGCTTTTCGCTCGACGAACTCAAGTATGAGTATCCCGAGGAACTCGTGCCCGCCGGCGAGTCGCCATCGAGCTATCTGCGCAAGCTGGTTATGGCCGGCGCGATGGAGCGCTGGCCCAAGGGCATCGACCTGAAGCGAATCGGTCAGATCGAAAAGGAGTTAGGGCTGATCGCCGATCTGAAATACGAAAAGTATTTTCTGACGGTGCACGATATCGTGAGTTTCGCGCGCTCCAGAAACATTCTGTGTCAGGGGCGAGGGTCAGCGGCGAATTCGATCGTTTGTTATTGCCTGCACGTGACGGAAATCGATCCGGTGCACATGAACATGCTGATCGAGCGTTTCATCTCGCGCGCGCGCAACGAGCCGCCTGATATCGACGTCGACTTCGAGCATCAGCGGCGCGAAGAGGTCATTCAATATATCTATACGAAGTACGGCCGTCATCGGGCGGCGCTGACTGCGTCGCTGATTACATATCACGCGCGTAGCGCACTGAAGGACGTCGGCAAGGCGCTGGGTCTCGAGGTGTCGTTGATCGAGCGGATCAGCAAGTCACAACAATGGTGGGACGGCACGGATGCGGTCGCCAAATATCTGGCTGAAGCGGGCTTCGACGCCAATTCGCACATCACGCAGAATCTGATTCGTCTCACGAAGGAGTTGCGCGCTTTCCCGCGTCATCTGTCGCAACACGTCGGTGGCTTTGTGATCGCGAAAGACAAACTGTCGCGACTCGTGCCGATCGAGAACGCGACGATGAAAGACCGCAGCGTGATCGAGTGGGACAAGGACGATATCGACGCGCTCAAGTTGCTGAAAGTCGACGTGCTGGCGCTCGGCATGTTGTCGGCGATCCGGCGCGCGCTGGAATTCGTCGCGTTGAGGCGTGGCTTTCCGAAGTTCAGTGTGCAGGATATTCCGCGTGAGGATCGCGCCGTCTACGAAATGTGCGGCCATGCCGATACGATCGGCGTATTTCAGATCGAATCGCGTGCGCAGCAAAGCATGTTGCCGCGTCTGAAGCCCAACAAGTACTACGATCTCGTGATCGAAGTGGCGATCGTGCGGCCCGGGCCGATTCAGGGCGGCATGGTGCATCCCTATCTGCGCCGCAAGCAGGGGCTCGAGGCGGTCGACTACGCGAAGGATGAATTGCGTCCCGTGCTCGAACGTACGCTCGGCGTGCCGATTTTCCAGGAACAGGTCATGCATCTGGCGATGGTTGCGGCGAAATATACCGGTGAGCAGGCCGATCAGTTGCGGCGCGCAATGGCCGCATGGCGGCGCAGCGGCAACCTCGCGAAGTATCAGAAGGATTTGAACGAGCGCATGCTCAAGCGTGGTTATGAACAGGAGTTCATCGACCGCATCTGCAAACAGATCGAAGGCTTCGGCGAATATGGTTTTCCGGAGAGCCATGCGGCGAGCTTCGCGCTGCTCGTCTATCTCAGCGCATGGTTGAAGCGCTATGAACCGGCTGCTTTTCTGGCGGGTTTGCTGAACAGTCAGCCGTTGGGGTTTTATTCGCCGTCGCAACTCGTTCAGGATGCAAAGCGTCACGGCGTCGAGGTATTGCCGCCCGACGTGACCTTGAGCGATTGGGAGTCGACATTCGAGAGACGTGGTCATGAAGGACAACGGATCTCAGCGGACGAAACCTGTTTGCATCGTCAGCAGGCCGTACTATCCGCGCAGCAATTGCGCGATCTTTCGCTGCGGCGTCTGACGGTGAGCAGGACGGTCCGGCGCGCGGCGCAGCGATTGACTGCCCGCGTGTTTCAACCGTCGCACACTTATGGCGCGCGCGGTCCCGCTGTGCGCATCGGCATGCATCTGATCAAGGGCTTCTCGCAAGCGGCGGCCGAACGCATCATGGCCGCCCGGAACGAGGCGCCGTTTACCGATGTCGACGATCTGGCGCGACGCGCGGCCCTGACGCGGCGCGATCTCGAAGCGCTTGCCGCGGCGAACGCGCTGGTCAGTATCGCGGGACATCGACGCGAAGCGTGGTGGGCCGTGACGGCGCAGCACACGGTGCCCAAACTGCTGCGCGATGCGCCGATCGCCGAAGCGCCGCTAATGTTGCCGCAGGCAGCCGAAAGCCGCGAAATCGTCGACGACTACGCGAGCCTTGGCCTTACGCTCAATCGTCATCCGCTTGCGCTTTTGCGTGCACGCCTTGCCCAGCATCGTTTTCGCACGGCCGCCGAACTCGCCGCGTGTCAGCACGGCACGCTGGCGCGAGCGTGCGGCATCGTCACCGTGCGGCAGCGGCCGGGCACGGCAAACGGCACGGTGTTCGTTTCCATCGAAGACGAGACCGGTTCGATCAATGTGATCGTCTGGCCGTCACTGGTGGAAAAGCAGCGCAAGGTTTTGTTGGGCGCATCGTTGCTGGCGGTCTACGGCGTTTTGCAGCGCGACGACGGCGTGGCGACCGGCGGCGACCAGGCCGGCAACGGAGTGAGCGCGAATCAGGCTAAGGGGAAGCGGAAGAACAAGGGTGAAGTGATCCATCTCGTCGCTCATCGTCTCGAAGACCATAGCGAATGGCTGGGTGAACTGGCCACGGCGAGCCGCGATTTTCATTGAGGCCGGTTCGCGGTAGTCAAGCGCACCGGCTCGACGTAAGACCGTCGTGCCGGCGCGCATCGATCGAAGCACAACGCGGGCGACTTACCGCGCTCAATCGCACCTGCCAGACAAAACGTTCTATGCGTGTGCGGCGCCGCGCCACGGAAATGCCGCTAACACTTGCCGAATCGCCGTATCGAACGGCGTGCGCCGGCCTATGCCGAGCGCCTCGAGGCGGCTCGAAGCCAGGTGGCAGTTATGCGGCCGGGGCGTCGAATCGGTCGGCGTAGCTTGCGGCGTCAGATGCGCGTCGAGTTGCAGCGCTTCGGCAAGGCGCACGGCGATCTCGTACTTGTTCATCGGTTCGTCGCCGGACCATTGCACGATGCCGCGGATCGCGTCGCCTTGCGCATGCCGTTCGAGCATCTGGCGGATTACGAACGCGACGTCCGGCGTGAAAGTGGGGTAACGGATCGCCCATGCATCCATGACGGCGGGCTTGCTCCCCGGCGCCGCCGACCCGGCGATCGCGGGCACGAGACTCGTCACGGCCGACTCCGCCCAACTGACGATCGGCCCGTACAGCAGCGGCAGACGCAACACGCAGCCGAGGTCAGTCGATTCAGTCAGCGCGTGCTCGCCTTCAAGCTTGCTATGCCCATAGGCGTTGAGCGGCGCGGGCACGGAATCGTGCTGGTAGGGCGGGTGCGTGCCGTCGAACACATAGTCGGTAGAGATCGACAGCGTCCATGCGCCGCGCCGGTTTGCCGCGCTGGCAAGGGTGCGCACCGCATCGACATTCAGCGCGCGCGCCAGCGCGGGATCATGCTCGCACACGTCCGGCCGACGCTCCGCCGCGGCAATCACGAGCGCGTCCGGTGCTTCGCGTTCGACGAACTGCTCGACCGCCCGCGCGTCGCGGATATCCAGCGAGACCTTGCCCGGCGCCGGCCGGCTGAATGCTGTGGCGACGACTTGCCAATCGCTCTGCTGCGCCAGTTCGTCGACGAGCGCGCGGCCAAGCAGCCCGGAGGCACCAATGACGGCAACTTTGAACATGATGAACTCGCTTAACGGGCCGCGCCGGGCGAGCCGCTGGCCGTGCCGCTCGTGATGCCCGTCACGGTGTAGCCGGCTTCGTCGATGGCAGCCTTCAGCGTCTCGGCCGGTTGCGCCGATTCCACCGCGACGCGCCCGGACGCCAGATCCACGCGGACTTGCGCGCCGCTATCGTGTTCGCGGATGGCGTTCGTGACCGCCGTCACACAATGCTGGCAGCTCATGCCTTCTACCTGGAATTCGATCGTCATCGGGGTTGCCTCGGGGAAATGGATAGTGCGACGGTTGAATTATGCCTGCCGATCCGCAATTCAGTGGATGACCTTCCCATTATGGGAAGGTGTACGATCGACGCACACACTGGAGAAACGGCCATGAATATCGGTGAAGCGGCCCGCGCGTCGGGCCTCACGGCGAAAATGATCCGCTACTACGAGAGCGTCGGCCTGCTGGCGGCGAAATCGCGTACCAGCGCCAACTATCGCGTATACGGTCCGCAAGAGGTTCACTCGCTGCGCTTCATTCGCCAGGCGCGCCGGCTTGGTTTTCTGATCGAGGATATTCGAAGGCTGCTTGCGCTGTGGCACGATCGCTCGCGGGCTAGCGCCGAGGTGAAGTCGATTGCGCTGGAGCACGTCGCGGAACTCGATCGCCGCATCGCAGAACTGACCGACATGCGCGACACGCTGGCGCATCTCGCCGACCACTGTCACGGCGACGATCGTCCTGACTGTCCGATTATCGAGCGCCTCGCCGACACTGATCTGGTTTCGGGGCAGGGTTGTCATCCGATTTGAGATTGTGTTTTGCCGCGGGTGCAACCTTGTCCTTCGATTTGTCGCAACCGCAGCGGAATTTGCACCAATGTTGGGCTAAAAAATATGGGGCGACATCGAATGACGCTGAAATCCGATCTCAACTTGAATTAAATCAGGCATTTACGCGCACCACGCGCGTGCACCATTCCAAATCGGAATGCACGTCATGCGGGCATTTCACTAGCCAGGTTGCACTATAGGGCTATAATCCGGGTTAACCCTTTTACGGGAAATCCCTGATGCCCAATCCACCGGGGATTCAATCTGATCCTTGGAGAACATCATGTTTGCATACGTACTTGAAAAGCTGAGCACTTGGTTTGAAACCGCTGAACGCACCCGTCGCGAAGCCTACCTGGCATCGTCGTCGGACATCGTCCAGCTCGAACAGCGCATCCGCTCGCTCGAAACCAACGGCTACTCGCTGTAAGTTTCATCGGCATCGCGTTTGACCCGGCGGCGTTCATCGCAGCCACGGCAGTAAAAGCATCAAGCCCCGTCTAAGCGGGGCTTTGTCGCATCTGGACTACGAGTATTTCAGCCGGACGGCGCTTGAACGCTACGCGTGGCGAATATCGACTAGCCTCGCGGCGACCGTCGCGGTAAGGTAAAGCGTTTTCCGCGAAATCCGGCTTTCCCAAACTCAACCGGTCCGCCCATGCCACCTGTTCGCCCGCTCAAATCCATTCTGACCGTGACAATTGCAATCTCGCTGAGCACGGCCTTCGCCGTGTCGAGCGCTTATGCGGCGTCGGCCAGCGCGCGTAAGCCGGTGATTCTCGATTCGCAGAACGGCATCAACGACGGCCAGAGCGGAACCGTGCTGCAGACCGCGCCGCTTTCGCATCAGCCGATCGTCGAAGCGCAGCCCATCGCGACGCCGGCCGAGCTGGCGCCGAATTCGTCGATCCCGATCGTTGTGGCGCCTTATATACAGTTGCCCACAGGAGGAGGTACGTTGCCGCCGCAACCGCAGCCTCGTCCAGCGCCTCGGCCGCAATAGGCGCTCGCTCTCTGCGTCAGATCCGGTCGCAACATGTGGCGGCCCGCGCCAGCGCAACTGCAGCGTGGTCCAGCGACGCGGCACTTGGCAAGTGCTGGAGACGCGACTTCTCACGGCAGTGCTTCCCATCTTATTCAATGCCTTTCCCTGCATAACCAACTCGCCGACGTACGAGTGCCCGCATGAGCGCGCACTCAATTGACTCAATTTCCCCTCGTCGACCAACGACAACAGCGCGGCCTTAACGCGAGCGCAGACAAAGAATCGGCAACTCATGCGCCGACGCGTCACGTGCGCCATTGGGGTTTGGGCGCATGGCGCGGGCGCAACCGTGCGACGACAATCATCGCGCGCGGTCTCTCGCCGTTGACTGGGGCCACACATCAAGCCCGGCGTGACCGCATCGAACGAAAAACAGAATAAGGAGACATCGAATGCACACCCACTGGATGCGACAGGCCGCCGGCGCCTGCGTTACGCTGCTTGCGCTGGCCACGTTGCCGGGCGCCGCGCTTGCCAAAGACACACCGGAAAAACCCGCGCTGACCATGGCCGTCGGAGGTCTGCCGGGCCTCTACTATCTGCCGGTGCTCGCCGCGCAACAGTTGGGCTACTTCAAGGACGAAGGCCTCGACGTCACGCTCGAGGATTTCGCGGGCGGATCGAAGGCGTTGGAAGCGGTCGTGGGCGGCAGCGCCGACGTCGGCGCCGGCGCGTACGAGCACACGCTGTTCATGCAGGAGAAAGGGCAGCATTACCGGGCGTTTGCGCTGATGGGGCGCGCGCCGCAAATCGTCGTCGCGGTGCTGAAATCGAAGGCCGATCAGCTCAAGACTCTGGCGGACTTCAAAGGCGCCAAAGTCGGCGTGAGCGCGCCGGGTTCGTCGACGGATCTCGTGCTCACCGTGGCTTTGCGCAAGGCCGGCGTGCAGCGTAACGAGATTTCGGCGATCGGCGTGGGCAGCGGCGCCTCGGTGCTCGCGGCAGTAAGCGGCGGCCAGATCGACGCGCTATCCAACGTGGATCCGATGATGACCAAGCTGTCGCGCAGCGGCGCGATCAAGGTGCTGGTCGATACGCGTACGGTGAAGGGCACGCAGGAGGTATTCGGCGGCACGATGCCGGCAGCGACGCTTTATGCCTCGGACAATTTCATCCAGAAGTATCCGAAGACCACGCAGGCGCTCGCCAATGCCATCGTGCGCGCGGATCACTGGCTGCAGAGCGCGAGCGACGCCGATCTGCTGAAGATGGTGCCGCCGGCCTATTTGCTCAACGATTCGGCGCTCTATGTGGAGGCCTTTCACAACGTGCGCGACGCTTACTCGCCCGACGGCTTGATGCCTGCTGACGGCCCGGCGACGTCATTGCGCGCGTTGTCCTCGTTCGATAACCGGCTCGATCCGAAAAAGATCGACCTGAACGCGACTTATACCAACGACTTCGCCCGGAAGGCCGCGGCGCAGCTTAAATAGTCGGTAGCTTGGGCTGACTGAGCAACTGGACCGGCCGCGCGCGTCGTGCGCGCGTGGCCGGCGAAAACGACGCTAGGCCGGCTCGGCGAACTGTACGCTCGGAGGCCGCAAAAGCTCAGAAGCCACAAAACCGTGAAGGCTGCAAAACCCTCGCGGCCAACAAAACCTCGCAGCCCACAACAAGAAACTCAGTCGCCGCGATACTCCACCTTAAACTGCGCGGCCTTGTCTTCACCGAGCGCCTTGACGAGCCAGGGCATCTGGTCCTTCAGCGTTTTTGCCAGCGTATACGGCGGGTTCAGAATGAACATTCCGCTGCCGAAGAGCCCAAAACCATCTTCTGGCGGATTGCTGACGGTCAGGCTCACGTGCAGCCAGTTCTTGTCCTGCAACTTCTTCAGCTGGTCGGGGAAGCGCTGCGACTCAGGGCGCCTCACCTGCGGATACCAGACGGCATAAGTGCCCGTCGGAAAACGCTTCAGGCTTTCTTCGACGCAGCGCAGCGTGCGGATGTAGTCACGCTTGTCCTCATACGATGGATCGAGCAGCACCAACGCCCGGCGTGGGGCCGGCGGCAACAAGGCGAGAATGCCGTCGAAGCCGTCGCCCGCATACAGCATCGCGCGACGGCCCGCGTCGCGGAAATTGTGGCGCAGCACGTCGATTTCGGTGGTGTGCAGTTCGAACAGGCGCATGCGATCCTGTTCGCGCATCTGCCGCCACGCGATATACGGCGAGCCGGGATAGAAACGCAACTGGCCGTCCGGATTGAGCGCGCTCACTTCGTCGACGTAGTCGGCGAACATCGGCGGCAGATCGTTGCGCCCCCACAGTTTGCCGATGCCGCTCTGGAACTCGCCGGTCTTGGTCGCGTAACCTTCCTTCAGCGAGTAGACGCCGGCGCCCGCATGCGTGTCGATATACCAGTAGGACTTGTCCTTCTGGCCAAGGTAGCGCAGAAGCTGCAACACGACGGCGTGTTTCAGAACGTCGGCGTGATTGCCTGCATGAAAGGCGTGGCGGTAGCTGAGCATGATGAGGAGACGCTGAAAGAGGGCGCGCCGCTCCAGGGCGGATTCGGCGATGCGGATGCAATGCGGCTGCACAATGAACATACGGCGCCGGTGTGCAGCGCGGTCGCGTATTGTACGCGACGCCGCGTTGCGCACCGCGCATTGCAGCGGGTTGCACGCGTAACGCTGCAATGGCCGCAGTGCGACCACGGCCATGTCACGCGTTCACCCGAGTCCGATCAGTCGTGCGCGTCGCCGATGATTTCCTCGATTCGCGTTTTGACTTCCGGCGTGATCCGTGCGGCCACGTCGGCGGACTTCATGTTCTCGCCGATCTGTTCGACCCGCGACGCACCCGTTATCACGGTGCTGACATTCGGATTCTTCAGAATCCAGCCAATGGCGAGTTGACCGATCGTGCAGCCCAACTCGTTAGCCACTTCGCCGAGCTTGCCGACCACGTTGTTCTTGCCCGCGTCGGTGACCTGCTTGCGTAGCCAGTCGTAACCATCCAACTGCGCGCGGCTGTCGGCCGGCACGCCGTCACGGTATTTGCCGGTCAGCAAGCCGGATGCGAGCGGGCTCCAGGTAGTCAGCCCGAGGCCGATATCCTCGTAAAGCCGCTTGTATTCCTCCTCGACGCGCTTGCGATGGAACAGGTTGTACTGCGGCTGCTCCATGACCGGCTTGTGCAGATGATGACGCTCCGCGATGTCGTAAGCGGCGCGGATTTCGTCGGCGCTCCATTCGGACGTGCCCCAGTACAGCGCCTTGCCGCGAGTGATCATGTCGCTCATGGCCCAGACGGTTTCCTCTACCGGCGTGTTCGGGTCCGGACGATGACAGAACACCAGATCGACATAATCGAGCTGCAGCCGTTTGAGCGACGCATCGATCGCGTTCAGCAGATATTTGCGGTTCAGCGTGTGGTACTGGTTCGGTGCTTCCGCGAGTCCCCAGAAGAATTTCGTCGACACCACGTAGCTCACGCGCGGCCACGCCAGTTCCTTGAGCGCCTGGCCCATGATTTCTTCGGACTTGCCGCCGGCATACACCTCGGCGTTGTCGAAAAAGTTGACTCCTGCGTCACGTGCGGCCGCGAGCGATTCGCGTGCCGCGTGGGTGTCCACCTGATTGCCGTAGGTGACCCACGAGCCGATGGACAGTTCGCTGACTTGCAGGCCGGAACGGCCCAGACGTCGATAATTCATGCATTCCTCCTTGTTGGTGATGCCACCGGAATTCTGCCGAAACGTCCAGTTTAAAGAGATACGCTTCGACGCGCAGTTTACCGATGCAGTTCACGCGGTTCATGCACAATAGCAGCGTTGGCCGCAGTGCAGCATTCGGCCAGACGGCCTATGTCGTCTGGCTGACTTCCCGCCGCCCGCGGCCCGTGGTCTCATTGCTCATCAACTGCATGGAGGTTATGGATGTCGTCAACGAACACGAATCTGAATGGCAAGGTTGCGGTTGTTACGGGCGCCGCAAGCGGCATCGGCAAGCAGATTGCGCTGACTCTTTCCGCAGCAGGCGCGGCTGTCGCGATCGCCGACCTGAATCAGGACGGCGCGAACGCTGTCGCTGAAGAAATCAAAAAGGCCGGCGGCAAGGCAATCGGCGTGGCGATGGACGTCACGAGCGAAGACGCCGTCAATCAGGGCATCGACAAAGTGGCCGCGGAACTCGGCTCGGTGGATATCCTCATTTCCAACGCCGGCATCCAGATCGTCAATCCGATCGAAAACTATTCGTTTTCGGATTGGAAGAAGATGCAGGCAATCCACGTGGACGGCGCGTTCCTGACCACCAAGGCCGCGCTCAAGCACATGTACAAGGACGATCGCGGCGGCATCGTGATCTACATGGGCTCGGTCCACTCGCACGAAGCGTCGCCGCTCAAATCGGCCTATGTGACGGCCAAGCACGCGCTGCTGGGTCTCGCGCGCGTGCTGGCTAAAGAAGGCGCGAAGCACAACGTGCGCTCGCATGTCGTGTGTCCGGGTTTCGTGCGCACGCCGCTCGTCGACAAGCAGATTCCCGAGCAGGCCAAGGAACTGGGCATCAGCGAGGAAGACGTGATCAAGCGCGTCATGCTGGGCGGCACGGTCGACGGTGTCTTCACCACGGTGGAAGACGTCGCGCAAACGGTGCTGTTCCTGTCCACGTTCCCGACGGCGGCGCTGACCGGCCAGTCCTTTATTGTGAGCCACGGCTGGTACATGCAATAAGGGGGTGCCTATGGCGCAACGCAATCTCAAGCGGGCGCGCGTCGGCGCGCCCGGCGACGGGGAAGGCGAGGGCGCCGGTCCGGCGCCCGCCACGCATCCCGGCCGGCACCTCCATTTGCCCAAGTACGAAACCGTCGCCTTGATGCTGCAAGGCGGTGGCGCCCTGGGCGCTTATCAGGCCGGTGTCTTTCAGGGACTTTACGAGGCCGGCATCGAACCGAACTGGCTGGCCGGCATTTCGATCGGCGCGTTGAATACGGCAATCATCGCCGGCAATCCGCCTGAAAAGCGCGTTGAACGGCTGCTGCAATTCTGGGAGACGATCTGCCAGCCGGCCTTCGGGCCGCCGCTGCCTGCGTTCATCGAGCACGCTCTCTTCAATTCCAGCGACGCAATACGCAAGGCCTTCACGGCAACGCAGGCCGTGGGCGCCATCGTCGAGGGGCAGAAGGGCTTTTTTGTGCCGCGCTTCCCGCCGCCGTTGCCCACGGTGTCCGGGCCGCCGCAATTGGCCAGCTATTACGACACCACGCCGTTGAAGGCCACGCTCGAAGCGTTCTGCGATTTCGACCGGATCAATTCGAAAGAAATGCGCGTCTCGGTCGGGGCGGTCAATTGCGGTACGGGAAATTTCGCGTACTTCGATAACACGCATACAACGCTCAGGCCCGAGCATTTCATGGCGTCAGGCGCGTTGCCGCCCGGTTTCGCGGCGGTCGAGATCGATGGTCAGTACTACTGGGACGGCGGCTTGATGTCGAACACGCCGCTCTATGAGGTGATCCAGTCCACGCCGCGTCGCGACACGCTCGCCTTCCAGGTCGATCTCTGGAGCGCGATCGGACCGGTGCCGGACAACATCACCGACGTGCAAGGGCGCATGAAAGACATCCAGTATTCGAGCCGCACCCGTCTCGTGACCGATATGCTGCAGCGGTCGCAGCGTTTCCGGCATGTGTTGCGCGAGGTGCTGGATCGCGTGCCGTCCGATCAGCGTGACGACCCGTGGTGCAAGCTGGCCGAGGATCTCTCGTGTTCGAAGCGCTACAACGTGGTCCATCTGATCTACCGCCACAAGGAATACGAAGGTCACTACAAGGACTTTCAATTCGGCCTGTCGACGATGCGGGAACATTGGCAAAGCGGTTTGGAGGACATCCGCCATTCGCTCGCGCAACCCGATTGGCTCGACATGCCGGATAACGACGCGGGCTTTGTCACGCACGATATCCATCGGGATGCGCGCTGAAGGAGTCACGAGTCTGAGTAGCGCGTGACCGAGGTGAGACGCGGCAATCGTGGCAGCCCTTGGCAGTATCGAAAACGGCCCTGTTCAAGCAATAAGCAACCGGCAATCAGCAACAAGCACGTTGCAAACCGCCACCGGGCCACAAACAAAAACGGCGCCCTAAAAGGGCGCCGTTTCCAGAACCAGTTTCAGCAGAGCGCGTGCAGTGCATGCCCGCGCCCGCCAATACCTTACTTCAGCACGTGAGCGACCGCGCTGGCCACCACATCGAGATTGCGCGTATTCAGCGCAGCCACGCAGATGCGACCGGTGCTCACGGCATAGATGCCGAACTCTTCACGCAGGCGGTCCACTTGCGGCGCCGTCAGACCCGAGTACGAGAACATGCCGCGTTGCGCGTTCACGAAGCTGAAATCGCGATCCACGCCGCTTGCCTTCAGGCGTTCGACCAGACCGTTGCGCATGGCGCGAATACGGTCACGCATTTCGGCCAGTTCGGTTTCCCACGTGGCGCGCAGTTGCGGCGATGCGAGCACCGCCGCAACTACCGAGCCGCCGTGCGTCGGCGGGTTCGAGTAGTTCGTGCGGATCACGCGCTTGAGTTGCGACAGCACGCGAGCGGATTCTTCCTTGCTTGCCGTGATCACCGACAGCGCGCCGACGCGCTCGCCGTACAGCGAGAACGACTTCGAGAACGACGACGACACGAACACGTTCAGTTCCGACGCTGCGAAAAGACGCACGGCTGCAGCGTCCGATTCGATGTTGTCGCCGAAACCTTGGTAAGCGATGTCGAGGAACGGCACCAGGTTGCGCGCCTTGACCACTTCGACGATCTGCTTCCATTGCTCGACGCTCAGGTCCACGCCGGTCGGGTTATGGCAGCACGCGTGCAAAACAACGACGGTGCCTGCTGCGTAGCTGTTCAGCGCGCTCAGCATGGCGTCGAAATTCACGCCGTGGGTTTGCGCGTCGTAGTACGGATACGACACGACTTCGAAGCCTGCGCTTTCGAACAGCGCACGATGGTTTTCCCAGCTCGGATCGCTGATCGCGACCTTCGCGTTCGGATTCAGGCGCTTCAGGAAATCCGCGCCGATCTTCAACGCGCCCGTGCCGCCCAATGCCTGCGCCGTCACAACGCGGCCCGCTGCGATCAGCGGCGAGTCGTTGCCGAGCAGCAGTTTCTGCACGGCGGCGTCGTAAGCGGCAATGCCTTCGATCGGCAGATACCCGCGCGGCAGCGCAGCTTCGACGCGCGCCTTTTCGGCGTCGCGCACGGCGCGCAGCAGCGGAATCTTGCCTTCTTCGTTGAAATACACGCCGACGCCAAGATTGACCTTGGTGGTGCGCGCATCGGCGTTGAAGGCTTCGTTCAGGCCCAGAATCGGGTCGCGGGGAGCAAGTTCGACGGCGGAGAACAGAGACATGATGGGTGGGCAGCAGTAGTGAGAAGAGGGCGGCTTCGATCGCGGACGGCCGGGCCAGCGGCGTCCGACGCAAAACGTGGACGCGCTGCGGGCGGCAGCGACCGGGCGCAACTTCGCATTGTAACGAATTCGCGCCCATTTTTCGGACGCCAACGCCGCTCGTAGGGAATTTTTTGCTTGAAAAACAGGCACTCCGGCGCCAACTGCAAACCACGACGCTGTCCGCCAGGCCGCCTGAAGATAGCCGGAAAGCGGCCCGCAGCCGGCGGAATCAGGGCTCGTTGCGGCAGTTCGGTCGCCGTAAGCGAATGCCACGCGACTGCGCCCAAAGGGCCACAGCATTGCGCCTGAACCGGCCCGCGCGACTCCCCAAAACCCTACGCAGACCCGCTCGATCTTCGATTCCCGCAACCCGTTAGAATAGTTCTTTGCCCCCAAGGCCCGGTACCGCCCCCCCATGTCCGAACAACATCTGACTGAAGCCGACGAAACGCTGGACGAATCCAAATTTGTCCGATTCGAAGGCTCGCCGTTCCAGCTATACCAGCCGTATCCGCCCGCCGGCGACCAGCCCACGGCGATCGACACGCTCGTCGAAGGCGTCGAAGATGGCCTCTCGTTCCAGACGCTGCTCGGTGTGACCGGTTCCGGCAAGACCTTCACGATGGCCAATACGATCGCGCGGCTCGGCCGCCCGGCCATTGTGTTCGCGCCGAACAAGACGCTCGCCGCGCAACTCTACTCCGAGTTCCGCGAGTTCTTCCCGCGCAATGCGGTCGAGTACTTCGTCTCGTACTACGACTACTACCAGCCGGAAGCGTACGTGCCGCAGCGCGATCTGTTCATCGAGAAGGACTCGTCGATCAACGAGCACATCGAGCAGATGCGGCTGTCGGCCACCAAGAGTCTGATGGAGCGGCGCGACGTGGTGATCGTCGCTACCGTGTCGGCCATTTACGGTATCGGCAACCCGTCTGAATATCACAAAATGATTCTGACGCTGCGCACCGGCGACAAGCTCGGCCAGCGCGACATCATCGCGCGTCTGATCGCCATGCAGTACAACCGCAACGAGGCCGACTTCCAGCGCGGCTCGTTCCGCGTGCGCGGCGACACGATCGATATCTTTCCGGCCGAGCACGCCGAGATGGCGGTGCGCGTCGAGTTGTTCGACGACGAAATCGAAACCCTGCAACTATTCGATCCGCTCACGGGCCGCGTGCGTCAAAAGATTCCGCGCTTCACGGTGTATCCGTCGTCGCACTATGTGACGCCGCGCGATACCGTGGTGCGCGCGGTCGAAACGATCAAGGCCGAACTGCGCGAGCGGCTCGAATTCTTCTATAGCGGCGGCAAGCTCGTCGAAGCGCAGCGGCTCGAACAGCGCACGCGCTTCGACCTGGAAATGCTGCAGGAACTCGGCTTCTGCAAGGGCATCGAGAACTACTCACGGCACTTCTCGGGCGCGGCGCCCGGCGAGCCGCCGCCTACGCTGGTCGACTATCTGCCGTCGGACGCGCTCATGCTGCTCGACGAATCGCACGTGCTGATCGGCCAGCTGAACGGCATGTACAACGGCGACCGCGCGCGTAAGGAAAATCTGGTCGACTACGGTTTCCGCCTGCCGTCGGCGCTCGACAACCGGCCGCTCAAGTTCAACGAGTTCGAGCGCAAGATGCGCCAGGTGGTGTTCGTGTCGGCCACGCCGGCGGACTACGAGCAGAAGACGGCAGGGCAGGTGGCCGAACAACTGGTGCGTCCGACCGGCCTCGTCGATCCAGAAATCGAGGTGCGTCCGGCTCGCAGCCAGGTCGACGACGTACTCGGCGAGATCAACGAGCGCGTCAAGGCGGGTGACCGCGTGCTGGTCACGGTGCTGACCAAGCGCATGGCCGAACAGTTGACCGAGTTTCTGGCCGACCACGGCGTCAAGGTGCGTTATCTGCACAGCGACATCGACACCGTGGAGCGGGTGGAAATTATCCGCGATCTGCGTCTGGGCACCTTCGACGTGCTGGTCGGGATCAACCTGTTGCGCGAAGGGCTGGATATTCCGGAAGTGTCGCTGGTCGCGATTCTCGACGCGGACAAGGAAGGCTTTCTGCGCGCCGAGCGCTCGCTGATCCAGACCATCGGCCGGGCGGCGCGCAACGTGAACGGCAAGGCGATTCTCTACGGGGACAAAATCACGGACTCGATGCGCCGTGCCATCGACGAAACCGAGCGGCGGCGCAACAAGCAGATCGCCTTCAACCTCGCGAACGGCATTACGCCGCGCGGCGTGGTCAAGCGCATTCGCGACATTATCGACGGCGTGTACAACGTCGACGACGCCCGCGCCGAACTGAAGGAACAGCAGGCGCGCGCGAAATTCGAGGACATGTCCGAGAAGCAGCTTGCCAAGGAACTCAAGCGCCTCGAAAAGCAGATGATGGAGCACGCCAAGAACCTTGAGTTCGAGAAGGCCGCGCAGACCCGCGACCAGCTCGCGCTGCTGCGCCAGCGCGTGTTCGGCGCGAACGTCGGCGATCACGTGTCGGGCGCCGATTAATCGCCCGCGCGCCTGGGGCGCGGCTGTGCGCCGCGCCCGATCGATCCATGCCGGACGCTCGCCCGGCATCGCATCACTTCCTCCCCAGCGCTTCCTTAACTGCGCCTTAAGACCCTGCTGCCACAAGGCTTGCCGCGCGTTCTCATTTGTTCTCCCATGCGATCAATGATAAACTCGACCAATATTGAGAATGGTTCGCATTAACGTTCGTAATGCCGCCCGCCGACGATTATCGCGGCGTGCAAGCGCCGCGACCGCTGCATCGCACGGCATGCGCGACGCACTGTTCCAATGGGTTCGATTCCAGTCTGATAAAAATAAGGAGTTTCAATGCGGATTTCTTCATTTGTGCGTGGTGGCGCAGCAGCGGTGGCCGCAGTCGCGGCGTTCTCGGCAACGGCGGCGGAATATCCGATCGGCAAGCAGCAGATTCATGGCGGCATGGAAATCAATGCGGTCTATCTGCAGCCGATCACGATGGAACCCGAAGGCATGATGCGCAAAGCCTCGGATTCGGACATCCACCTGGAAGCCGACATTCACGCGGTCAAGAACAACCCGACCGGCTTCGCCGAAGGCGACTGGATGCCGTATCTGCAAGTGCACTACGAACTGACGAAAGCCGGTTCGACTCAGACGCAAAAGGGCGACCTGATGCCGATGGTCGCCAACGACGGCCCGCACTACGGCGACAACGTCAAGCTGCAAGGCCCGGGCAAGTATCACCTGAAGATGGTTGTCGAGGCGCCGATGCAATCGGGCCACATGGCGTTCGGCCGCCACGTCGACAAGGAAACCGGCGTGGGTCCGTGGTTCAAGCCGATCACCCTCGAATACGACTTCGCGTACGCCGGCATCGGCAAGAAGGGCGGTTACTGATCGCCGCGCATCATCACGCGTGAGTACGCTTTGCCGAGTGGCCGCGCGTGAATGGATGGCTCGATGAGTGGGTGAATGAATGGCCGAATGAGGCCGAACGAGTCAGTGCAGCACACGGCGCATTGGCGATCGACTGCCAACGCGCCGCGTTTTCCGGATGGGCTAATGAGAATCAACCGAAAGATCGCGATCTTCGCCGCCACGGTTTTGCTGGCAAGCGCGGCGCAGGCGGCCGACCTGCCGACCTTCAAGCTGGAAATGAACGACGGCAAGCTGAATCCGGCCCGCATCGAAGTGCCGGCGGGACAGCGTATCAAGATCGAAGTGCGCAACACGGGCAAAGGCGCGGCCGAATTCGAAAGCGTGCAGTTGCGTAAGGAAAAAGTGTTGGCGCCGGGCGCGGATTCGTTCGTCGTGATCGCGCCGCTCGAGCCGGGCGAGTACAAGTTTTTCGACGATTTTCACCAGCAGGCGCAGGGCGTCATCGTCGCAAAGTAGTGACTTGGGACGCGAGCGCAGAGCCCTGACGGGTTGCGCGCTCGCCAGACCAGAAGAAGGGAGAGCTTGATGGGTCAGATTCTATTCATCGTGTGGCGGGAAAGTGTCGAGGCGTTGCTGGTCGTCGGCATCCTGTACGCGTGGCTGAAAAATGGCGACGACGACGCGCGCCGCGGTTTGCCGTACCTGTGGGGCGGCGTGGCAGCCGGTCTGATTGCGGCGGTGGCGCTCGGCGCCGCGCTGGTGGGTTTCACCGAAGTGCTCTCCGGCGACGCGCAGGATTATTTCCAGACCGCGATGGTGCTGGTCGCCTGCGTGCTGATCGTGCAGATGGTGCTGTGGATGAAGCAGCACGGCCGCACGCTCAAGCGCGACATGGAACAGTCGCTGCAAAAGAGCCAGCGCGATTCGAACTGGTGGGGCGTCGCCTTGTTGGTAGCGTTGGCGATCGCGCGTGAAGGCAGCGAGACGGTGATCTTTCTGTACGGCCTCGGCTTCGGCCAATCGGGTCACGTGGGCGCCAGCCAGATGCTCGCGGTCGTGATCGGCCTGGCGCTCGCGTTCCTGACCTTCTATATCCTGCAGTTGGGCGGCAAGATCTTCTCGTGGCGGCTCTTTTTCCGCATCACGGAAATCATGCTGCTGTTCCTCGGCGCGGGTCTGTTCCAGACCGGTGTGGACAAGCTGATCGACAAGGAAATCCTGCCGACCATCATCGATCAGATGTGGAATTCGTCGGCGGTCCTCGACGATTCGAGCACCTTCGGTTCGCTGGTTGCCACGCTCACCGGCTATCGCGCTCACCCGGCGTTGATGAATCTGATCGCTTATGCGGCTTACTGGGGTGTGGTCTACCTGCTGCTGCGCCGCGCGAATCGCAAGCCGGCACGACAAGCCGCTGGGCGCACGGCATGAGTACGGTAATGACCCGCCCAGGCCGCCTCGCCGCGGCCGGGCAGTGGATGCAGCGTCACGGTGCCGCGATTCGCGGCATTCAATGGGTCGTGGTGGCGGTGTACGCGTTTCTGATTCTGGTGCCGGCGGTGATGCCGCTGCCGGACGACTCGGCGCACTTGTGGAACAACCTGACGCTCGCCGCGCAGTTCGTGTTCTGGGGTATCTGGTGGCCGTTCGTGTTGCTCTCGATGGTCATGCTCGGTCGTGTCTGGTGCGGGGTGCTATGTCCCGAAGGCGCGCTCGCCGAATTCGCCAGCAAATACGGCCGAGGCAGGGCGATCCCGCACTGGATGCGCTGGGGCGGCTGGCCGTTCGTCGCGTTCGGCATCACCACCATTTACGGTCAGATGGTGAGCGTCTACCAGTATCCGAAAGCCGTGCTGCTGGTGTTAGGCGGCTCGACCTTCGCGGCGATGATCATCGGCTTGCTATACGGACGCGAGAAGCGCGTCTGGTGCAAATACCTCTGCCCCGTCAACGGGGTTTTTTCGCTTCTGGCGCGGCTCGCGCCGTTTCACTACAAAGTCGATGAAGAGGCATGGCGCCGTTCGTACAAGAACGGCGAGCATGGGCATCGCGTGATTCCGATCAATTGCGCGCCGCTCGTGCCCTTGCGCAATATGAAGGGCGCGTCGGACTGCCATATGTGCGGCCGCTGCAGCGGCCACCGCGACGCGATTGCGTTGACATGGCGTGCGCCGTCGTCGGAAGTGGTGCAGTTGGGCGACAAGCAGGCCAACCCGTGGGATACCGCGTTGATCCTGTACGGCCTGCTGGGCATCGCGATCGGCGCGTTTCACTGGACCGCGTCGCGCTGGTTCGTCGATCTGAAGATTTTCCTCGCGAACTGGCTGGTCGATCACGACATCACGTGGCCGCTCGACACCAACGCGCCGTGGTTCCTGTTCACGCATTACCCCGAACAGAACGACGTGTTTTCGTGGCTCGACGGCACGATGGTGATCGGCTACATCCTCGCCACGGCGTTGGTGTACGGCACCGTGCTACTGGTGCTGCTGATGGGCGCGACGCGCATGCTGGGGCGCTTCAATGGCGTGCGTCTGCATCATTTGACGCAAGGGCTGATTCCGATTGCTGGCGCGGGCGTGTTTCTCGGTCTGTCCGCGACCACGCTGTCGCTGCTGCGCGCGGAGCATGTGTCGCTGTGGTGGGCGTCGGATATGCGCATCGCGATTCTGGCGATTGCCAACCTGTGGAGCGCATGGCTCGCCTGGCTCGTGACGCGTCGCTACAGCGAGCGTTTCGTTCAACGCGGCCTCGCGATGGTGTGGTTCGCCGCGGCGTTGGCCGTGGTCGATAGCGCGTGGTGGCTGATGTTCTGGGGCTGGGCTTCGAAGTAACGTGCTCGATGCTTTTAACGCGGTTGCACTAGTCCGCGCCTGGCCAAACAAAAAGCCGTGGAGATGAAATCATCCCACGGCTTTTTCATTTTCCGCATGATCGACGCACAAAGTAGCGTGTCGCCGTATCGAGTGAGAACCAAAAAAAGCGGCTTGGCTTGCTGCGACGGCTGGCTTGGTGTCTGCACGAAGGGGTCTAGTTCTCACGTGCAAGCCGTCGTGGCTGGCTACTGCCCAACACCTCTCTGGGAGGTGGTCCCCACAATACCCGGTACTAACTGCTATTCATTCCTACTTCGTCAGGATCAGCTTGCCTAAGCGCGTGGCCCGCAGCTGGTAGGTCTCGCCGTTATGCACGATGCTGACGTGGCTATGTCCCTGCAGCAAGGTGTCGCTTTGAACGACCCGCGCCGACGTCTCGCCCGAACCGTTGGCGCGGTCCGCGCCAGGCTTCTGGCCGGTTACCGTTGCCGTCGACGTTTTCGGACGGCTGGTCAGCGCGGCCGCCGGACGGCGCAGGCTGAGTGTGGAAGGGCGCGTGAGATCGGTCATTCGTTTTTGCTGTTGGTCGATTCGATGGATTAATTCTAAATGATAACTATTCCCATTTACAAGGAAGAGAAATTGATCGGATTTGAATTTCGATAGTCAGGAAAGCTTAAAGGCGGACGGGAGTCTGGAGAACGACCAACTGCTCGTTCCGGTGGTCTTGCGCTCTATGGCGGGCAGGGCGCCCGCGCGATGTTCAATGCAACGAGCCGGGTTCCTGCTTCGCCTGCACAAACTGGCGAATCAGCCGAACGGTATCGATATCGTTCTCCCGATACGCCGACTTCACGATCTCCTGCGTCTGATGCGCATCAGGGTCGGTCGACTCGGGCAGCGTGGTCGCGTATTCGAAGCGCAGGAACAACTGCAGTTCGTCCGGTTGCTCGATGGTCATGGTGAGCGAGCCGCCAACGTAGTCGGCCGTCGGCAGAATGTCGTAGCGCACGCTCTGGCTTTCCGCGAGCGTGACGCGGTCACGCACCGTGGCCTGGCCGTAGTGCAATTCCCGTTCGAGTACGTTGCCTTCGCGCGAAAGGATCGTGCAACTGTCGAGCCCCATCACGAACAGCTGCGGCTGTTCGGCGCGCAGCACGAGACCTTCCCACAATTGCTCGCGGGTCATCGATTCGACAAACGGATTCAACGGGTCGTTGATCTGGATAAGGTGTTCGAAATTCAAAACGACGGCTTCCTATGAAAGCGTTTAAGCGACGGCGAGCCCCGAACGGATCGTGATCGAATGCGTGAGGATCTTGTGGACCGGGCACTGATTGGCTATTTGCAAAAGCCGTTCCCGCTGCTCATCGGACAGGTCGCCTTCGAGCACGATCTTACGGTCGATGGTCGTACCGGCGTCGCCAGTTTCGAGCGAGAGCGTCACGCGCACGTCGGCGAGCGGCCAGTCCTTGCGCTGAGCGTACATCTTCAGCGTAATCGACGTGCACGCGCCGAGGCTCGACAGCAGCAGCGAGACGGGCGTCGGCCCGCGATCGCCGCCGCCGAGCGACTCGGGTTCGTCGGCGAGCCATGTGTGCTTGCCATCGTCGAAAAGAACCTGGAAATTCGTCGAGCCGATGTGGGCGGTGACGGTGGACTCTGCCATGCGCGCTCCTGAACAGGGACGGAAATTGCCGCGCGCCACGGCCTGTTATAAGTGAACGGCGTGGCGCGCGGCCTGAATTGCTATTGTGAACGAATTCACCGGCCTTCGCGCCCTCGGTTGTGATGCGCCGGGCGGCGAATTAATGCGTGATCGCACCCATGCGCCCGGCCTGGTAATCCACGACGGCCTGACGAATCTCGTCTTCCGTATTCATCACGAACGGGCCGTAGCGCACCACGGGCTCCTTCAGCGGCACGCCGCCTAGCAGCAGCACCTCGAGTGGCTCCGCGCCGGCCGTGAGCGTCACGGCGCCGCCATCGTTCTGAAACACAACCATTTGCCGCGCGTCGACTTCTTGACGCGCTTCGCCTTCGCCATAGAAGCCCTTGCCGGACAAACTATAGGCGAACACGCGATAGTCGGCCGGCACCGGTTGCCGGATCGTGGCCCCCGGTTGCAGCGAGAAATGCTGATACAGAATCGGCGTACGCGTTTCGATTGCCGCTTTGACGCCGAGCGCTTCGCCGGCGATCACCTTGACGCGCACCTTGCCGTCCGCGGACGTCGCCACGGGAATGCTCGCCGACGGGATTTCCTGGTAGCGCGGCGCAATCATCTTGTCGCGGCGCGGCAAATTCACCCATAGCTGTATTCCGTGCACGCGTCCGCCCGTGCGGACGAACGACGGGTCCGGCATCTCGCTGTGCACGACGCCCGCGCCTGCGGTCATCCACTGCACGTCGCCGGCGCGCAGGGTGCCGGAATGGCCGGCCGAATCCTTGTGGCCGAACTCGCCCTCGAGCACGTACGTGACTGTTTCGAAGCCGCGATGCGGATGATCCGGCGCGCCTTTCGCCTCGCCCGGCGCGTAGTCGATCGGGCCCATTTCGTCGAGCAGCAGGAACGGATCGAAGTCCATTAGCAGGCGGGTCGGAAACGGGCGGTGGACGATAAAGCCGCCACCCTCGGTCGTGCGAACGGCCGGAAACGTGCGTTCGATCGTGCGGGTCGTGCTCATCAAAGTCACCTCAAAAAATCGGGAATAGCGTTGTTTTTGAAACATGGAGCTATTATAGGGACCGTTTTCGGGGGTGCCAGCCGTCCTCACGCAATGGATTGTTCTATTACTGGAACGATGAGATGAAGATCGATTCACACAATCTGAATGACCTGATGTATTTTTCGCAGGTCGTCGAACATGGCGGCTTTTCCGCCGCCGAACGCGTGCTGGGGATTTCCAAGTCGCGCCTGTCGCGCCGGCTGACCGAGCTCGAGGCGTCGCTCGGCGTGCGGCTGCTGCAGCGCTCCACCCGCAAGCTGGCGCTCACCGAAGCCGGTCAACTGTTCTATCAACATTGTCAGGCGATGCTGAGCGAGGCGCAGGCGGCCGTCAATGTCGTCCAGCAACTGCGCTCGTCGCCGCGCGGCACGGTGCGCGTCAGCGTGCCGGTCACGGTCTCGCAGACCATCCTGTCGCAGATCCTGCCCGAATTCATGCATCGGTATCCGGAAGTGCGCGTGGTGATGCGCGTGACGAACCGCGTGGTCGATCTGTTCGAGGACTCGATCGACGTCGCGCTGCGCGTGCGTTCCGATCCGCCCGAGAACGCCAACATCGTCGTGCGGCCGCTGTGGCGCACGCAGCAGATGCTGGTCGGCGCGCCGAGCCTGCTGCAACAGAATGCGCCGCCGTTGCTGCCGGCCGACCTGAACGGTTTCGAAACGCTCGACGTGCCGACCGGCGACGGACGCCACGTCTACAACCTGATCGCGCCCGACGGCACGCGTCACGCGCACGAACACGAGCCGCGCCTCGTGACCGCCGATCTGATGACGATCCGTGAAGCGGTGCTCGCCGGCGTCGGTATCGCGGCGCTGCCGGAGATGATGTATGGCGCCGCGCTGCGAGCCGGGCAATTGTCGCCGGTAATGCCGGGCTGGACCTTTCCGACGCCGCAGTTGTACGCAGTATTCGTGTCGCGGCAGGGGATGGTGCCGGCCGTGCGCGCGTTTGTCGATTATCTGGTCGAGATGCTCGATCCCGACGACGGCAAATACATCATGGGCGAGTGTCCCGCCCGCGAAGAAAAGGTCGCTGTCGCGCAGCCGATGTACGCGATCGCGTCATAGCACTTCTTACGGGCCGCGGCATCGCTTTTAGCATTTAAGCGTGGCCTGTCATGAGTACTTTCAATGGCCGTTTGCTTGATTGCGCGGGCTCGCGGGCCTATAGTGAAATCCCTTCGCTAAGGAGTCTCTTATGCGGAAACTCATGGCCGCTATCATAGCCGGCCTGATAGGGCTGACCGCGCTGTCCGTGTCGATCACGGCTGTCGCATGCGGTGATTCGACGAGCTATCAATCTTCGACCGATGGCAAATGATCCCGCCGCCCGAAGGCGCCGAGTGCGCACAAAAAAAGGCCTTCATCTGACGATGAAGGCCTTTTACTTTTTGGCCCCTGTTTCATGGCCTATTCAGCACATCACTTGCTTTTCGGTTGGGTCACGAAGCCGATTTTCGTGAGGCCGCCGGCTTGTGCGGCCGCCATCACCTGCGCCACTTTCTCGTACGGAACCTTGCGGTCCGCGTCCAGATGCAGTTCGGGTTGTGGGTTCGCTTGCGCGGCTTGCGCAATCTTCGCGCTCAGCGCGGCTTCGTCGACTTTCTTGTCGTCCCACGTGACGTTGCCGTCCGCATCCACCGCGACCGTCACTTGCGCCGGTTTGGTGTCTTCTTTCTGACTGCTCGCGTGCGGCAGATCGATTTTGACAGCGTGTCGAATCACGGGAATCGTCACCATGAAGACGATCAGGAGAACCAACATCACGTCGACGAGCGGCGTCATGTTGATTTCGTTCATCAGGCCGTCGTCATCGTCGCCGGCGAAGGGGCTCATTGCCATCGGAGTACCTCGTCGATCAGTTCGCGCGTGCGGC
Organism: Paraburkholderia phytofirmans PsJN; assembly: GCF_000020125.1. Taxonomy (NCBI): domain Bacteria; kingdom Pseudomonadati; phylum Pseudomonadota; class Betaproteobacteria; order Burkholderiales; family Burkholderiaceae; genus Paraburkholderia; species Paraburkholderia phytofirmans. Next base: position 1,574,439 of record NC_010681.1, read on the forward strand.
GAGACGCAGGCCGTCGCCGCGCCTGGACGACGACAGGCGCGCGCCCGTCACGAAGAATGCATGCAGGCCATGCGCAAAGCGGCTCAGCTTGGCGACCACGGCCTTGTTGGCGCGCGTCAGTGCGTTGTAGCCGAGCACCGCAGGAATCGCGACGAACAGGCCGAACGCGGTCATGATCAACGCTTCGCCGACCGGACCGGCGACCTGATCGATCGACGACTGGCCGCTCGCGCCGATGGCCAGCAGCGCGTGATAGATGCCCCACACCGTGCCGAACAGGCCGACGAACGGCGCCGTGCTGCCGATCGACGCGAGAATCGCGAGACCGCTCTGCATGCGCGCGACGCTTTCGTCCATCGTGTCTTTCAGGCAGCGCGTGACCCAGTCCGACACATCCATGCGGTCATGCAGATGCGGCTGCGTCTGATGATGGTGATCGGCCGCTTCCTGGCCCGACAGCGCCAGCGCGAGGAACGGATTGTCATGCGGCGTCGACGAGCCGGCGCCGAGCTTCTTCACGCCGTCGGCGAGATCGTCCGAATGCCAGAACGCCTGTTCCGCATTTTTCGTGAGGCGGTTCAGGCGCATCACATTCCAGCCTTTGATGACGATCACGCTCCACGACATCACCGACATGATCAACAGCGCGAGCGCGATGCCGCGCGTCACGAAATCCCCTTGCGCCCAGACGTGCGCCAGTCCGTAGTTTTGCATTGCAATTCCTTTTTTTAAAAGCTGCCTCAATCGTTCAGACTGAAGTTGAAACGCTGGCTGGTCGGGACCCGTACCGGCTGCCCGTTCTCAAGATAAGGTTGGCAGGCGCTCGAGCGCACTGCGTCAAGCGCGGCGTCGTCGAGGCGGCTGAAGCCGCTGCTCTTTTTCAGCGCGACGTTTTCGATCTTGCCGGTCACGCCGACCACGAGGCTCACGATCACCGTGCCAGTCTCGCCGCGGCGCCTGGAGAGAGGCGGATAGTCAGGTTGGCCCACATTGCACGAGAGGTGCGACATGTCTTTGGGCGCGCTGATCTCCATCGTCTGACGGCCGATTGCCGGTGCAGCGGGGGCAGGCGGCGCAACCGGTGCGGCAGGCGCGGGCGGCGTCGGATCGGGTGCGGCGACGGGCGTCGGCGACGGCGCGGCGGCCACCGGTAGGGGCGTAGGCGTCGGCTTGGGTGTCGGAGTCGGTTTCGGCTGGACCTTCGGTTTGGTACGAACCGGCGGTGTCGGCGTGGGCGGCGGCGCGATCGATTGAATCGCGACCGGCGCGGCAACCGGCGCCGGCGGCAGCAACTGCGCGGTCATGACGCGCGATTCCAGAACGGGCTGCACGGGATCGTGACGCAAGGTCATCACCACGGCAAGCAGCGCGACGTGAATCGCTGCAACCACGGCGGTCGCGGTCAGGACGCGGGAGTTCGATCGGGTCGACGAAGCCGGCACGGCGCCGGCTGATACGGTAGGCGAGGCCGGCATGTTAGCGTGGTGGCGCGCTGTCGATGCAGCGCGTCAGGCAGGACATCGTCATGTTCGAAAAATCAGCAGCGAAATGAACAAAGTAGTCACGAAACCAATCAGCAATTCCATCTCGAACTCCTGTGACGGGTGAGCGGGTAGCTGGCTGGTACGAATACTGGCTTGCTGACGGCAGTGGGATAACGCTTGAACAGCGAGAACGGCATCGGACGCGAAATGCCCGAAGCGCTCGAAGCGCAGAGGGAGCCGCGCCTCGAAATATTGGCTTAGGCCGCCTTGCGTTCGTAAAACGTCAGCGGAACAGCTTGCGGGTGATGTTCAAAACCACAGCGGCTCGCGCAGACACCGCTTTTCATCATGACGTCGCGCACGGAATCGGCGCACTTGCCACAGCAGGATGCGACGCCGAGCTCGAACTGGAGCTCGTCGAACGAATCCATGCCTTCCTCGATCGAAGCACGGATCTTTCGGTCAGAAACAGACTTGCAGACACAGACAATCATGGCGGGCGTCATAGCTAACGTTAATGCGAATTATTATCATTTTGTTTGGGCCGTTTGGCAAGCGTCCTGCGTGATTTTTTGTAACAAAACCAGACTCTTAGAAGGGTTTCGTCTATGAGGCGGTGGCGAGTGAGTCGCCGGGCGGCGCGGGAAAATGACCTGAAAAGTTCGCCAAAGTCCCCGTGCTGGGCCGAAAACGGCGCTTGGCAGCCCGTTTATGCAGCTTGGGAGTTGGGAGCTGCCGTGCGGCGCGAGGGGATCGACACCGTTTCGACGGTCGCGTCAATATGCAGCAGGGTGGCGGCCAATTGCTGCTGATGGGTGCCGTCGCCAGTGGAAAAAAAGCGGGGCGAAACAGTAGCCGCGCTTGGCGGCACCGCGCGCAAACCGTGTTGGTCGAGCACGCGTTCCAGTTGCCGCGCAATGGCGATGCTCGTGTCGATCAGCATCAGCCGGTCGCCGACGATATCGCGAATCGCCGCATCGAGAAACGGGTAGTGCGTGCAGCCGAGCACCAGCGTGTCCGCGCCAGCGTCGAGCATCGGCTGCAGGTAGCCGCGCAGCAGCGCACGCAATTCCGCGGAGCCGACGTCGCAGCGTTCCACGGCCTGCACGAGCCCGTGGCCCGGCTGGCAGAGAAAGCGGCAATCCGCCGCGTAGCGTTCGAGCAGCGCCTGAAAGCGGGCGCTGCGCAGCGTCACTTGTGTGGCGAGGACGCCGGCGACACGGGTTTTCGATTGCAGCGCCGCGGGTTTGACGCCAGGTTCGACGCCGACCAAAGGAATAGGCAGCTTTTCGCGAACCAGCGCGATCGACTGCGCGGTGGCCGTATTGCAGGCGACCACCAACGCTTTCGCGCCTTGCTTGACGAGCCATTCGCCGATCGCAAGCGTACGGTCCGCGATGAAGTCGTCGTCGCGCTCGCCGTAGGGGGCGTAGAGCGAGTCGGCGACATACAGGATCGCTTCGTCAGGCAGTTGTGCCCGAACCGCCCGCAGCACCGACAGACCACCCAGCCCCGAATCGAAAATGCCGACCGGTGTGCGCGTTCCGGCGCCAGACGTGAACATTCCTGTATTCGCGGTGGAGGATTCTGCGGGCATAGACGGCGAGGACGCGTGCGGCACGGCGCTCAAGGGACACTCGGAAAAACGGGACGGTGCGCAAGTATATCGCCCGCGCGGCGTGGATCATCGCAAATAAGCTGAGCCATGAACGGCGCGCGGGTAGGTGCAGCGTGGGTCGATCAGGACTCGACCGAGCCCATTGCGGATTGCTGGTAGTTCTGGATGCCGATCTTGTCGATCAGGTCGATTTGCGTTTCGAGCCAGTCGATATGTTCTTCGGTGTCGTCGAGAATCTTCGTGAAGATTTCACGGGAGATGAAATCGCGCACCGTTTCGCAATACGCGATAGCTTCTTTACAGGTGCTCTGCGAAATCTGTTCGAGCTTCAAATCGCATTCGAGGATTTCTTTCGTTTCCTCACCGATCAGCAATTTGTGCAGATCCTGCAGATTCGGCAGACCGTCGAGCATGAAAATGCGTTCGATGAGCCAGTCGGCGTGCTTCATCTCGCCGATCGATTCGTCGTATTCGTGCTTGCCGAGTTTCTCGAGACCCCAGTGCTTATACATCCGCGCATGCAGGAAGTACTGATTGATGGCGGTCAGTTCGTTCTTCAACTGCGAGTTGAGATATTCGATGACCTTCTTGTCGCCTTGCATGGTGTGTCCTTATAGGGGCTTTGAATTTCCCAGAACAATAAACGGCGAAACGCAAAAAGCCAAGCCAAAAAATCAGATTTTCGCTTGATTTCAGAGGGTTTTTCGCGTGATGCGTACCGTTCTCATTTCATCATAAAAAAGCCGGGGTTTCAGGCCCCGGCTTTGAATGATTCAGCGGATGTCAATACTTCAAACTGTCGCGACCGGAATCTTGCCGATCTTTGCTTGCCATTCCTTCGGCCCGGTTTGATGAACGGAAGTGCCGTTCGAATCGACGGCCACGGTCACCGGCATGTCCTGCACGTCGAACTCGTAGATCGCTTCCATGCCGAGGTCTTCGAACGCGAGAACCTTCGCGCTGCGAATCGCCTTCGACACGAGGTACGCCGCGCCGCCCACGGCCATCAGATACGCCGCCTTGTGCTTCTTGATCGCCTCGATGGCGACCGGGCCGCGTTCCGCCTTGCCGATCATCGAGATCAGGCCGGTTTGCGACAGCATCGTCTCGGTGAACTTGTCCATGCGCGTTGCCGTGGTCGGGCCCGCGGGACCGACGGCTTCATCGCGCACCGGATCGACCGGGCCGACGTAGTAAATCACGCGGTTCGTGAAGTCGACCGGCAACTTCTCGCCCTTGGCCAGCATATCGGCGATGCGCTTGTGAGCCGCGTCACGGCCTGTCAGCATCTTGCCCGACAGCAGCAGCGTCTGGCCCGGCGTCCACGCGGCGACTTCTTCCGGCGTGAGCGTGTTCAGATCGACGCGCTTGCTCTTCTCGGTATCCGGTTCCCACTGCACCTTCGGCCATGCGTCGAGCGACGGCGCTTCGAGCTTGGCGACGCCTGAACCGTCCAGCGTGAAGTGTGCGTGACGCGTAGCCGCGCAGTTCGGGATGATCGCGATCGGCTTGCTCGCGGCGTGCGTCGGCGCGGCCATGATCTTCACGTCGAGCACGGTGGCGAGGCCGCCCAGACCTTGCGCGCCGATGCCGAGCGCGTTGACCTTCTCGTGCAGTTCCACGCGCAGTTCTTCGATCCAGTCCTTCGGGCCGCGTGCGATCACGTCCTGAATGTCGATCGGATCCATCAGCGATTCCTTCGCCATCACCATCGCTTTTTCAGCGGTGCCGCCGATACCGATGCCGAGCATGCCCGGCGGGCACCAGCCCGCGCCCATGGTCGGCACGGTCTTGAGAATCCAGTCGACGATCGAATCCGACGGATTCAGCATCGCGAACTTCGACTTGTTTTCCGAGCCGCCGCCCTTGGCCGCGACCTGCACGTCGACCGTATTGCCCGGCACGATCTCGTAGTGGATCACGGCCGGCGTGTTGTCCTTCGTGTTCTTGCGGCCACCTTCCGGCGGGCTCACGATCGACGCGCGCAGCACGTTGTCCGGGTTCAGATAACCACGGCGCACGCCTTCGTTGATCATGTCGGTGACGCCCATCGTCGCGCCGTCCCAACGCACGTCCATGCCGACCTTCACGAACACCGTGACGATGCCGGTGTCCTGGCAGATCGGGCGCTTGCCTTCGGCGCACATGCGGCTGTTGGTGAGAATCTGCGCGATGGCGTCTTTCGCGGCGGGGCTCTGTTCGAGCTCGTAGGCGCGGCCGAGAGCCTGGATGTAGTCGAGCGGATGGTAGTAGCTGATGTACTGAAGCGAATCAGCAATGCTCTGAATCAGATCTTCCTGTTTGATGACGGTCATGGCTAGCTCAGTGGGGACGGTGGCGCTTGTTGTCGGACTCGCCGGGCAGGGCGGGTCAGTCGTGCGCCTTCAGGGGAGTGGAACCTTTAACGGAGCCCACGGCGTGCAGGACGGCGGGCTCTTCGAAATGTTTGGGATGCGTGTGCGTGGTGAGGCGGTCGACCGCCGCCATCACGAGCGCCGAGACGAGGAACGCGACGTGGATGATCACCTGCCACATGATCGTATGCGTCGAATTCTGGTCGGGGCTGATGAAGGTCTTCAGCAGATGGATCGACGAGATGCTGATCAGCGCCATCGACAGTTTGACCTTGAGCACGCCGGCGTTCACGTGGTCGAGCCATTCCGGTTCGTCCGGATGACCCTCGACGCCCAGGCGCGACACGAACGTTTCATACCCGCCGATGATCACCATGATCAGCAGGTTCGAGATCATCACCACGTCGATCAGACCGAGTACGACCAGCATGATGTTGGTTTCGTCGAGCGTCATGGAGGCCGTGACGAGATGCCAGACTTCCTTGAGGAACAGCACGACGTAGACCGCCTGGGCCACGATCAGACCCAGATAGAGCGGCAACTGCAGCCAGCGGCTCATGAAGATGATGGAAGGGATCGGGCGCATCGGGCGGCGCTGATGGGCGGAGTCGGATCGCGGAGCGGACATGGGCAAGAGTCGGACGAAACGCAGGTGACGGAACATGGACTAAATGCGCGGACTGAATGCGCCGGCGCGGCATGCACGGTACGCGGCACATACATGGCAGGCACGCGTTGGATCAGGCACGCAGACCAGGGCGCAGACGGCGCGGTGCACGGCCAGAGAAGACCGGAAAAGCTCGCATCAGGCGCGCTATTGTACAGCGTCGGGTGAGTTTGCTGCATTGCGGCGGGCAGGGTGGCGCCGCTTCGGCGGGCGGCGCGCTTGACCGCGCACCTTGCGGACGCCGGCTGGCGGCGAGTCCCTAAACGCTCACGACGTCGCTGACGGCACCCTTCTGACCTTCAGGCTCGCCAGCCCGATCCCCGTGACCACGCAGGCGAGCGCGATACCGTGCGCGAAGGTGGGCCGCTCGCCGAGAAACGCGATGCCGTAGCTCGCGGCCGCCACGGGCAGCACGGCGCTGAACACGCCCGCGAGACTGCCCGGCACATGACGGATGCCCTTCATCCACAACCAGAACGAAAAGATGCTGGCCGACAGTCCGTACCAGAGCACCAGCGTCCAGACACTGAGCGGCACGGCGCGATAGTCGAAGTCGAGCAGCGCGCTCGCGCCGAACGGCAGCATCAGCAGAAGGCCGAAGAGATGCGTGTACGCGCAGATGTCGATCGGTGCGAGTGTCTGCGTGAGACGCCGTGACAGGATGATGTAAAGCGATTCGCAGCACACCGCGCCGAGCACCATCAGGTTGCCCGCGAACGACGTCTCGCCGCCCGAGCTCCGATCCGCGTGCGCGAGATTGATGACGACCACGCCGACGATCGCCAGCGCGATCGACGCGAGTGCCCGACCGTTCGGACGCTCTTTGAGGATGAGCCACGAGAGCAGCGCGACGACCGCGGGAATCGTGCTCGTGATGACGCCGGCCGCGACCGCGCTCGTGCGTTGCACGCCACCGAGCATCAGCAGCGTAAACCCGAAGGTGCCGAACAGAGCCTGCAGGAACAGGTTGAACCATTCGCCGCGCTTCACGCGGCGCAGTCTGGACATGCGCAGAAGCGGCCACAGTACGGCCATTGCGATCATGAAGCGCAGCAGCGCGAACAGAGGGACGGGGACGAACTCAACGATCGATTTACCGATTCCGACATTGCTGCCGACCAGCAGCATCGAGGTGATAAGAAGCAGGGAGTAACGATTAAGACGCGGGGAGTAACGATTCAAGCTGGAATCCAGACGGCTAGTTCAGTTAGCATTGTAAAAGGCCGTGCGAGCCAGCGTAAGGGCGCGTCGCAGGCATGCGGGGTTCGCACGGCGTCGCGGTATGCAGCGCGCTCGCTCCGCGCTCGATCTATGCGCGGCTTCAGACACATGATCGTCGGTCAGCGCGTAGCATGCGTTGCTTCGCGCTGCATTCATCATTCGACGCTTGGGTCGCGTGAGCCGCCTTAGGGTTTTCGCTGGCAATCCGGCGCATTGCACGTAAGTGGCCGGTAAGTTGCAGCGTTTATGTTTGAGCGTGAGAGCGGAACGTCGTTTGGCATGTACTCATGTTGCGGTGCCGCATGAGTGATGCATGCAGACGGATAGGCCGCGGCGCATCGGTCGGCGATCGAAGCGCGAGGGTTGGAGACAGCACGCCGCTCGTTGCGGCGTCAACAAGACAGAGGGCGCGCGCGAGGCGCGCCGGCACAGGTTTTACGTTTCATCTTCACCAAGGGGTTGTCGATGTCTGCGATTGAATCGGTTCTTCACGAACGCCGTGTTTTCCCTCCCTCCGCTGAAGCAGCGGCAGGTGCCGCGATCTCCGGAATGGACGCGTACCGCGCGCTGGCCGCCGAGGCCGAGAGCGATTACGAAGGTTTCTGGGGGCGCCTCGCTCGCGAGACGCTGAGCTGGAATACGCCCTTCACCAAAGTGCTCGACGAAACGAACGCGCCGTTCTACACGTGGTTCGAAGACGGCCAGATCAACGCGTCGTATAACAGCATCGACCGTCACGTCGAGGCGGGCAACGGTGAGCGCGTCGCGATCATTTTCGAAGCCGACGACGGCACCGTCACTAACGTCACCTATCAGGATCTGCTGCAGCGTGTGTCGCGCTTCGCGAACGCGCTGAAAAAGCGCGGCGTGAAGAAGGGCGACCGCGTGGTGATCTATATGCCGATGTCGATCGAAGGCATCGTCGCGATGCAGGCATGCGCGCGGATCGGCGCGACGCATTCGGTGGTGTTCGGCGGCTTCTCGTCGAAGTCGCTCAATGAGCGGCTGGTGGACGTGGGCGCCGTTGCGCTCGTCACCTCCGACGAACAGATGCGCGGCGGCAAAGCCTTGCCGCTGAAAAACATCGCCGACGAAGCGCTGGCAATGGGCGGTTGCGAAGCAGTCACGAGCGTGATCGTCTATCAGCGCACCGGCGGCAAGGTCGCATGGAACGAAGGCCGCGATCTGTGGATGCACGAACTCACGCAGGCCGAGTCGGATCAATGTGCGCCCGAGTGGGTCGGCGCCGAGCATCCGTTGTTCATCCTTTACACGTCCGGTTCGACCGGCAAGCCGAAGGGCGTGCAGCACAGCACCGGCGGTTATCTGCTGTGGGCCGCGCAGACGCTGAAGTGGACCTTCGACTGGAAGCCGTCGGATGTGTTCTGGTGTACCGCCGACATCGGCTGGATCACCGGCCACAGCTACATCACGTATGGTCCGTTGACGCTCGGCGGCACGCAGGTCGTGTTCGAAGGTGTGCCGACGTATCCGAACGCCGGCCGCTTCTGGGACATGATCGCCAAGCACAAGGTCTCGCTGTTCTATACGGCGCCGACCGCGATCCGCTCGCTGATCAAGGCCGCCGACGCCGACCAGAAAGTGCATCCGAAGAGCTACGACCTGTCCACGTTGCGCATCATCGGCACGGTCGGCGAGCCGATCAACCCGGAAGCGTGGATCTGGTATTACGAGAATGTCGGCGGCAGCCGTTGCCCGATCGTCGATACGTGGTGGCAAACCGAAACCGGCGGCCACATGATCACGCCACTGCCGGGTGCGACACCTCTGGTGCCGGGTTCATGCACGTTGCCTCTGCCGGGCATCATGGCCGCGGTCGTCGACGAAACCGGTCAGGACGTGCCGAACGGGCAGGGCGGCATTCTGGTGGTGAAGCGTCCGTGGCCGTCCATGTTGCGTAACGTGTGGGGCGATCCGGACCGCTACAAGAAGAGCTACTTCCCCGAGGAACTCGGCGGCAAGCTGTATCTTGCAGGCGACGGCGCGGTGCGCGACAAGGACACCGGCTACTTCACGATCATGGGCCGCATCGACGACGTGCTCAACGTGTCGGGTCACCGGCTCGGCACGATGGAGATCGAGTCGGCGCTGGTGTCGAACCCGCTGGTCGCGGAAGCCGCTGTGGTGGGGCGCCCCGACGCGACGACCGGTGAAGCCGTGTGCGCGTTCGTCGTGCTGAAACGCGCGCGTCCGGAAGGCGAGGAAGCGGTGAAGCTCGCCAACGAACTGCGCAACTGGGTCGGCAAAGAGATCGGTCCGATCGCCAAGCCGAAGGACATCCGCTTCGGCGAAAACCTGCCGAAGACGCGTTCGGGCAAGATCATGCGCCGCCTGTTGCGCTCGCTCGCGAAGGGCGAGGAAATCACGCAAGACGTATCGACGCTGGAGAACCCGGCGATTCTCGATCAACTCGGCGAGTCGCTTTAAGCTTGCCTGGGTCTGTGTGAAGGGCGAGGGCGTATCGAACCAGGATCCTTGGTCCCACGCAGATTGCTGATCGTGAAGCCAGGTTGTTGAAGCCACTGGGCGGACAATCCCGATTGCCTGCCCGGTGGCTTTTTGATACATAGGCGCATGGCCGCGCCGCACCACTCCTCTCACGCTACGCTGAATCCCCTGCCGGAACCGCCCGCGGTCTCGGCAGTGATGGCGCGCGCGCATCAAAAGTACTGGCGCTTCAACCTCGCGTTGATTGCGACGTTGATGACCTTGGGCTTCATCGTGTCGTTCGTGTTGCCGTTGATGGCTCCCGCGCTGGCACACGTGCGGATCGGCGGCTTCAGGTTGCCGTTCTACTTCGGCGCGCAGGGCGCGATCCTGATCTATCTGGCGCTCATCGTCGTGTATATCGTGCTGATGCAGCGCGCCGACCGCCAGCTCAAACGCGCCTTCGACGCGGATACCGACGCCGGCGCTGGCGTCGCCGCCGATGCGTCCATCGCGCCCGGAAGCTGAGCCGATGAAGCTCACGAACCGGCTGATCAGCTCCTACGCCCTTTACACGCTCGGCTTCCTGCTTTTCATCTATGTGATGTGGCGCATCGAGCGCACCACCGGTCCTGGCGTGTGGATCGGCTATGTCTTCCTGTTCGTGCCGATTGCGGTGTATGCGGTGATCGGCTTGCTGTCGCGCACTTCCGATCTGGTCGAATATTACGTGGCCGGGCGGCGCGTGCCGTCCGCTTTCAACGGCATGGCGACCGCGGCCGACTGGCTTTCGGCGGCTTCGTTCATCGGCCTCGCCGGCTCGATCTATGCGACCGGATATGACGGTCTCGCGTATCTGATGGGCTGGACCGGCGGCTATTGTCTGGTCGCGTTCCTGCTCGCGCCGTATGTCCGCAAGCTCGCGCGCTACACGATTCCCGATTTTCTCGGTACGCGCTTTTCGAGCAACGCCGTGCGCGGCCTTGCCGCATTGGCGGCGGTCTTGTGTTCGTTCGTTTATCTGGTCGCGCAGATCCAGGGCGTCGGCCTGATTGCGACGCGGTTTATCGGCGTGGATTTTGCCGTCGGCATCTTCTGCGGACTGGCGGGCATTCTGGTGTGTTCGTTTCTCGGCGGCATGCGCGCCGTGACGTGGACGCAGGTCGCGCAGTACATCATCCTGATCGCGGCGATTCTGATTCCCGTGTCGATGATCGCGCACAAGGACGGCCTCGGCTGGGTGCCGCAATTCAATTACGGCCGCTTGATGGAGCGGGTCGAAGGCCTCGAGAAGCAGGTGCGCGACGATCCGCTCGAACAGACCGTGCGCGACGATTATCGCCGCCGTGCCGCGTTGATGCAGATGCGGCTCGACACCTTGCCGCAATCGTTCGTCGATGAGAAGCTGCGTCTCACGCAGGAAGTCGCCGATCTACGCCGCCATAACGGCCCGCTGCGCGAGATCAAGGAGCGTGAACGCTCGCTCGAACAGTTTCCACGCGATGCCGCCGCCGCGCAAATCGTCTGGGCCCAGCGACGCGATGAAATGCTGATGCGCGCAGCCGCACCGGTGCCGATGCATGAGCCGTTTCCCGCCGTGAGTGATGAAGACCGGCGCATCCACGAACGCAATTTTCTTTCGCTGCTGCTGTGCCTGTCGCTCGGCACGGCGAGCCTGCCGCATATTCTGACGCGCTATAACACGACCACCTCGGTGGCTTCAGCGCGACGCTCCGTCGGATGGACGCTGTTCTTCGTCGCGCTGTTCTATCTGACGGTGCCGGTGTTGGCGGTACTGATCAAGTACGAAATATTGACCAACCTGGTCGGCCATCATTTCTCGGACTTGCCGCAGTGGCTCATGCAGTGGCGCAAGGTCGAGCCGAGCCTGATCAGTCTTGCCGATACGAACGGCGACGGCATCGTGCGGTGGAGCGAGATTCAGATGCAGCCCGACATGGTCGTGCTTGCCGCGCCGGAGATCGCGGGGCTGCCGTATGTGATGTCGGGGCTGATCGCGGCCGGCGCGCTGGCCGCGGCGCTCTCCACTGCGGACGGTTTGCTGCTCACCATCGCCAATGCTTTGTCGCACGATGTGTACTACCACATGGTCGATCCGAACGCGTCGAGCCAGCGGCGCGTGACGATCTCGAAGATTCTGTTGCTGGGGGTGGCGCTGTTCGCGTCGTACGTGGCGTCGTTGAATACGGGGAACATTCTGTTTCTGGTGGGCGCGGCGTTTTCGCTGGCGGCTTCGAGTCTGTTTCCGGTGCTGGTGCTGGGCGTGTTCTGGAAGCGCACCACGCGCCTGGGCGCGGTGGCGGGCATGGTGGCGGGGCTGGTGGTGTGCATCTATTACATCGTCTCGACGTACCCGTTCTTCACGCAGATGACGGGTTTCGCCGGCCCGAGGTGGTTCGGGATCGAGCCGATCAGTTCCGGCGTATTCGGCGTGCCGGCGGGGTTTCTGGTGGCGATCGGCGTGAGCCTGATCGACCGGAAACCGGACGCTTATACGCGGGCGCTGGTGGACTATATCCGGCATCCTTAAGCCGGTTCGCGCATGGGTATGGCGCGGCGCGCGAAGTTTGCTATAATTCGGCTCCCCGCCGGAGAGATGGATGAGCGGTTTAAGTCGCACGCCTGGAAAGCGTGTATAGGTTAATAACCTATCCGGGGTTCGAATCCCCGTCTCTCCGCCAGGACCGAATGATAAGCCGTTGAATCCCAAGGATTCAACGGCTTTTTGTTTTCCTGCCAGAGCCGCCGAACCTTACCGCCGCAATCTTTCCGTAATCTGTAGAATGCGCGGATGGAAACGCATAGCATCCGAGACGCAAGCTCCTTGCGCTACGTGACCGGCCTCGATGGACTCCGAGCCATCTCGATGATGCTGGTCGTCCTGTTCCACTACACGAGCTATTTTTCCAGCCCCCTGTCACAGTTGGGTGGCGCATGGTCCGGCATCGTGCGTATTGCGTCGACCGGCTGGATAGGCGTGGACGTGTTTTTCGTGATCTCGGGCTTTCTCATCACCACGACGCTATTAAAGCGGCCCGTCAATTCAGTCGCGTCCTACGCGAAATTCATCCAGCGCCGGGCAATCCGCTTGCTGCCGGCCTATGTCGCGAGCCTGTTGATCTTCACGCTTATCGCACTGCTGATCGACCCGCATAGCAAGGTCTTGAAAAACGAGTACCTGCTATGGACATTCACGACCAGTCTGCAGTCGCTATTCGGCGATCGGGTCGCGCTGGCGGATCAACATTTCACCATGGCGCATTTCTGGACGCTGGCCGTGGAATGGCATTTCTATATCGTGTTCCCGATTCTCGTCGCCCGGTTCCATTCGTACTTTCGCCCGGCCGTGGTGCTCCTGCTGGTGGCGATGTCGTTCAGAGTGGTGTGCCATTTTGCCGGGATTTCCGACAACGGCATTTATACCTTCACGCTTTGCCGGATTGACTCGATTGCAGTAGGTTGCCTGCTGGCACTCGTACCTTCCCATCTTCGTTCCAGGCAGTCCGCGGCGGCCGGCGTGCTCGGCGTGGCGATGTTCATGGCGATCTGGATAGCGTTGGCATGTTCAGATGTCCCATTCAAAACCTTGGCGTGGCTTCAGACGTTCGGCTATACGCTGCTCGCCGTGTCAGTCGCATTGATGATTTACCGGGTCATCCATTCGTCTGCGCGCTCGCCGGTCGTGCGTGCGCTGGAATGCAAGCCGCTCACTGCAATAGGGCGCGCAAGCTATAGCCTGTACATCTGGCACGTGCCGTTCTATCCCAGCATCGCGCTGCTGGCGCAACGCAATTTCGCGGACATCAGGCTTGCGTACCTGGTCGCGGTACTGGCCGGTGTCGTGATGACGGCGGCGCTCGGCAGCCTCTCGTACCTGCTCGTCGAATCCCGATTCACCCGGGCGCGTCCGGCGGTTCTCGCCTGAAGGCGGCGAGCCGATTCGTCGCTGCAGGCGACGTGTGCCGCGCAAGGCCGTAACCCAAAACAAATCATCTTGCTCTACACTAGCGGCCGCCCAAGTCCGCCCAGTCAAGAGCACGAACGCCATGCCTCCAGCGCCCGCCGAACCGCCCGGCACCTCTTCCGTTAGTTTGCCGAAACACCCCGCATTTCAACGTTTCTGGTGCACTCGCATCCTCTCGTCGCTGTCGTTCCAGATGCTCGCCGTGGCGATGGGCTGGCACATCTACGCGCTCACGCATAGCGCTTTCGCACTCGGTCTGGTCGGCCTCGCGCAATTTCTGCCGATGTTCGTGCTGACGCTCGTGGTCGGCCATGTCGCCGACCGTTACGACCGCCGCCGTATCGCGGCCATCTGTCAAAGCCTCGAAAGCGTCGCTGCATTGTTATTCGCTGTCGGCACCTTCAGCGGCTGGATCAGCGCACCCGTGATTTATGTGCTGGCCGCATGCGTCGGTGCGGCGCGCGCCTTCGAATCGCCCGCGGTGGCTTCGCTATTGTCGGGCGTCGTGCCGCGCGGTCAGTTGCCCAAAGCGACGGCATGGGCCACGTCGGCAAATCAGACCGCGCAGATCGCGGGCCCGGCGCTGGGCGGTCTGCTTTACGGCATCGGCCCTGGTGCGGCTTATCTTGCTTGCACGCTGTCGTTCGCGGCCGCAGCCGCAGCGGTGTCGGGCATCTCGCTACAGACAAAGCCGGCGAACCGCGCACCTGTCACGCTTGAATCGGTGTTCTCGGGCATTGCCTTCATTCGTCGTGAACCGGTGATTCTCGGCGCGTTGTCGCTCGATCTGTTCGCCGTGCTGTTCGGCGGCGCGACTGCGCTGTTGCCGATCTTCGCGCGCGATATCCTGCACACGGGGCCGCTCGGGCTAGGGTTGTTGCGTTCGGGTACCGCCATCGGCGCGCTCGCCGGCACCGTCTGGCTCGCGCATTTCCCACTGCGCAACCGGCCGGGCGCGGCGATGTTCGGCGGCGTGGTCGCGTTCGGCGCGGCCACGGTCGTGTTCGGCCTGTCGCATCAATTTCTCGCCTCGCTCATCGCGCTGATGGTGCTCGGCGCGTCGGACACCATCAGTGTGGTCGTGCGTCTGTCGCTCGTGCAACTGCGCACACCGGACGAAATGCTGGGACGCGTCAGCGCAGTCAATTCGCTTTTCATCGGGACGTCGAATCAATTGGGCGAATTCGAATCCGGCTTGACGGCGGGTTGGTGGGGCGCACAACCGGCCGTGCTGGTCGGCGGCGTGGCGACCATCGCGGTCGCCTTGCTCTGGATGCGCTTCTTCCCGGAACTCAGACGCACGCGCTCGCTGGAGCGCGAAGAGGAACTGGCGCCGAGCCCCTGATCGACGCAACCCTTGCTTCAGGCCTGTGCGGCGCTCACACGCAACGCGGTCCATCGCACGGTCGCCAGAATCGATGCCGCGACGATCAATGCGCCGCCGACCCACGCGCTTACCGAAATTCGCTCACCCAACCAGATGCAGGCAAACAATGCCCCGAACGCCGGTTCGCTGCCCATCAGCAGCGAGACGCGTGTCGGGCTGCTGCGCTTGATCGCGAAGTTCTGCGCAAAGAACGCGAACAGCGTGCACGCGATCACCAGATAGCCGACATAGCCCCAGAACGCCGCGTGTCCCGCAATCGAGGGCACAGCCTGCCATTGCTGCGGCGCGAACAACCAGGCGGCTGCGGCGCTGCCGAATGCCACCACGCCAGACTGAACCACAGTCACCGACAGCGGCGGCAGCGCCGAATCGCGCATCACGCGTTTGGTCACACACACCGTCAACGCGCGCAGCAGCGCGGCGAGCAGAATTAGCGCGTCGCCGGGATTGAGGCTCAGTTCACCGTCGCCGGCGAGCAGCCATGCGCCCAGCAGCGAAAGCGCCACTGCCACCCATTCGACGCGGCTCGGCTTGCGCTTGAGCAGCAACCATTCGACGAGCGGCGTCAACACCACGCACAAGCTGATCAGAAACGCGGCGTTGGCCGCACGCGTCATCAGGATGCCGAAGGTTTCACAGAGAAAGATACCGAGCAGCAGCACGCCGGAGAACAGCACGCCGCGCAACGTGCGGGCGTCGGTGGCGCGCAGGTGGCGCAAGGCGGGCGACAGGAGCACGAAAGTGATGCCAAAGCGCAGCGCAAGCAAACCCAGC
This sequence comes from Paraburkholderia phytofirmans PsJN, assembly GCF_000020125.1. NCBI lineage: Bacteria > Pseudomonadati > Pseudomonadota > Betaproteobacteria > Burkholderiales > Burkholderiaceae > Paraburkholderia > Paraburkholderia phytofirmans. The sequence continues at coordinate 1,590,377 of NC_010681.1, forward strand.
ACCGGATAGAACACCAGCGCGCTTTTGACCACGCCGTAACTGGTGCCCCAGACGACGGCGACGGCGAGCAGCATCAGATCGGACAACATGAGCAGGCGTTCTTGTTTCGACATGGACGGACCTCGAGCTAATAAGGCGTATTGTCGAACTTTGCGCAACGCGCGATAATCGGATCTCGGCGCACAGCGTTTATGTCCAAAATGCATTAATAGCTGGTCGCGCTCACGGACCCGGAACGATGACTCCAAACGAGCTTTTCGCCTTGCTGCCGGACATGGCGGTTTTTGCGCGCGTCGTCGACGCCGGCAACTTCTCGGTGGCGGCGCGGCAACTCGGCAGCACGCCTTCGACGGTCAGCCGTCAGATCAAGCGGCTCGAAGACGCGCTGGCGACACGTTTGCTCGAGCGTTCCACGCGCACGGTGCGGGTGACGGAATCGGGCGCTCAGGTGGTGCGATTCTGTCGCGACATGGTGAGCGCCGCGTCGGGCGCGGTCGACGCCGCCGGGCAACTGGCGGGCAGACCGCAAGGCAAGGTGAGCGTGAGCGCGCCGACCCAGTTCGCGCGGTCCGTGATCCACCCGCTGATCGCCGGCTTCCTGCGCGCTTACGACGAAGTCGACCTGCAACTCCTGTTCACCGATCACGACGTCGATCCGCTCGCCGACGATGTCGATCTCGTAATCCGCCTGACCGAGCATCCACCGCAGGGACTCGCGGGGCGCCGATTGGGCGCGGTGCGCTGGCTGCTGGTGGCGTCGCCGGCGTATTTGCGTGAGCGCGGCACACCGGCGCAGCCGCGCGATCTGCACAAGCACGCCTGCATCTACCTGGGCGAGACCGCCGACGACAACCGCTGGCGCTTTCGCCGCGGCACGGAGACACAGAGCGTCGACGTGAAAGGTCGCTACATCGCCAACCATGCCGGCGCGCGACTCGAAGCCGCGCTGCAGGACTTCGGCGTTGCGTGCGTACCGGAATTCGCGGCAGCAGACTCACTGCAAAGCGGCGCGCTCGTGCAGGTTCTGCCCGACTGGAATCTCGAAGCGCGCGCTTACGTGGGCTCGGTGTGGCTGCTGTATCCGCCAAATCGATTCTTGCCGCCGAAGGTGAGGGCATTGATCGACTACCTCGTCGAGCATCTGCACGACACCTTGGATACCGCATGAGAACCACCGCGCTGGACGAAAGCGGAATTGCCCGCGTAAGTCATGATTCAATGCAGGCCCAGCGATTCGATCGATTACGAGGAGAACCAGCATGAGCACGCGCGAAACCGGGCCGACTGCGGCGACTGTCTATCGTGGCGCTTCGATTGAGAACACGCATGTAGCGCACGTCGCGGTGGTCGATGCGAGCGGCCGCTTGCTGGCTTCATTCGGCGATCCGTCGCGTATGACGCTGGCGCGTTCCGCCGCGAAGCCCGCGCAAGCGTTGGCGGTGTTGGAGACCGGCGCACTGGAGCGTTTCGGTTTCGACGAAGCCGACCTTGCGCTGATGTGCGCCTCGCACAGCAGCGAGGCGCGCCACATCGAGCGCACGCGCCAGATGCTCGCCAAGGCGCAGGCGAGCGAAGCCGATCTGCGCTGCGGCGGCCATCCCCCGTTATCCGACGCCGTCTACATCGACTGGCTCAAACGCGACTTCAAGCCGGACGGCGTGTGCAGCAACTGCTCCGGCAAACACGCGGGCATGCTGGCCGGTGCACAATCGATCGGAGCGTCGATGGAGGGTTATGAACGACCGGACCATCCATTGCAGGTGCGAGTCAAACACACGGTCGCGGACGTTTGCGACCTGCCCGACGAAGCAGTGCAATGGGCGACCGATGGTTGCAATCTACCGACACCGGCTTTTCCGCTCGATCGCCTCGCACGCCTGTTCGCGAAGCTGGCCGCCGCAGAAGACGAGGTATCGTCGGGCGCACAGTCGGTCACATCGCGCACTTCAGCACTCGCCCGAATCTACCGCGCGATGACAATGTATCCCGAATGGGTAGCGGGCGAGGGCCGCTTCTGCACGCAGCTGATGCAGGCATTCGACGGCGCGCTGGTCGGCAAGGTCGGCGCGGACGGCAGCTACGCGATAGGCGTACGGGCGTCGGAGCAGACGAAGAGGGCAGGCGCGCAAGGCGCGCTGGGCTTCGCGGTAAAGATCGAGGATGGCAACGTCGGGATACTGTATGCGGTGGTGGCGGAAGTGCTCGCGTTGCTGGAGATCGGGACACCGGAACAACGAGCGAAACTCGCGGCGTTCCACGCACCGAAGATGTTGAACACGATGGGCATACAAACGAGCCGGATAACATTTTCGGTTGCACTCCAACGCGCACCGGAAGCCGCGATTGAATGAACGACCGCAGCGGCGCGCGCAGCGCCGCCGGAAGAATGACTGCTGTGTCACAAACGCGGAGTGTGCGAGAGCACAGGTTCCAGATGCGCCACTACCGTGGCTGTGCGAGGGACCCGCTTATGGGCTGGCGGTGCAAAGCGGCTTTCTTTGCCTACTTTCTTTGCCGCGGCAAAGAAAGTAGGTGCCGCCCCGCACAGGGGCAACGCTAATAGACCACCGCGAATTCAAGGAAAGGCCAACAAACCAAGAAGCCCAGAAAAAAACTCAAGCAGCAACCTGAGAAGGCACAACCCCAATCGCATTCCGAATAGCATCAGCCAACTCTGCGGCAGCAAACTTCGCCACATACCCATTAGCCCCGGCATTCTTCACATGCGCTTCATTAGCCGCCCCGGTCAGAGAAGAATGAATAATGACCGGAATATCCCGAGTCCGCTCATCAGCCTTAATCTGCCGCGTGAGCATAAACCCATCCATCTCAGGCATCTCAAGATCCGTCAAAACAAGCGCAATGCTGTCCTTAACACGAGTCCCGTTAGCCTGCGCCTCACGCGCAACCTGTTGCAAGGTATTCCAGGCCTCTTCCCCGGTCTTGGTCATCACATAATCCGCGCCAATAGCGCTCAAAGCCTGCTCGATAAGCTTCCGGGCAAACCCGGAATCATCGGCCGCAAGAATCTTCGCCCCGCGCAGAATCCCCAACGCATCGCCAACGGAAGTCGGATCCACACTAGGATGCTGTGACGGAAACACATCGCGCAACACCTGCTCTACATCGATCACTTGCGCCAACCGCGAATCCCCGGTATTCCCATCTATCCGCGCAATGCTGGTAACCAGATTCCCCCCAGCCGCGCCTTCAGCGGACAACACCTGATTCCACTCCAGCCGCACGATATCGTCGACTTCCTCGACCGCGAACGCCTGAGTCGACCGCGCAAACTCCGTCACCAGCAAGATATTCAGTCCGCGCGTGGGCTCACACCCCATCAACCGCGGCAAGTCGATCACAGGAATGATCTGCCCGCGAATATCCACGGCGCCCATCACGAACGGCGACGAACCGGCAATCGGCGTCACCGCGGGCATCGTGGAGATTTCCCGCACCTTGAAGACGTTGATGCCATAAAGCTCGTGCGCGTCGCTGCCGGGCACCGAGCCCAGGCGGTACAGCAACAACTCGAACTTGTTGGAACTCGTCAGGTTGCTGCGTTCATCGTTCGCGCGGTTGTCTACTGCCATCGAATCTCTCCAGGATTACGGTGCGTGGGATGCGCCACCCAACCGTGTCGTTCGATCCTGGCGCGCGCCTTACCTTTCTGTTATCGGCGCGGCCGACAGAAAATTCAGCGATTCCGCATGGTTTTCCTCGCATGCTCTGGTTAACACGCAAGCGATATCGAGGGCACGAGGCGGCGCAAACACATTTGGCCGCAATACAGGCCTGTCAAGGCATTGATATGAGGGTTACCTAACGTTACAGAAGCGACAGCGTCGTATCACATGCCGCGGGGCACGGCTCCTAGAATTCACAGCGATTAAAGCGTGGCGCCGTCAGCGACGCGAAAGCTGACTGCAAGGTATGCGCGCAGTCGGCCCGACGCCTGAGGCGCACACGCATCGCTGCCGTTTCGCTTCCACCTCAAGGAGAACGTATGATCCGCTTGCCTCTCGCCACTATCGCCAGCACCTGCATGGCTGGACTGCTCGTCGTCGCCGGCGCGGCCAACGCTCAAACTACGCCGGCAGCGGCCGCGGCAGACGCCGGCCGTCTGCATGCCGCCGACCAGACGTTCATCGCGGACGGCACCAAGGCCGTCGCGACGCAACGCGACGCCGCGCGCATCGCGACCTCGCGCTCGACCGACCGCGACGTCAAGGCCTTCGCCGAGCGCGTCTCGGCCGACAACGCGAAAATCTCCGACGCACTGCGCGCGGCGAGCCCGCGCGGCGTCGATGTGCCGAAAAACGATCCCGACGCGGCGGTGCTCGCGAGCATCAACAACCTGCGTGGCGCCGAATTCGACAAGGCCTATATCGAACAGGTCGCGCTCGCCGGCGAACAGAAAGCGCTGTCGGCATTCCAGGCGGAAATCGCCTCGGGCCGCGACGAGCAGTTGAAGGACGCGGCGAAGAAGGCATTGCCGACGATCCAGGAACACTACGCAATGGCGCAGGATCTTGCCAAGCGTAAGCATCTGCCGACCGCGCAGTAAGCGGTCAAACGCGCGTCACGTTGCGGCGTGACGCGCGTGCGTGCGGATGCGTGGTTTTCGGCGATAATCGGCTTCGCTCTTTCGAGTCCGCTGCGCGCTCATCTTGAACGACGCACTGCAACTCAAAAGCTCTCACGGTTTTCACGCGCATTCGATCAAAGCTCTCCGCATGAGCAAGCCCGCCAATTTGCCGCAACAGTTGGACCACATGCTTCGGCAAGCCGTCGCGCTTCAGCAGAACGGCGCATTCGCCGAGGCAGAAGAACTCTTTCGCGAGATCCTCGAACTCAAGCCCCGTCATTTCGACGCGCTGCAATTGCTCGGCGCGTTGGCGCTGCAAGCGGGCCGCTTGCAAGAGGGCGTCGAGTTACTTGGAAAAGCGCTTGCCATCAACGCGAAACAGGCACCGCTTCATTCCAATCTCGCGTATGCGTTGAACGTCCTGCAGCGTTTCGACGAAGCCCTTGCGAGCGCCGATCGGGCGCTCGCCTTGCAGCCCAAATTCCCCGATGCACTCAACAACCGCGGCAACGCGCAAGCCGGCCTGAACCGGCCGCTCGATGCACTCGGCAGCTTCGATCGCGCAATTGCGTTGAACCCGGATT